>JAHCIA010000001.1:0-300416 GCA_026129465.1 Flavobacteriales bacterium
GGCATGCCCAGCTGATCGGGATACCAAGCTTTCCTCGCGGCGGGCGGGCCATGGTCCGCGCGCCGCATTGTTTTCAGGGCATGGTCACAGCGGGGTTGCGCACCTTTGCGGGCCGGATCTGTTCTCCAGCGACCCATTCGACCCCATGCGCATCGGCATCGTTTGTTATCCCACCTTCGGCGGAAGCGGCGTTGTGGCCACCGAGCTGGGCATGGCCCTGGCGAACAAGGGCCATGTGGTGCACTTCATCACCTATGACCGCCCCGTGCGCCTGCGTGACCACCCCAACGTACACTACCACGAGGTGCGCGTCAGCGATTACCCCTTGTTCGATTATCAGCCCTATGAACTGGTCCTTACCAGCAAATTGGTGGACGTGGCCAAGTACGAGGGATTGGACCTGATGCACGTGCATTACGCCATCCCCCACGCCAGCGCGGCCTGGATGGCCAGGAAGATCCTGGAGGCGCAGGGCATCCACGTGCCCTTCATCACCACCCTGCATGGTACCGACATCACCCTGGTGGGCCGCGATCCCAGCTTCGAGCCGGTGATCACCTTCAGCATGGAGCGTAGCGACGCGGTCACCGCCGTGAGCGAAAGCCTCAAACGGGACACCTACGAGCACTTTCCGCTGAAGCATGCGCATGAAGGCGGACCAGGCATCCGGGTCATACCCAACTTCGTGTGCATGGACCAGTACAGCCAGCGGCCCGACCCTGCGTTGCGCGCCCTTTACGCCCCGCAAGGCGAGTTGCTGTTGGCGCATGTGTCCAACTTCCGCGCGGTGAAGCGTGTGGACGATGTGGTGCGCATCTATGAGCGCCTGCGGAAGCGCCTGCCCGTGCGCATGCTGCTCATCGGCGATGGCCCGGAGCGGCAACGGATAGAAAACCAATGCCGGCACAGTGCGGAATGTGGCGGCATCTATTTCTTGGGGAAGATGACCCGGCCGGAGGAAGTGGTGGCGGCCTGCGATCTTTTTCTGCTGCCCAGCGAGAGCGAGAGCTTCGGCCTGGCGGCCTTGGAAGCCATGGCCAGCGGTGTGCCGGTGGTGAGCAGCGATACCGGCGGCTTGCCTGAAGTGAACATCCATGGCTTGAGTGGACTGCTGGCACCAGTAGGCGATGTGGACACCATGGCGGACCATGCCTGGAGCATCCTGCACAACGAGGAAAGCCGGCGACGATTCCGTGATGGTGCGCTGGAACAGGCCCGGCGTTTCGATCTGCACCTGGTGCTGCCGCGCTACGAGGAACTCTACCAAGAGGTGGTGGAGCACGCCAAGGCCCGATGGACTACCTGAGCGAAAGGGTAAGCGTGGAGCGCGGTGAGGGACGCCTTTCCGTGGTGATCGCCGCGCGGCTGCCAGCGGCGAAAAGGAACCTGCTCGTGGTCTGGTCCATCGCCTGGCTCCTATGCGGCATCTATCTCTTCATCGCACGCCGGGACCTGGCGCAGGACGATCCGCTGCGCCAGTACCTGCTCGTCTTTCTGGCCTTCTGGGCCTATTTCATGTTGAAGATCGGCCGGGCCACGCTCTGGCGCCTGCGTGGCTTCGAGATCCACCGGGTGAAGGACGGCAGGCTCACCATCAAGGACAGTCTTTTCGGCCTCGGCCGGGCGAACCACTACTTCGTGGACAACATCCGGAAACTCGGTCTTATCGACATCGATCGTTCATCTTGGAAATGGCAGTGGAATGAGAGTCCGTGGGTGATCGGGGGCGAGCGGCTCGGCTTCGAGCACCTGGGGAAGAAGGTCGTCTTCGGCAAAGGCTTGGATGACGATGAGGCGAAGCGCCTGGTCCTCGTACTGAAGGATGCGTTGAAGCACCAGCGCAAGACGGCGGTGTGAATGTTCGCGACGATCAAGGGCGCCGGCACCCGGGACCGTCCACGAAACAACCTCCAACTGCTCAACCTTCGAATTCCAACCGAAAGACATTCCCCCTCAACCGCCGCGTCACCACGCCGTCCATCGTCTCCTCCACCACCATGTCGCGTGCGGCGGGTGTGGCCAGCACCTCGTCCAGGCGGAGCACGGCACCGGCGGGCACACCTGCGGTGATCAAGGCATCCAGCAAGATGCTCCGGTCCCACTTCGCCATGGCTGGTGCCAGGGAAGCAGCGAGTTCGATCCGGTGTCGAACGCGCGACGCGTTGTTGGTGAAACGATCGTCGCGTATCAGCTCCGGCAGTAGGAGCGCTCCGCATAGCGCCTTGAACTGCGCATCACTTCCCACGGCCAGGATGACACGTCCGCCGTCGGCACAGGAGAAGGTCTCGCCGTAGGGCGCGATGTTCGGATGCAAGGTGCCGATGGGCGCGGCGATGTGTCCCGCCATCAGATGGTTGCTGGCCTGGTTGATCAGTCCCGCAAGCGCCGCCTCCTCCAATGAGACCTCCACATGGGCGCCCTGGCCGGTGCGAGCGCGATGCAGCAGCGCCACCAGCAGACCTTCCTTCAACTGGTGCGCGGCCAGCACATCCACCAGCGCGATGGGCAGCTTGGCGAGGTGGTCCGGATCGGTGCCCGTCATGCTGATGAAGCCCGTCTCCGCCTGCAGCACCACATCATAGGCCGGGCGGCCGGGCTGGTCGCGGAATCCCTTGATGTGGCCATGCACCAGCTTCGGGTTCAAGGACCTCAAGCGCACACGATCAAGACCGAGCTTGCCGGCATCCCCGGCCAGATGGTTCGTGATCAACACATCCGCTTCGCGCAGCAGCGCATCGAAACGGGCACGATCGGTGGCGTCCTGCAGATCCAGCGCTAGATGCTGCTTGCCATGGTTCACGCTGCTGAAATAGGCGCTCACCGGTGAAGCGGGGTCCTCCCCAGGCAGCTTCCATTGACGGGTGACATCACCGCCGCCGCGCTTGTTCTCCACCTTCACCACGCGCGCGCCCAGTTCGGCGAAGAACATGCCCACCGCAGGACCCGCCAGCACGGCCGCTGTTTCGATCACCAACAGATCGGCGAGTGGGCCTGTCCCCTTGGATGCCGCGTGCATGGCGGCGAAGGTAGACGAGGCTCAGCGCGCGATCATCAGCCGTGCGCCGTGCGCCACACCATCGCCCCAAAGCCGCACCAGGTATAGGCCGGATGTCAGCGATGTGGCATCGATCGGCAGCAGGAAAGGTCCCTGCCCGGGTGTGTTCCCTTCCAGGACCAGGGCACCGGAAGCATCGATCATGGACCATCGATCGGGTGCGGGACCGTCGTGGTGCCAGCGCAGCAGGATGGCATCGCTGGCGGGATTGGGGTGCAAGGTGATCGAGCCGGTGCACCCTGTGGGCTCCGGGATGCCGACCGAACCCGAGGCGAAGCGTGCGAGCATCACGTCCACGTTGCCTCCGATGGCGGTCTGGTGGCCGCCAGGGGTGCTCACCCATGAAGTGCTTGCCGTGAAGCCACCCAGGTAGACGGAACCGGCGCGCTCCGAGAGGCCGCGTCCGGCATCGCCCAGATAGCCGCCGTAAAAGGTGCCCCAATGTCTTTCGCCCGCGCTGCCGAAACGCGCCAGGAACGCGTCGGAAAAACCGCCCATGAAGTGTTGCTGGTGCACGCCCATGCCGCCCATGACGAACACGCTGCTGGTGGAGCCGGTGGCGTACACGCCATCGCGCTCATGCGCCAGTGCGTAAACGAGGTCGGTGTCATAGCCGCCGTAGTAGGTGCCCCATATGCGCTGCCCATCAGCGGTGAAGCGCGCGATGAATCCGTCCCAACCGCCGCCGCCATGAAAAGCCTGGTGCGTGCCTGGGGTGGCGATGTACTGACCGCTTTCCGTGGCACCGCCCAGGTGGACCACCCCATTGCGCAAGGTCACCGCATAGCCGCGGTCGGCCAGGCCGCCACCATAGTAGGAGCACCAGAGCAGCGTGCCTGAAGTGTCATGGCAGGCGAGGTAGGCGTCCAGCGTTCCGCCAAAGAAGCCTTGGTGTACCCCCGGCGTGGTCATGCCGGTGGAGCTGCCGGTCCAGCCGGTGGTGACGATGCGGTGCCCTTCCACCGCGATGGCCTGCCCCTTGTCCACGCTTGCGGCGCCATGATAGGTGGCGTGGAGCAGGCCGCCGTCCTGCCGGAAGGTGGCGATGAAGGCATCCTCGAACTGGCCTTTTGTGGGCTGATGGGCCCCAGACGTGGCGATGCCGGAGGGGCTTTCGGTCCAGCCTGTCACATGCACACGCCCTTCGGCCGCCGCCACGCCATGGATGACGTCGTATTCCGCCCCGCCGTACCAAGTGCACCATTCCAGTGTCCCATCGGTCGTGAAGGCGGCCAGGAAGGCATCACCGTTGCCCGCGGGATCGGTCTGATGGCTTCCGGGCGTGCCCAGACCAGCCTCGGTGCTACCGTACCCACCGATGTAGATGCGCCCGCCATCCACGGCGATGCCTTGCGCACTTTCGTCGCCCGCACCGCCGAGATAGGAGCACCATTGGCGCACACCATCCAGCGTGAAACGCGCCACGAAGGCGTCCATGGTGCCGTTCAGATCCACCTGATGCGCACCTGTGGTGGCGATGCCCATCAGACTCCGGGCTTCACCTGCGATGTACAACGCATCGTCATCCGAAGCGATCCCGAGACAGGCATCCCATTCATCGCCACCCATGTAGGTGCCCCACGAGAGCCAGGGGTCGATCACCAAGGTCGCGCCGGGCGGGACAGGTGGCGCTTCGAATCCCACGCTGCCGTCATCATGCCACACGAACCGGCAATCCACCTGCGGTCCACCGATCAGCCAGCTCATGGGGATGCGTTCAACGAAGGTGCTGTGGCGTGTGCCCAGGTGGAGCGCACCATCCTCGAGGGAGATGCTGGTCATCCCCGCATGCCGCAGCCGCAGCGAGGCCAGGTCACCGCCAGGCCGAACCACCACATCATACTTCGGCATGCCATCATCATCCAAGTGGAAATGGAGGTCGATGCCGGGTGAGATGTCATGGTAGATCACGCTGCTGAAGTGGCGGACCTCATGCACCGTGGCGTGGGGGCGGTGGAAGGCGAACTTCTCCGCGGACCGGCCATCGGCCGTGATGCGTGATGGTCCCGTGCCGTTCCAGCGCACATCGATCCGGTGCAGCAGGAAGACCGCCTCGCCGCGCAGCATCTGCAGGTCCTGCGGAGCATCCGCATCAAAGGGCGGCAGGTCTTGCCGATCCACCGTATCCACTTCATAGCTGAAGCCATGGTCAAGCAGCTGCAGGTTGAGTCCCGGCCGATGCAGGATGTAGTGCACGTACGGAACCGGTGTACCATGCTGGTCGATCACCTGGCCCTTGTTCTCCAAAAAGCCGATGGGTGTGGCATCGGATGCCGCATGGACCAGTAATGGGAGCAGGACGAGCAGGATCGCGGGGCTTCGCATGGTGATGGGGCTATGCCACCAAAGAAAGGCTCAGCGCGCGATCACCACCCTGCCGTTCCTGATCCCGTTCGTGCCGTGTGCCGAAAGGAGATAGGTGCCGGGCGGGAGGTGGGAGAGGTCCAGTATGGTGGTCCCACCGGTCGAAGGACGGCTGTGTACAAGTACCAACTGCCCTTGTGCATCGGTGATCGTCACATGGCTGAACGCCACGTCGGTACCAAGGTCCACTGTGATCGGCCCGGAGGATGGATTCGGATGGATCGGCAACGCGTCCGTAGCCGGCGCGTACTCCTCCACGCCGACACCCCAGCTGTTGAAGCGCGCCACGAAAGCATCGATCGCTCCGCCGTTCGTGCCCTGTTGCGCACCCGGGGTGGCGATGCCGTTGAGGCTGCCCGACGCACCTGTGATGATGACCGAGGGGCCTTGCACCGCGATGCCGAAGGCGTGCTCGCCCAAGGTGCCACCGAAGTAGCTGCCCCATTTCAGCGCGCCATGATGGTCCAGCCTGGCCACGAAAGCGTCGATGAGGCCACCGGCATGGCCGGTCTGGTGCGCACCGGGCGTGGAGATACCGTCGAGGCTGTGGGTATGCCCCGCGATGTAGACCCCGGCGGGATCCACGGCGATGGCGTTCGCTTGGTCCGACGCGTTGCCGTAATAGTTCGTCACCCAGCCCAACGAGCCGTCCAGACCGTACCGCCTCACCAGCGGGTACCAGTTGTTTCCACCACCGATCAGGTGGCCGCCGGCCACGAATAGCGAGGTGTCCTGGATGGCCACCGCCCTGGGGACGATGTCCGCGCCGCAACCGATGTAGGTGCTCCAGATGCGCTGGCCTTCGGTGTCGAAGCGGGCCAGATAGCCCATGTGGTTCCCTGCGCACCAGGTCGTGTGGTGTGCGCCTTCCGTGGCGATGGCCTGCTGGCTGCGCGTGGTGCCCGCCAGTGGCACGATGCCGTCGCGCAGGTGCACGGCGAAGCCCTCCTCGTTCTCATTCGCACCGAAGTAGCTGCACCATTGCAGGGCGCCGTCCAGGTCGAACAGGGCCACGAAGGCATCATCCAGTCCCCACTTGTTGGGTTGGTGTGTTCCTGGTGTGCCCAAACCCAGTGAGCCACTGGTACCGGTGATGGCCACCAGGCCGTTCGCGCTGCTCACGCCGTTCACGGCATCGGCACCCGTACCCCCGAAGTAGGTGCTCCACTGCAGGGCGCCATCCAGATCGAAGCAGGCCAGAAACCCATCATCGGCACCTTGATGGGCTGGTTGGTGCGAACCCGCTGTGGCGATACCCGTGCCGCTCGCCGTGCGGCCGGCCACGAAGAGGCGGTCACCGTTCAGGGTGATCGCCAGGCCCTCGTCATCGGCCGATCCGCCGAGGTAGGTACACCAGATCAACTGGCCGCCCATGCCATGGCAGGCCACGTAAACATCCTTGTTGCCTGCCCAGGTGCCTTGGTGCGCACCGGCAGTGGCCATGTTCGCCGGGCTGCGCGTCTCACCCGTGCTGAATATGCGTTCGCTATTGGCCACTACCGCGTTGCCGCGATCGATACCGCTGCCACCGAGGTAGGTACCCCACGCGATGGTGGGGTCGATCACCAGCGTGGCGCCCATGCGGATGCGTTGCGTCGCGATGCCCACGCTGCCATCGGTATGCAGGTGGTATTGGGCTGCCACCGGCTGTCCCGTGTCTTGCACATAGGCCAATGGGATCCTTTCTGTGACCGGCCCTAGCATGGTGTTCAATACCAGTGCGCCATCTTCCCGCAGCGTCACTTCGGCGCCGTGGTAGCGCAAGCGTATGTCATCGGCGTGACCACCGGTCCGCACCACGAAGTCGTACTTCGGCATGCCGGCCTCATCCAACTGCAGAACCAGGTCGATGTGTGGCAGTATGTCCTTGCAGGTGATGCGCACATGGCCGAGGCGTGCCTCGCGATGGAAATGTGTCAATGTCTCCGGCTCCTCCGCAAGGACCTTTGCATGCGGATCTGCGCCTACCACCTCCACATCGATGCGGTGGAAGCGCCAGGCATCGCCCTCGAAGCGGTGCAGGTCGTAGCTGAAACCATCGGCGCGCACCTGCAGGTTGAGGCCCGGGCGCTGCAGCATGTGGCGCACAGCCGGGTTGGGCTGGCCGTGCTGGTCCACGAACTGGCCGGTGTTGGGGATGAAGGGGGAGGTATTGCGATCGTCATGCTCGCCGCTATGACCTGCCACGGTCGTGGGCAGTATGGATCCGATCAGTATCGTGATGAGGGTTCGCATCATGTCGGTCCAAGCTACCCGCCTTGTACAGTGCGACCAAGGATCGCCCTGCCGATCCACGGCATTGGTATACAGTTCTGAACAGGTCTTGGACCGGACTGGCTTCGGCGGACCAGATCTGGTCGTGGCGTGGATCGCGCCCAGGCCCGCTGCGCCTGCCAAAGGCAGGCAGGCGTCCCTGGGGCTTTTTCATCCGCTTCTTCGCACGAGCAAGCTCGGCTCAGGCGCGCAGGCGAGATCCAGGACTGGATCGACCTCCCTTCGGTCGGTCGGACCAGGTTTGGCCGTGGCGTGGATCGCGCCCAGGCCCGCTGCGCGTCCCTGGGACTTTTTCGTTCCCGTCCTCGCTCGAACTGCGTTCGGCTCGGCCGCGAACGAAAAAGCCCCGTCCGCCATTCGGCGGACAGGGGCTTGATCACCAAGTGCCCAGGACTGGACTCGAACCAGCACAGCCTTTCGGCCACTACCCCCTCAAAGTAGCGTGTCTACCAATTTCACCACCTGGGCAGGGGGCCTGCCTTTCGGCAGGCAGGCCGCAAATATACACGGGCCTGGCGCACCCTTTCAGGGCTTGCGCTTGGTGGCTTTCGCTGCCTTGCCCCGCTTGCGGATCCGCTCGGCGCGCTCTCGGGACAGGGCCTCATTCAAGGGCGCATCGGCAGGGGATCCCGGTTCGGTGCTTTCCAGCCAGGCCTGCCGGGTGGCTTCGTGCCGCAGGACCAACTCGTAGATGTAGTCCAAGGAGGGGAGGTCGGGTTCGGTGGCCGCTGGCTTTTTCGACTTTTTGCCCATGGTGGTTCCACAGCAAATGTTATGTCGGACTTGGCCGTTCCCCTCGTCGGCAGGCTGAACTTTTGTTAGGGGGTGAGGGGGATCCCAAATGAAGAAGCCCCGGCTCCCGCCGAGGCTTCTTCTCTGTGATCCCGCTGGGGCTCGAACCCAGGACCCCAACATTAAAAGTGTTGTGCTCTACCAGCTGAGCTACAGGATCGTACACCCCTTCCACCGGCACCATGCCCGGCTTCGGGGTCGCAAAAGTAACGATCGCACCGGAACGATCGCCTGCCCGGTGGATCACTTCTTCTCGATGATCGGATGCCGTTCAAAGGGCGCCGCCCGGTCGAAGAGGTAGCGGTAGGTGGCCAGCGTGCGGTAATTCACCGCGCCGAGGTTCTCGCAAACCTTCATCATGCGCGGGTTGAAGTCGCCGACCCAGGTGAGGATGGTGTCCTTGTAAAGTTTCTTGTTCACGATGTTCTTTTCGCCCAGAACGATCAGTGCGCCTTCGATGCCCTTGCCCTGCCAGTCCTTGGCCACGCCGAAGACGATGCCGGTCATGGTCTTCACCGTGCCCCGCCATTTGTGCCAGAGGAACTTCAGCTTGCCCACCCAGTTCAGATCGCCTTCCACATGCTTGAAGATCTCGTTCAGCTCCGGCAGACTGATGTACATGGCGATGGGCGTGTCATCGTAGCGGATGAAGAAGACCAGACGCGGGTCCATCACGGGCTTCATGGCCATCACGATCTTCCGCGCCGTGGCCAGTTCCATGGGCTTGTGGTTCTCGTGGTCCACCCAGGCGCTGTTGTAAACGGTGCAGAAGTCCTGCGCGATCTGTTCCACGGTCCGCCCTACGCTGTCGTGCATCCGCATGCGGGGATCGTCGGCCAGTTGCTGGTACTTGCGGTGGAAGATGGGCTGTACGGGCACCTCGGCCGAACGCTTGTAAAAGAGCTGCTTGAAGTAGAGTTGGAAGCCATAGCGCTCCAGCAGGTCCACGTAGTACGCTGGATTGTAGTTGGTGCCGTAGATGGGCGGGTCGGTGAAGTTGTGGATGAGCAGACCCCAGAACATGTTGCGGTCGCCCAGGTTGATCGGCCCGTCCATGGCTTCCATCCCCTCGGCCTTGAGCTTGTCGCGTGCGGCGTCAAGCAGCAAGTTGGCCGCCGTCTGGTCGTTGATGCACTCGAAAAAGCCCATGCCGCCGGTGGGCTGCTTCTCGGTCCGGGCGGTCTTGGGGTTGATGAAGGCGGCGATCCTGCCGATGGCCCGGCCGTCAGCGCCATACAGCACCCACCGCCAGGCCTGGCCCTCCTTCAGCAGCTTGTTGCGCCGTGGATCGAAGACCTTTTCGACATCCTGTTTCAAGTGCGGGATCCAGTTCGGATCGTCGCGGTAGATGTCCCAGGGCAGGCGCATCCAGTCGCGCTGCGTGCGTACGTCCTCAACGATCTTCAACCGCATGGTGGGCGAAGTTCCGCATTGCACGCGCATCTTCGCACTGGACCTCCGGCCACGACCCATGCGGATCTTCCTCATCGGCTTCATGTGCAGCGGCAAGACCACCGTGGGCCGTGCGTTGGCGCCCATGCTCAGCCTGCCTTTCGTGGACCTGGACCGCGCGGTGGAAGCCCGCGTGGGTCCCCTGCTGCCCTACATCCAGCGTGAAGGGGAGGAGGCCTTCCGGGTGTTGGAGCAGGAGGTCCTGGAGGAAGTGATCGCGGGTCCACCAGGCGTTGTGGCCACTGGCGGTGGCACACCCACCATCGGCGACAATCTGCGGCGCATGCTGGCCACGGGCATGGTGCTTTGGCTGGATGTGCCGATGGAGGTGCTGATGCCACGGATCGAACGTGCGGGCGGCGATCGGCCTCTGCTCTTCGGCCTGAAGGGCGATGCGCTGCGCCAGCGCGTGGAGACACTTTTTGAGGGGAGGGTAGCGCGCTACGCCGAGGCCCACCATGTCGTCCCAGCGGAAGGCGATCCGCAAGCTGTGGCGCTGCGTATCCAGGAACTGCTGCGCGCTCAGCCCAGGTAGACCGCGTCCTTGCGGCCCAGTTCCACGCTGATGTGCTCTTGCAAAGTGGTGCTCAGCGTGAGGCCCACGATGTCCGCACGGATCGGGAAGGTGCGGTGCCGGCGGTCCACCAACACCACAGTGCTGAGCTTCTTGGGCGCAGCCTTCACCAGGAAGGCGGCGGCGTGCATGAGGGTGCGGCCGCTCATGAGCACATCGTCCACCAACACCACCACGCGGCTTGTCAGCGTATCGGGCGCAGCGGAAAGCGAGACCGGCCTGCCCAGCGGATCGTCCTTGTCCAGCTTGAGTTCCAGCACGTCGATGGCCAGCGGTGATATCGTGCCCAACAGCTTGGCCAGACGTTCGGCGATTTTGTGGCCCCGTGGCGCTATGCCCACCAGCGTAATGCCACCCTCGGCATGGTTCTCCTCGTAGAGTTGGTGCGCGATGCGTTGCAGCTTGCGCCGGACCTGCTCATGCTCCAATACGGTGGTGCGTTCGCTCATGGGCCGCCAAGTTAATGGCGCACGAAGCCGATCACGCCTTGCGGCCCATGGTGCCGCGCAGATTGCCCGGCTTGCCATAGAAGGTGCTCATGTGCTTCTGGCTGCCCACGTACTTGAGGATCTTGTCGAAGAGGTCCAGCGTCGCGGGCTCCAGTCTTTTGAAGCGGATGCACGACTTGCCCCGATCGTGTGGCAGCAGGTCGTGCTTGAAGGCCACCAGCAGGTCGTAGTGCATGATATACAGCGCCATGAAGTGCTTCTGGTTGGCCATGGCACAGAGCGGATGGCCTTCCAGGTGATAGGTGGGCATGCCGAAGGACATGTCCTCCACGATATCCGGCCAGATGCGGCGTACCATGTCGCGCAGCACCGCCAGATGGATCTTCCGCTCCTCGGGAAGCCCGTCGATGTATTCCTTGGGGGTGATGGATGGCGCGACGACCTGCGGCATGATAGGGCGAGTGAAGATCGCAAAAATCCCATGTCTCGCCATGCTTGCCGTCAGGCCGTCCGCGATCCCCGCACTTGCCGCCGTGCTCCGCTGGGGCAGATCACGCTCGATCATCCTTCACCGCGCACAACCACAGCTCACGACCCGCGCGCGGCGTGATGGAATTGAGGCAGGGCTCCAGCGACAGCTTGTTGAAGTGCTTCTGGAAGATCGGATCATAGTCACCCTTGAAGCCACCGAAGGGCGGATGATCGGTGAAGAGTGTGTCGTTGAACAACACGCCCACCAGCTTGCCACCGGGGGCGAGCAGCTCCTTCATGTGCTTCACGTAGCGTTCGCGCAATGAAGGGTCCAGTGCGCAGAAAAAGGTCTGCTCCACGATGCGGTCGTACTGTCCTTCATGCGCGAAGAAGTCACCCACGATCAGGTGTTCCTTTGGATAGTCGGGGCAGCGTGACAGGAGGTCCTTGAAGGGCGCGTCGGTGAGGTCGATGACGAACACGTTGCGGAAGCCCTGCCGGTGCGCATACTCGGCCTCCCACGCCCGTCCTCCGCCGGGGATCAGGATGCGCAGGTCCTTGTCGGTGAGCTGGTCGAGGTATTCCTTCAGCGGTGTGGAGGGGCCGCCGATGTCCCAGCCGGTCTCACCGGTGTGGTAGCGGTCTTCCCAAAAGTCTCTGTCCAGTTGCATGGCAGCAAAGAACGGGATACACGCGCTTGGTGCATGCGACCGGCGGCTTGGGGGCGCATGGAAGCCACGCCGATCCAGTGGTCCCGGGGGGGTACGATCGGATCCCGTAATTTTACTGCCTCTTCGGCGTGCCAGTTGTACGCCATTCACCCGGTCCGCCGCCATAGTGTTGCAGTGGGCCATGGACATCCCGAACCGAACGATTTGCACTGGATCGACGCCGGCATCTTCCTCCTTTACATGGTCATGCTCCTTGCGGTGGGCCTGTACTTCATGCGGAAGAATGCCAGCGCGGAGGACTACTTCGTGAGCGGTCGCGGCATGGGCAGGTGGCACATCGGTATCTCGGTGGTGGCCACCGACGTGGGCGGCGGTTTCTCCATCGGACTTGGTGGGCTCGGATTCCTCATCGGTATGAGCGGTTCATGGATGCTCTTCACCGGATTGATCGGTGCATGGCTCGCTGCGGTGTTGCTGATCCCACGCGTGTACGACCTGGGCAGCAGCAATAAGCTGCTCACCTTCCCACAGCTTTTCGGACACTTCTACGATGGCCGTGTGGCCCTCGTGGCGGGCATCATCTCGGTGATCGGCTACCTCGGCTTCACCAGCTCGCAGATCCTGGCGGGTGCCAAGCTGGCATCGGTGGCGGTGGAAGGACTGGACCTTAACACCGCACTGCTGGTGATGGGCACTGTGACCATCCTCTACACCGTGCTGGGCGGTATGAACGCGGTGATCCACACCGACACCGTGCAATGGGTCGTGCTCATCGGTGGGCTCATGTTCCTTGGACTGCCCATGGCATGGAACGCCGTGGGTGGCTGGATCGCGATCAAAGCC
The DNA here is from genome assembly GCA_026129465.1 of Flavobacteriales bacterium. Taxonomy (NCBI): domain Bacteria; kingdom Pseudomonadati; phylum Bacteroidota; class Flavobacteriia; order Flavobacteriales; species Flavobacteriales bacterium. The sequence goes on from JAHCIA010000001.1 coordinate 12,946, forward strand.
TCCTTGGACCCGGAGTTCATCGGTTTCACCAACATCGGTCCAGCGCAGTTGATCAATTGGGCCGTCACCATCATTCCCATCTGGTTCGTGGGCATGACGCTCTACCAACGCATCTACGCCAGCCGCAGCGAACGCGATGCGAAGCAGGCCTGGTTCATCGCAGGACTGTTCGAGTGGCCGGTGATGGCGCTGCTCGGTGTTGTGCTTGGCCTGCTCGCGCGCGTTGCTGCCGAGCAGGGTATGTTCCTGGCAACCTTCCCCGGCGGCGCCGAAAGCATGGACCCCGAGATAGGCCTTCCGCTCTTGCTGCGCACCATCCTGCCTGCTGGTCTTATGGGCCTGATGCTTTCGGTCTACTTCAGTGCGATCCTCTCCACGGCGGACAGCTGCCTGATGGCGGCCAGTGGCAATCTGCTCACGGACATCGTTCACCGCAAGCGCACCGATATGCCGGTGATGCGCCAGCTGCGACTTTCACAGGTCTTTACCTTGCTGCTCGGGGCCATCGCATTGGCCCTGGCAGCAGGGATGGAGAACGTGCTGTCGCTCATGCTACACAGTTACGCCTTCATGGTGAGCGGGCTGCTCGTGCCCTTGCTGGCCGCTCTGTTCTTCGGTCAGCGACATGCACCGGCCGCGCTGGCGGCCATGGTGGTGGGTGGTAGCACCACCTTGCTGTTGACCACGCTGGATGTGTCCCTTCCGATGGGGCTTGATGCCAACATCTTCGGTATCACTGCATCCGCACTTGGTTTCATTGCCGTGGCGCGCCTGTTTCCCATGCGTGCCGCAGCCAATACGATCTGAGCATGGAATACATCCACATCGATACCCATACCGGTCCCCATCCGGAGTACAGCAACGACCACATCGCACGCTTCCTCGAAGTGCATCTCGATCAGTTCGGCGACAGGAAGGAGGATATCCTGAAGTGCCTGGCCTATGTCTTCGATCAGCGGCGCGGCGGCTTCGTGGTGCTGGCCGTGGAGGATGGTGGCATCCATGGGGCCGTGGTGGTGAACGACACCGGCATGGGCGGCTACATCCCCGAGAACATCCTGGTGTACATCGCCGTGGACCGACGGCAGCGTGGTAAAGGGCTGGGCAAACAGCTCATGCACGAAGCCATCGCCAGGGCGAAGGGCGCGATCGCCCTGCATGTGGAACCGGACAATCCCGCACGAAAGCTCTACGAGGCCATCGGCTTCACCAACAAGTACCTCGAAATGCGCCTGCACCGATGATCGAGCGACCACAAGAACTGGCCGTGGACAAGGGCCTGCTGGAACAGCTCGTTGCCCTGCGCCGCGAGTTGCACACCCATCCCGAAACAGCGATGGAGGAGGAGTGGACCTCCGAGCGGATCGCCCGGTACCTCAAGGCCTTGAACCCGGATGAGCTGCTCACTGGCATCGGTGGTACCGGTGTGTTGGCGCGCTTCGATGGGAAGGGAGAGGGTCCGGTGTTGCTCTTCCGATGCGAACTCGATGCCCTGGCGATCGAAGAGGAGAACGACTTCGACCACCGCTCCACCATCGAAGGGAAGTCGCACAAGTGTGGGCACGATGGCCACATGACGATCATCTGTGGCCTGGCGGAGAAGCTCGCTGCGGAACGACCGTCCAAGGGCAAGGTGTGGTTGCTCTTCCAGCCTGCTGAAGAGAATGGAGAAGGCGCCAAGGCGGTGCTCGAGGATGCACGCGTCACTGCGCTGAAGTTCGATCGCGTCTTCGCATTGCACAACCTGCCCGGCTTTCCGAAGGGCAGCATCCAGTTGCGCGACGACACCTTCACGGCAGCGGTGAACAGCATCGTGATCACCCTGAAGGGCAAGACCTCGCACGCCGCCGAACCCGAGCACGGCATCAATCCGGCGGCGGCCATGGGCGAGATCATCACCCGCATCCTCGCGCTGGACCACAACGTGCCCAGCGATCCGCACATGCGCGTGGTCACACCCGTGTATGCACGCCTCGGTAGCAAGGACTATGGCATCTCCGCCGGAAGCGCCGAGGTACACATCACCCTGCGATGCTGGCATGATGCGGAGTTGGCGCAACTCCAACGCTGCGTGGAGGACGTGGCGCGCGAAGTGGCCGGGCATCACGATCTCAAAGTGGACATCAGCTATACGCAGCACTTCCACGCGAACCGCAACGATCCCGGTACCGTGGACATGGTGCGCAAGGCCGTGGATGCGCTGGGCCTGCCAAGCGAAGAGCGCGAGCACCCCTTCAAGTTCGGTGAGGATTTCGGGCTGTTCACCGCGAAGTTCCCCGGCTGCATGTTCGGCTTGGGAGCGGGGGAGGACACACCAGCGCTGCACAACCCCGACTACGATTTCCCCGAGGACATCATCCCGCATGGCATCGCCGTCTTCGAACGCATCATCCGTGATCAAGCCTGAATGTTCGAACCCTGCACCATTACGATCAGCCGGTCGGCGTTGAAGAACAACATCGGCTTCCTGCGCCAGCGCCTGGGGGATGCGCGCCTCTGTGGTGTCGTGAAGGGCAATGCATACGGCCACGGCCTAAAGCCATTCATCCCGCTGGCCATGGAACTGGGCGTGGATTACTTCGGCGTGTACTCCGCCGATGAGGCCTGGTATGTGGTGGAGCATCTGCGCAAATGCCCGGACCTCTTCATCATGGGCATGGTGGAGGACGATGCGCTGGCATGGGCGATCGAGAACAACGTGGAGTTCAGCGTGCACGATCTGTCGCGATTGGAAGCCGCGTTGATGCATGCTGCCAAGCTGAAGAAGAAGGCGCGCATCCACATCGAAGTGGAAACAGGCATGCACCGAACGGGCTTCGATGCGAAGGCCTTGCCCGCAGCGATCGAACGCCTGCAACGCCATGCGGAGCAGGTCGAACTCGTGGGTCTCTTCACCCACTTCGCCGGTGCGGAGAGCCGCAGCAACGATCACCGTGTGACCGCCCAGATGGCCCTGTTTGAAGGCGTGCGGAACAGCTTCGTGCGTGCAGGTCTGCACGCACGCTGCGCCCACCAGGCCTGTTCCGCCGCGGTGATGAACTACCCGCACACCGTGGGGCCCATGGCGCGTGTGGGCATCATGCAGTACGGCTTCTGGCCCAACCAGGAAACATGGTTCCGATACAGCGCTGTGAGCGGTGACCCCGAGGATCCGCTGAAGCGTGTGATCGGTTGGCGGAGCCGGGTGATGGCCATCACCGAGGTGGGATCGGGTGGCTTCATCGGATATGGGGCCAGCAGCGAAGCGGCCCACGACATGCGCATCGCCGTGGTGCCGGTGGGTTATGCGCACGGTTTCGATCGTGGGCTCAGCAATATGGGCCGCGTCCTCATACGGGGTCAGCATGCGCGGATCACCGGCATCGTCAACATGAACGCCATCTGCGTGGACGTCACCGATATCGAAGGCGCGGAGAAAGGTGACGAGGTGGTGCTCATCGGCGAGCAGGGAGACCACTGCATCACCGTTTCGTCCTTCAGCGAAATGAGCGAGCAACTCAACTACGAGATGCTCACCCGCCTGCCCCGTAATATCCCGCGCAAGATCGTACCCTGAGCCATGGCCTACCTGACACTGCAACGCGACAAGCTGCGTAAGAACCACGCGGTGTTGACCAAGTGGTTCGATGGCCATGGCATCGAATGGGGGGTGGTCACCAAGCTCCTGTGTGGCAACAAGACCTATCTGCAGGAACTGGTGGACCTGGGCATCTCCGAGATGCACGACACGCGCATCAGCAACCTCAAGGCGATCAAGGCCATCGCGCCGCAGGTGCAGACGGTGTACATCAAGCCCCCCGCGAAGCGCAGCCTGGCCAATGTGGTGCGCTATGCCGATGTGAGCTTCAACACGGACCTGAGCACCATCAAGGGCCTCAGCGATGAGGCCGTGAAGCAGGGCCGCCAACACAAGATCATCATCATGGTGGAGATGGGTGACCTGCGGGAGGGCGTGATGGGCGAGCACCTCACTGATTTCTACGCGCAGGTGTTCCAACTTCCGAACATCGAGATCATCGGTATCGGCACCAACCTCAACTGCCTCAACGGCATCATGCCATCAGCGGACAAGCTGGTACAGCTCAGTTTGTACAAGCAGTTGATCGAAGTGCGCTTTGACCGGGTGATCCCCTGGGTGAGCGGTGGCACTACGGTGACGGTACCGCTATTGCTGAACAAGGAGCTGCCCAAGGGCGTGAACCACTTCCGCATCGGCGAAGCTTTGTTCTTTGGTGCTGATCTGTTCACAGGTGGCATCCTGCCCGGCATGGAGGCCGATGTGTTCAAGCTCTTCGCTGAGGTGATCGAACTGTACGAGAAACCCGTGGTCCCGACCGGCGTTCAGCAGGCGAATCCTTCAGGTGTCATACCCGAGTTCGATGAAGCCGACCGTGGTCGCACCACCTACCGCGCCATACTCGACATCGGCCTGTTGGACGTGCAGCCCGCCTACCTGGTACCCGACGACGAGCATGTGCATATCATCGAGGCCAGCAGCGACATGCTGGTGGTTGACCTGGGCGACAGCGCCCACAACTACAAGGTCGGCGATGTCATGAGCTTCAAACTGAAGTACATGGGCGCACTGAGCGTGATGAACTCGCGGTATGTCGACAAGGTGATGGCGTGAGTCTCATCTTTTCACCAGCCGCACCACGTTCTCCACATGGTAGGTGTGCGGGAACATGTCCACGGGTCGCACATTTTCGGTGCGGTACCGCTCATTGAGGATGGCCAGGTCTCGGGCCTGCGTGGCGGGATTGCAGCTCACGTACACGATGCGTTTTGGGGCCAGCTCCAGCAGGTGGCGGGTCACGGGTTCGTCCATGCCGGCGCGCGGCGGATCGGTCACCACCACATCGGGTCTGCCATACCGCTGCACGAAGGCCGCGTCCATCACCTTCTTCATATCGCCCGCCGCGAAGCTCACGTTGGCGATGCCGTTGAGATCGGCGTTCAGGCGCGCATCGGCCACGCTCTCGGGCACCAGTTCCACACCGGCCACATGTTTCGCCATGGAAGCGAGGTAGAGCGTGATGCTGCCCGCACCGCAGTACAGGTCGTACACGTTCTCCTCGCCGGTAAGGCCCGCCAGTTCGCGCACCAGGCGGTACATGGCGATGGTCTGCTCAGGGTTGGTCTGGAAGAAGGTCTTCGGACCGATGCGGAACTTCAATGGTCCACCGCCCGGGCCATCGGGCAATTCCTCCACGATATGGTCGCGGCCGTGGTGGACCTGGATGTCCAGGTCGTAGATGGTGTCGTTCTTCTTAGGGTTCACGGTCCACAGCACGCTGGTGAGCTGCGGGAAGGCATCCACGAGCGCGTCCAGCAGCCGTTCGCGCGCCTCCGCGTCCTCATGCCCCACGGCCAGCAGCACCATGCACTCGCCCGTGATGGTGGTGCGCACCAGCAGTGTGCGTAGGAAGCCGTGGTGTTCGCGCACATCATAGAAACTCAGCCCATGCTGCCCGGCATGCTCCCGCACGAATTGGCGGATGCTGTTGCTGGGTTCCGGTTGCAGATGGCACTCGCTGATATCCAGCACGCGGTCGAAGCGCTGGGGGATGTGGAAGCCCAGCGCGTTGCGGTCGGTGTGTTCCCCTTGCGTGGCGATCTCCTCCGTGGTGAACCAACGCTTGTTGCTGAAGGTGAACTCCAGCTTGTTGCGGTAGTGCGTCAAACTCGGCGAGGCCATGATCGGTGTAACCGCTGGAAGCTCAAGCCCCCCCAGCCGTTCCAGGTTGTCGATCACCTGCTGCTGCTTGTACTCCAGTTGCTTGGGGTAGGTGAGGTCCTGCCACTTGCAACCGCCGCACACCCCGAAGTGCTTGCAGAACGGCGTGACACGGTCCGGTGAAGGTGATACGATCCGCGTGGTGATCGCCTCGGCGTAATTGCTCTTCTTCTTCGTCACGCGCACATCCACCACATCGCCCGGCACGGCACCGGTAACGAACACCACCATGCCGTCCTGTTTGGCGATGGCCTTGCCTTGGGCACCCGCGCCGGTGACGGCCAGGTTCTCGATGATCTGCGGCTCGGGGCGGGAACGGCGGCGGGGCATGGGGCGGCGAAGATACCCGTAGTTTTGTCGCTGTTCCGTCTTAGAACCCGCGTCCATCAAGCCATGCAGCATTCCACCATCGCCCAGACCCGCACCCGGCAAGCCATCGCCCTCGAGGACAAGTACGGGGCGCACAACTACCACCCGCTGCCGGTTGTGCTGGACCGCGGCCAGGGCGTGTACGTGTGGGACGTGGATGGCAAGCGCTACTACGACTTCCTCAGCGCGTACAGCGCGGTGAACCAGGGCCATTGCCACCCGCGCCTGGTGAAGGCCATGCAGGAGCAGGCCGCCGAGATCACCCTCACCTCGCGCGCCTTCTACAATAGCAAGCTGGGCAGCTACGCGGAATACGTCTGCAAGACCTTCGGCTACGAGAAGATGCTGCCCATGAACACCGGCGCCGAGGCCGTGGAGACCGCGATCAAGATGGCGCGCCGCTGGGGCTACGAGAAGAAGGGCATCGCCAAGGACCAGGCGAAGATCATCGTGTGCGAAGGCAACTTCCACGGGCGCACCATCACCATCATCAGCGCCAGCACGGATCCCGACAGCAACACCAACTTCGGCCCCTACACACCGGGCTTCGTCACCATCCCTTACAACGACATCGCGGCGTTGCAGAAAGCGTTGGAAGATCCCAACGTGTGCGCCTTCCTGGTGGAACCCATCCAGGGCGAGGCCGGCGTGTTCGTGCCCGACGAGGACTACATCGGCACGGCCATCAAGCTGTGCAAGGCGAAGAACGTGCTCTTCATGGCCGACGAGGTGCAGACCGGCATCGCACGCACCGGCAAGCTGCTGGCCAGCTGCCACAGCCACGGCTGCGATTGCCCGGCGGGTACCTGCCGCAACGGTGAGTACCCCAATAAGCCCGATGTGGTGATCCTGGGCAAGGCGGTGAGCGGCGGCATGTACCCCGTGAGCCTGGTGCTGGCCGACGACGCGGTGATGGAGGTCTTCACCCCCGGCAGCCACGGCAGCACCTTCGGAGGGAACCCCATGGCGGCACGGCTGGCCATGGAGGCGCTGGAGATCGTGAAGGACGAGAAGCTGGCGGAGAACGCTGAACGCCTCGGGCAGCTCTTCCGCGCCGAGATGCAGAAGCTGGTGGAGGAGTTCGACTACGTGAAGCTGGTGCGCGGCAAGGGCCTGCTGAACGCGGTGATCATCGAACCCCGCAAGGCGGCCGATGGCTCACCCAGGACCGCCTGGGAATTGTGCCTGCTGCTGCGCGACAACGGCCTGCTGGCCAAGCCCACGCACGGCGACATCATCCGCTTCGCCCCACCGCTTGTGATCACCGAGGAGCAGCTGTTGGATTGCTGCCGGATCATCGCGTTGAGCGTGAAGCAGTTCGGCTAACGATTGCGGGCTTAGCGTTCGGGCGGATTTCGGAGTACAAAACGGTCAGTAAGTACAGAACTTGAATAGAAGCACAAAGTTCCAATTTGGCACGTCACCCTGCCTTACGAAAATCGCGTGTTGTGTGCAGTTAGTAGGTTGATGTTATTTCAGGTGGTCAGATCGATGTCATGTATCGATCTGTGATGAGTTGGCAATTGACAATAGTTCTAATCCGGCAGCGGCCCTACAAAATCAACACCATATTCTTGACACGCTGCACCAATGACCGCATCATCTACAGTTGCTTCTTTGGAAGGCAAGGTAATGGCCCGGTAGAACTCTGCATGATGTGGGGTTGTCAGGATCAGGTAGCGTACTATCTCTGACTCGATGCGAAAACCGTGTACTATACCTTTGGGAATGTGGACGAATGCACCCGAAGTGGCACGTACTCCAGGCTTGCTGTCAAGAAAGAATGTCACTTCACCCTCGATTATGTAGAAGGACTCTACATCATTATCGTGTTTATGCAGTGGAACGCTAATGCCACGTATTGACCGCTCTTCAACGAGGGCAAATTCCCCGCCAGTTAGTGCTCCTGTGGCCAGAAAGTTGGTTGATGTCTTCCCCATCCAACGCAACTCGCTTTCATGCGGTTGGTAGATGTATGCCTTGGTGAACTTATTCATGTTATGTCCTATTTTAATTACTTACAGCGTATGGCGGCTACACGCAGGCAGGGGTTTTTTCCACTGAACATCCTGCGAAGAACAGAACGTTGAAGTTAGCACTTTTCCTGTCCTACGAAGCACGAAACCTATGCTTCCGTGCAGGTGCTGCTGGCGGTTCGTTGTTACTGTCCGTTCCTTGGGAGATCGTCCCGCCCTTCCATTGCCAATGAGCATTCTTCTTTGATCATCCACGGGGGGAACATTGTAGCCTGTCCCGCGGTCGATCTACTCAGCGATCAGCCGCTCGATCGCAGCGCGGATCCGGCCCATGTCATCCGCGCATATGGCGTGCTGCTCGGAGCCGTTGTCCTCGTGATATTCCATGCCAGGATGGACGAATTGGATCACCCCTGACTTGTCTAGGATGAACGTCACTGAAGTAGCTGGTCGCTTAGGACCCGTTCGCCACCAGTCCTTGAGCGTTCCATTGCGCCAATCCCAGTCGATCGCTACGGGAAACTTGAACTCCCTGATCCCCACAACACGCTGTACACGCGGCACATCCAGCGGGTCATCCCTCCCGTCCTTGGGATGGAAAACACCAATGACCGTGAAGCCTTGGTCATTGTAATCCTCGTGAAGTTGACGAAGCGCAGGGGTACTGCTTGCGCAGTAGGGACAGGTGTCGGTAAACCAACGAACCAGAACGACTTTTCCCTTAAGATCTTCGATCATAAGCGGTTCGGAGTTGATCCATCCATCAAACTTGAATGGTGGCGCTTGAACACCGAGGCGGTCATCACCAGCAGTACGATCCATGGCTGCAAGGTCAGCTAGATCCACCCCGATCAAGGAATCCGCCTTAGCCTCAGACATTCCATCCGCAATGTAAAGCTCCCGCCAGTGCTCCCAAGACAGCACGGTTACATAGGTATTGACCGAGTCTGCCGAGGAGTGGTGCACCTCCTGGGTTTCAGTTGTGGGGACTTGTGCGGTGCACGGTATTACCGCGCTACAGATCGCTAAAACACAAATTCCCCCGAGTCGATCTTTAAGCTTTTTCATTCTGTTATTCAGTTTGATATTGTTGGTCATTGATCCAGTTCATTCATTGACCAACGTTGGATATGCGAAGATCTTCGCATATCCCCACTCCGCTGGGTGCATATCCGCAACTCCCCAGTCCGAGCCCCCAGGCCCCATTTGATGCTGTTGACAAGCACTGGTGCAAGTGGCTCGATCCCGATGTCCAAGCTACAACATACAACGGATCGAGAAACCACCCTTGGGGCTTTTCCATTGTGCCCCGCTGCGCGCCGCGCCGGGAAGGAGCAAAGAGTGCTGCCGGATCATCGGGTCGAGCGTGCGTCAGTTCAAGTGAGCCTGCCTTTATGGTTGGTGATGGAGCACAGCCTCAGTCCGTGATGGCGGACCGCAGCCACACTATGGCCGCTTTCACCTTGCTATCATGGGGTATATCGTTGAAACTATCCGTTCCGGCCATGGGGATGTCGGGGTCGAAGGCATCTGGGTAGACCGTTCCCTGCCGGTCGGCCCCATAGGCGGTGGAGAGCAGCAGGAATGCATCCTCGCCGATGGGGAAACCTTGGGTGGCCGTGGTGTATCCTGCCGACCCGGAGCCGAGCCGAACGGTGTTCGGTCTGCCTTGGAAAGCGATCAGGAAGAATTCGGCGGAACTGCCGGTGACCGGGCTGATCAGCATGACGATGGGAATGTCGGTCGCGTCCCTCGTGCATTTGGGTTCCATGGTCGCGAAGACGAGCGTATCGATGGCGAACGACGTTCCCGTCAACCGCCAAGGTTCACTGCTCCCCTTCGCCCGGAAGGACCCGATGGTGCCTTTTTCAAGTAGCTGTTGTACGCCGAGGATCATGGGGTACATGGCCCCGCCACCGTTCAGGCGCAGGTCGATCACCAGGCCTTTGATGCCATGGTCCAACAGGGAACACAGGCTGTCGTTGAGTCTTTGGGCCTTCGCATCACAGTCCACGCGGCTTTGGAACGGCATGCCGGGGATGCGCAGGTACCCGATCACGCTGTCCAGCAGCATGGCCCTGACACCTGCACCGCGCTGCCATTCCTGCATGATGGAGTCGTTCACCACCGGTTCGTGCGGGCTCCAGCGGTAGGCACTGTCCTTGAGAAAGAAGGCCGCATGATGGTCGTTCAAGGCGCTGAAAAGGTCCACCACTAAAGGCCCGATGTGGTCGGGGTCCGAATGCTGGGATACGGCGGTGAAGGCCCGCGTACGTTCCCGCTCCCAGTCGATCGTCGACGCCTGGATGGCATGAAGCTCCATCAGGTCGATGCATCGGGCCACGATCTCTTTCGCCCTCAATGATTGACCCTTCAAGGGCGCACTGGAGAGCAGGAGCAACAGGAAGACCAACAAGTTGGACCCGATGTGGCGATCACACGTGGAGCGGCCTGACATGCTTGGCCCTGGGCCGCAGGGGTGCGGCATGTGTGCATATGCCGGCTTATGCCGAGGACCACGAAGGATAGGCCGTTCTTCGGTATGGATCGAAGAGCGTGTTCCGGCCATGGAATGACCACGCGCTATGCAGTGGAAGGCATGAAGGCAATGCATGGTCCCCCCGGGACGCATGGGACCCGCCTATGTTACATCCGAGGGCGGCCACACAAGCCCCCTACTGCTTCACGAAGCGCACCGTGGCCGCACCACCCGCACCCCGGAAGGTGGCGATGTAGCTGCCGCTGGTGATGCCCGACACGTCCACGTGCACGCGGTCGCCATTCACGCGCTGGGTATGCACCGCCCGTCCCAGCCCATCCACGATGGTCAGGTCGCCCATGCCCAGGCTGGCATCCATGCGCAGTTCCAAGCGGTCATTGGCAGGGTTGGGGAAGACACTGATCACTGCGGGCATCACAGCTTCATCTCCGGTGCCCACGTTCTCCGGCGGCATCACCAGGAACTGGCCCATCATGCCATCATCCTCGTGGGATAGCATGTGGCAGTGGTACATGTAGGGTGTTTCCGCACTCCAGAAGGTCTCGAACTTGGTGATGAAACGCACGACACCCATGCCTCCGGGTACAAGGACCACGTCCTTGCGGCCCTGCATGTTGGGCGGGGGCGGGGCGCCGTTGATGCTCAGAATGTAGAACTGCACATCGTGGATGTGGAACGGGTGTGAGATGGGCGTTTGGTTCCGCAGCTCCCAGATCTCCACGTTCTCGAAGGGTACATACTGGTTGATCATCATCATGTCGAAGGGCATCATATCGAACACGAACGGCCCCTGGATCGCTGTGGGGCCCATGTTCACAGGACTGAACGTGATGATGCGGGTGGTGTCGGCATCGGCTTCGATCCAAGGGGTATGGGTCGTCATGGACCCAGGGAGGTTGGTCACGGGGTCGGCAGTGGGTGCGCCCACATCGAGGCGGAGGATGTCGTAGTTACCGCCGTTGAGGGGATTGTTGGTATAGCCCGGTATCTGCTGCCCGCCTCCCATTCCCGGCTGGGTGGCGCCATAGATGCCATTGGGCAGTTCCGATCCGAAGTTGCGCAGCTGGATGCTTTGCCCTTGCAGGGCACCCAGGTCCACGAGGACCTCTGCACGTTCGCCCGGTGCGAGTCGAAGCCGCGTCATGGACACGGGCGCCGTGAGCAACCCGCCGTCACTGGCGATCTGGTGGAAGGACTGGTTGTTCGATAGGCCAAAGTTGAACACGCGTTCCGAAGCGCCGTTCAGCAAACGAAGGCGGACGATCTGCGCAGGTACCTCCACGAACGGGTCTATCGTGCCATTCACCATCACATGGGTGTCCATCACACCATGCCAGACCACCTGGTTGTTCGCATCCAGTTCCTTGGTCTGGATGGCCAGGGGGATGTCATCCACCCCGTAGGTGCGTGGCAAGGTGAGCGCTGCCTCCTCGGCGTCGCGCACGATGATGAAGCCGGCGATCCCCTTCACCACATGCTCGTTGGTCTTCTCGTGCAAGTGCGGGTGGTACCAATGGGTACTGGCCTTGTCGAGTACCGGAAAGGCCGGGCTCCAGGTCTCGCCTGGTTCGATCACGATGTGCGGACCGCCATCGTTCTCCGGTGCCACGTGCATGCCATGCCAGTGGATAGAGGTGGACTCGCCCACCAGGTTGGTCACATTCATGGTCACGAACTGGCCGGCCTCCAGGATCAGGGTCGGTCCCAGCAAGGGGCCGTTGGCCCCCATGGTATTCGTCGCGGGGCCCGGCAGGAACTGGGTGGTGCCGTTCTGCAGTGTGAGGTCCATCTGTGCTCCGCTGAGCGTGGGCGGAATGGTCAGAGGAGCTTGGGCGGCAAGCGGTCCGGCCATCATCAGGGTCGGCAGCAAGAATAGGCTGGTGAGCGTTCGCGATGCGGTGCGGGTCATGGTCCATAGGCCCGAAATGATGCCGGGTGCCGAAAGCTACCGGGGCTTCTTCGGCCGGATCGTGACCCACGTCACAAGTCCCGCCCATGGCGTCGATCAGCGTTCCACGACCAAGCGTCCGCTCAGCCGCATCCCGTCGGTGCATCGGAGCCCGATCTGGTAGAGCCCCGGGGCCAGGCCGTCCACTTGGATGGCGTCGCGGTCGTGCGGCAAGGCATGGCGACGCCCATCGGTCCCGATCGCCCAGGCCTCCAGGATGTCCACCTCGGTATCCAACACCCGCACAAGGTCAAATGCGGGATTCGGTGCGAAACGCGGTGTCGCCCCAGGTGTCACTTCCACGTTGGTGCCCGTGCACATCAACGCGTTCAGGTGCTGCCAGATCTGGTCGTTGTACAGGTTGGGCACGAAGATGTCGCCCGGCAGATTCCCCATGCGCACCACCACCAGCCCGGTGGAGGGCGACACGTTGATGATCTGCCCGTTCTTGCCCAGCGCGGCATACACGTCCATGGGGGCGTTGGTCATGGCCGGGCCGTTGAAGACGAATTGCAGCCCCGGCAGCATGAAGCTCTCCTGCCCATTGAGCCACCACAGGTATCCGTAGGCCTCATTCAAGGATTGCGACGGTGTGATCATGGCATCGTAGTAGGCCACGTCGCTCAGGATGGGGTTGCCGTCCCAGGCACCACCACCCTGCATCAGCAGGCCAAAACGGGCCATGCTCCGCGCCCCGCTGAAGAACACGATGTTGTCGTCCACAGGCAGGAACAGGCCGTTGATGCCCGTAGGGACGGTGAGGCGTGTGAAGAGAAAGGTGAACGAGCCCAGACCTGTGGCGCTTTCAAGCACACTGTGCAGCAGGGTATAAGGCGCGTTGTGATAGGACCAGCGTGTGCCCGGTTCGGCGAGGTAGGTGAGACAGGCGGGGTCCGTGCAATCCAGGTCGCCGCTGTCGTCCAGGCCACTGGTCATGGTCAACTGATGCCGCACGGTGATGGCTTCCTCCTGCGCCGGGGTGAGACTCGTCCAGCCTGCTCCCAGATAGGTTGAAGCGGGCGCATTGATGTCCAGGGAACCTTCCTGCTGGGCGCGACCGACGAGAAAGGCCGTGAGGCTCTTGCCCGCGCTGGCCCAGTACCATGCACTGTCCGTGGTGAAGGTGCCGAAGTACCATTCCAGCGCGATCCGGCCATCCTTCAGCACGATGAAGGCCTTGGTGTTGCTGCTGGCGAGGAAGTCATGCAAGGCCTGCTCCTGGTCCGTGCACCAGCCCAGGGCCGAGGGATCCACGGTCTCCCAGGCGGAATTGGCCTGGGGCGCGGGGAAGTAGAGTTGCTGGGCCTGGGCTCCGGCGCCGAAGAACAGAACCGCCAGCAGGAGTGGGATGCGCATCATCTTGGATCGGTCGGTCCGTGGGAAGGACGTCCTCCCCGGTGCAAAGTTCGATCCCGCGTCACTTGCGGGTGCGGTCCACCTCGCGCACGAGCTTGCCATTCTCGTAGTGCAGCTCGCGGTGCACCTGGCCATCGGGCGCATAGTCGTAGTGGATGCCATGCTCCACACCGTTGTTCCAGGTCTCCAGGTACTTCTTCGTACCGTTCTCATAGTAGTACACCCACTCGCCATGCTCCACGCCGTTCTGGAACCGGCCCACGTATTCCAACTGGCCGGTGGGGTAGTACACCTTCTCCATCACCTTCACGGCGTCCTCGCCCTTGCCCTTCATGTAGATCACCACCTCGGGTTTGCCGTTGGGGTGCGAGGAGGCCACGAAGCGCTTCGTGGAGCACGATACCAGGGCGAAGGCCAGTAGTAGAATGAGGAGGGTGCGCATCACGGAGCGCCAAGATAGGAGGATCGCCGCGCGCCCCACAAGGTCAGAACCAGGCCATCACCTTCAGGTTGAAACGGCGCGGGGTGAGGAAGTCCGGGATGGCGTAGTAGCGGTTGCTCACATCCGTGACCCAGGTGTGGTTGATGGTGTTGTTGATGTTCAAGAGGTTGAAGACCTCCAGGCTCACCCACAGGTCGTTGATGTGGCGCAGGAAGCCGGTCTTTTCCTGGCCCTTGGCGCCGAGGAACTGCTTGCTGAAGCCGATGTCCACCCGGCGGTAGAGGTTGGTGCGCAGGGTGTCGCTGAAGCGTTCGCCGTTGGGCGGGCCGAAGGGGACGCCCGTGCCGAAGACCAGGCTCAGATGCACTTTGAAGGTGGGCCAGCGGGGCATCTCGTCCTGGAAGAAGAGGGCGAAATTCACGCGCTGGTCGGTGGGCCTGGGGATGTTGCCCGGCTCCACGCGGATGCTGTCCACGGCGGTCTGGTCGAAGGTGAAGCCCGGCACGATCTCCACCCCGGCCGCATTGAAGCGCCGGTAGTAGAAGTCGTCCGTCAGGTCCTCCTGGATGGTCATCACGCTGGCGCCCACCCAGCTCTCGATGCCGGGGATGAATTCGCCGCTGAGCTTCATGTCCACCCCCGCCGCGTAGCCGCGCGCGTTGTTGGTGGCCAGGTAGCGGATGCGCACGTTCTCCAACTGGTAGGGGATCAGGTCGTCCAGGTGCTTGTAGTAGAGTTCGCCGGTGAGCTTGAAGGGGCGCTCCCAGAATTCCAGGTCGCGGTCCATGCCCAGCACGAAGTGGATGCTGCGTTGGGCGCGCACCTCGGGGTTGAGCGTGCCGTTGGGGCGGCGCACCTCGCGGTAGAAGGGCGGCTGGTGGTACATGCCCGCCGCGAACCAGAAGGTGTAATCGCTCTTCACGGTGTCGCCTTCGGCGGTGATGTTCTTCCAGCCCGGCCGCCAGGTGAGCCGTGCGCGTGGCGAGATCACCGTCTGCCCGTTGAAGGTCCAGTGGTGGGCGCGCACCCCGGCGATCAGGCTCCACCAGCGTCCGCCTTCCTGCTCCCAGCGCCAGGTGTTCTGCACAAAGCCCATCGCCCGCACGCTCTCCATGTCCAGGCGGCTCTTCAACACGGACCTCAGCTCCAGCGTCTCGCCGGTGTTGAGCGGTATGCTGTAGTCGGCGGAATCCACCAGGCTCCATTCGCTCAACCGGTCGGTGATGGCTTCGGCGCGCACATCGGCGCCCCATTGCAGGTAGCCGCGCGGGCGCTGGAGAAAGCCCTTGTGGGCGAAGCTGTACACCGTGGCATCGAGTTCGTTGCGGGCATGGTCCAGGAAGGTGCCCACGCCCAGGTCGCGCACCACTTCGCCGAACTGGTCGCTGCTGAGGTCGCGCTCCAACTCGCCCAGCCGGTAGCGCGCCAGAATGTCGAAACGTTCGCTCTCGCGCGTGCTGAAGGCGCTGCCGGTGAATTTCAGCAGCAGGTCCTTGCTGGCCTGCACGTTCACGTTCAGCGCACCGAAGAGCGTCTCGAAGCGTGTCACCTCCTGCCCGTCGAAGAACACAGTGAAGCGCAGGGCCTGGTTGAAGGTGCCGAACTCCGTTTCGCGGCTCTGCGGGATGAAGCCGTAGCGGTTGCTGCCATAGAGCCCGAGGAAGCCGATCTCCACCGCGTCGGTGAGGTCGTAGGTCCAGTAGGTCTGCAGGTCGGTGTACACGGGCCGGTAGTCGCCCTCGGTGTCCAGGCCGCTGAGCACAAGGCCGTTGTCGCGGTAGCGCAGCCCACTCACCTGCCGCAGCCGCTGTTTCATCATGGCGCTCTCGATGTGTACCGAGCCGCCCATCAGCCCGGCCATGGCGCTGCCGGCGAAGGCCTTGGGGCGCTTGTACTGGATGTCCAGCACGCTGCTCATCTTGTCGCCGTAGCGCGGCTCGAAGCCGCCCGCGCTGAACTGCAGCCGCTCGATCATGTCCGGGTTGGGGAAGGAGAGGCCTTCCTGCTGCCCGGCGCGCGCCAGAAAGGGGCGGTACACCTCGATGTCGTTCACGTACACCAGGTTCTCGTCGTAGTTGCCGCCGCGCACGCTGTAGCCGCTGCCCAGTTCGCTGCGGAAGGCCACGCCCAGTTGCCCGGCCAGCAGGGCCTCCACGCCGCCGCGCGGGGTGGGGCTGAACTTGGTCAGCAGCGGATCGATGCGCTCCAGGCCCTGCTCGCGGCGGATGCGGTCGCCCTCCACATCCAGGACCCGCAGGGTGGTGAAGCGCAGGCGGATGTCCAGCGTGCGGGTCTCGCCGGGCCGCAGCAGCACGCGGCGTTCTTCCACCTGCATGGCGGTATAGCTGAAGCGCACCGTCACGCTGTCGCCGGCGGGGATGGTGATGTCGTAGCGGCCCTGTTCATCGCAGGCCTCGCCGCGTTGCAGGTCCACCAGGTACACCGTGGCGCGTTCCAGCGGCGTGCCCTGCTCATCCTTCACGGTGCCGCGCAGGGTGGCGGTGGCCTGGCCCAGGACCGCCGCACCAAGGGCCAGAAAGAGGATCGACAGGAGGGACCGCATCGGAAGCCGGGCAAGATAACGGGAGGCTTCTCCGCGAAGTATGGCCATGCCGATGGTGATCACGCGGAAGTCCGCCCCGCGCGCCATTCCACCCAGGCCATGGCGATGGAGGCCACCACCAGCGCATGCACGGGCACCAGGTAGCGCGATTGGATGACCATGGGGATGTGGATCATCCACAGGTAGGCGATCAGGAGCAGGGCGTAGCGCCGCTCATGCCAGCTGCGCCGGTCGCGCAGGATGCGCCACAGGAGGAAGAGGCCGCCCAAGCCGAAGGTGACCGCTGTGATGAGGAAGGGGGCAAGCATGGCCACCCAGCCACCCGGGCCCGCGGGCCAGCCCACCAAAGGGCGATCGCCGGCATCGGGCGTGAAGACCCAGTGCGCCATGGGCCGGTTGATGTTGGTGATCCACAAGCGGATGGCGGTGTAGCAGCGGGTGGCGAGGTAGTAGCCGGGTTCCGCTTGGATGTTGGCCATCATTTCGCGGCGGATGATGCTGTCCAGCGCCAGGGTGATGCCTGCCGAGCGCGTGATGAAGAGGTCCTTGTGGCCGGCGTCCATGATGGGGATGTCGCGGCGGTCGGCTTCGCTCATGAAGGGTTCGGCGGCGGCTTCGATCCGGTCCCATTGCGCGTTGTAGATGGTGTACCAGCGCGCGGCGGCATCGTCGTCCACCCAGGGCAGGATCTCGCGGCCGAAGAAATTGTAGTGGAAGTAGCGCATGCTGCCGTAGCCGGGGAGGCGGTGCTGCCAGAAGCCCAGATCGCTCACCACCGCGCTGCCGCTGATGGGCACGGGCTTGAAGACGCCGTGCGTGCGCAGGTTCCACAGGCCGAAGGGCAGGGGCGCGGCGAGGAGGAAGACCACCAGCGTGATGGTGTGACCGCGCAGCATGGTGATGCGCTCCGCACCGCGTGCGAGGAGGAGATCGGCCAGCAGCACGAATAGCGGGAAGAGCAGCAGCACCGGCCGCACCCAGAAGCCCGCGGCGATGAGCAGGCCGAGCAGGACCGCGCGGCGCATGCCGGGAGTGCCCATGCCGGTGAGCGCGATGGCGGTGCAGAGGAAGGCCATGAGCGTTTCGGGCAGGATCTCGTGCGCGTAGTGCAGCAGTTGGAACTGCGGCAGCAGCAGCAGCAGTAGTACGTTCTGGCGCAGCAGGCCATCCGGTCGGCGGCCCGCCCAACGCAGCAGCAGCAGCAGGGTGAGCAGGTGCAGGACCGATTGCGCGACGCGCACGGCGGTGGTGTCCTGCGCGAAGCGGCGCACCAGCCAGAGGAAGGCCGGGTAGCCGTGCGTGCGGTAGGTCTCGATAGGCGGCTGTTCCAGAATGCCGTGCCAGTAGCTGAAGGCGCCGCGCTCCAGTCCTTCGGCGAGGCCGAGGTAGGTGGCCTGGTCGCCGCTGGGCTGCTTGCCGAAGACCGCGAAGGCCGCCACCATCATCAGCATATGCAGCGACAGCAGCAGGTGGCGGGTGCCGCGTTGGGAGAGAAGTCGTTCCAAACGTTCCATGCGATCAGGCCCGACGGCCGGTCCATTTTTCCTTCAGGCAGGCCCACACCACGCGCAGATAGGGTCCCCACAGATGCCCCAGCTTCATCTTCGACTCGCCCGCCTCGCGCCCACGCCAGCCGTTGGGCAGCACGGTGTAGCGGGCGTCGCGCACCATGGCCTTCAGGGGCAGTTCCACTTCCAGCTCGAAGCCTTTCGCGCGCAGCGGCATCACGCGTTCGATCACCGCGCGGCGATAGAGCTTGAAGGGGTTGGTGGTGTCGTTGTAGCGATACTGGAATACGACGCACAGGAAGAGGTTGGCCAGGCGGTTCATCAGCCATTTCTTCCGCGGATAGCCGGTGACGCGCGCCCCCTTCATGGCCCGGCTGCCGAAAACGCAGTCCACGCCGCGCTCCTCCATCGCCTGGTTGAAACGCACCAGGTCCTCCGGCGGGTCGCTGCCATCGGCCATCATGATGGTGACGCGGTCGCCGTGGAAGTGCGAGAGGCCGAAGACGATGGCGCGGCCGAAGCCGTTGGGTCCGTTGTTGCGCAGCGGCCGCAGCTCGGGGATGGCCAGCCGCAGCTCCTCCAGCACGGCCCAGGTGCGGTCGGTGCTGTGGTCGTCCACCACCACCAGTTCGTGCGGCAGGCCGGCATCGCGGAGCGCGGCGTGCAACGGGGGCAGCATCATGGGCAGCGATCCTTCCTCGTTGCGCGCGGGGATGACGACGCTCAGGAGCATGGCCGGATCATTCGTCCACCACGTTGCGGCGCGCGCCCAGGGCGTCCAGCACGTTGCTGTGGCGGCGCTCGGCCACGAAGTACAGGGGGCGGTCCTTCACGGTGATCATGATCTGCCCGAGGTATTCGCTGATCACCACGAAGAAGGCGCAGGTGAAGAAGAAGTAGATGGCCTGCTGGCCGGAGAGCGCCACCCAGCCTGGGGTGTAGTCCTCCTTGAAGAAGAAGATGCCCGCGATGAAGATGGCGTAGAACAGGTTGAAGAGCGCGCCCAGGGCACCGATCCAGGTGAGGAAGCGCAGGGGATGGGTGCTGTTCTGCGCGATGATGTTGACGCCGCGCTGCACCGATCGCCACAGGCCGCGCCCGGCGCGCCAGCGTTCGGGCCGTTCCAGCGCGTAGGTGTGCAGCTTCCGCGCCACGCCCACGTAACCGCTCTGCACGCTGAGGTAACCGCTGGGGTCGCGCACTTTGAGCAGTTGGTTCACCACGGCGCGGGGCATGGCCACCAGGCGCGTGAGGTCGGGGTCGAGCGATACGTTGAGCACGCGCCGCATGTAATGGCGGAAGATGCCTTCACCGGCGCGCACCAGCGGACCGCCTTGTGGCTTGTTGTTGGCGCGGCCGAAGATGATGGCGTCGGCCTCCTGGCATTGGATGATCACCTCTGGCAATTGCTCCATGGGATCCTGCCCCAGCAGCGCCACCACCACGTGGTCGCCGATGGCCTGGTCCAGTCCCGCGTAGCTGGCGATCTCCTCGCCGAAGCCGCGATTCAGGCGGATGTAATGGAGAAAAGGGATCCGCGTGAGCAACGGCCCCATGCGCGCGGCGTATTCCTCGCCGCCGGAATCGTCCACCAGGATGATCTCGTGGAAGGCGAAGCGTTCGCGCACAGCGACATGCAGCGCCTCGATGCGCGGCTCCAGCAACGCGGCGGCATCCTGCGGAAGAATGACGATGAAGGAGGCCAGGGTCGCGTTCGACTTCTCCAATGCGTTGGCCATCGGCCAAATGTAGGCGGTGGGTGGCAGTGTCCCGGTCAGCATCGATCCGGATCGGCAATGACGCGTGTTACAGATCACGTATCCTCTGATGCCATGGGTGCTCGATCAGACAGGGTGGTCCAGTGACCTCGATGCTCGTAGGTACCGCGTGCGGTGGGTGTCCACGATCCGCGCGGCCGCGCCCGGCTCGGGGAGCTTGTGCTGCGGGCCTGTGCGAGCCGGGCCGCGGCTTGGATCGTGGTCGCCTTTTGGCTCTACCTTTTGACGAAGCAAAGGGTGGTAGGAGATCGAACCTTCGCGGATATGGCCAGTTGGTCGAATGGCGACACTGCCCGGTGATGGGCTATCGGTATTTTCGCCCACCATGGCCGATAAGGATCAAGGCGAACGCCTGCCCGACGCGCTGATCGGCCACACCGGCTTCGTCGGTTCCAACCTGCTGGCGGCGCATCCCTTCACGGCGCTGTTCCGCTCCACCGACATCGAGGTTGCACGCGGACGATCGTTCGGACTGCTCGTCTGCGCCGGCGTGCGCGCCGAGAAATGGATCGCCAACCGCGACGAGGCCGCCGACCGAGCCAACATCGACCGCCTGACCGATGTGCTGGCCACTGTGAGCGCCCGGCGCGCCGTGCTGATCTCCACCACCGATGTCTACGCCGATACCCGTGGCCGCGATGAGGACCATCCGGCGGACCTCGCCGACAACCAGCCCTACGGCCGCAACCGGGCCCTGTTGGAGCTCGCCTTCCGCGCGTTGTTCCCCGAGGCGCTCATCGTGCGCCTGCCGGGTCTCTTCGGTCCGGGCCTGAAGAAGAATGTGATACACGATCTGATCAAGGACCACGAGGTGGAGAAGATCGACACGGCGGGCGTGCACCAGTACTACGATGTGCGCTGGCTGTGGAAGGACCTCCAGCGCGCGATGGAAGCGGGGATCCGCACGCTCAACATCACCGCGCCGCCCATGCGTGTGGAGGATCTCTGCGCGGACGTCTTCGGCGTGCGCTACCACAACCCCGGTCCGCGGCCGGCCGACTACGACATGCGCAGCAAGAACGATCGCGTGTGGGGCGGACGCGATGGTTACCTGTATGATGCGCACACGGTGCTTGCGGCGATGAAGGAATTCGTCGCCACCCATCCCGGCCGCCGCCCACTTCACCTGCCACCCGCGTGAAGCTCGCCGTCTCCTCCTTCGCCTGGCCGCCGCGTGAAAGCACGCGCGTCGCCGCATGGCTCGGCGCCGTACCGGAAGTGGGCGGTGTGGAACTGGTGCTGCCCATGGCCTTCGCGGATCCGGGAGGGGCCACGGCCGAGGAGATCAAGGCGGTGCGCGCGCTGTACGCCGATCAAGGTCTGGCCATCCCGTCGGTGCAATCCCTCGCTTTCGGCCGGCCGGAATTGCAGTTGCTGGGGAATGCGGATACGCGTAGGGCCTTCCACGAACACCTTTTGCGCATGGCCGAACTGGCATCCGCCCTCGGTGCGCGCACCATGGTCTTCGGATCGCCGGCCAACCGCAGGCGGGGCGCCATGCCCATGGACGAGGCGATGTCCTGGGCGGTGGACTTCTTCCGTCAACTGGGTGAAGCCCTTGAAGACACCGGCATCATCCTTACCGTGGAGCCCAATCCGCCGATCTACGCGGACTGCGACATGATCACGCGGCTGGAAGAGGCCACCGCGCTCGTGCGGCGCGTGGACCACCCCATGGTGAAGGTGCAGTTGGACACCGGGGCGATCGCCCATGCACAAGGGGAGGGGCGTGGTCCGGAGCTTGCCGCCATCGCCGACGCGATTATGGACGCGGCCCACCTGCACGTGAGTGTGCCGGGCCTCTTGCCATTGCGTTCGCAGGACGATATGCAAGCCGCCATCGCGGACAAGTTGTTGAAGGCAGGACTTCAAGACCGGCCATCCATCCCTTGGGCGACCATTGAGATGAAGCACGCTGGCGAGGAAGCCGATCCGCGGCCGGCCCTGCGTGAAGCCATGGATGCCGTGTGCGCGTGGTATCCGATCGCACCTGGAGCATGAGCACGATGGAACAAAGCGATGTGCTGGTGATCGGAGGTGGCATGTTCGGCACCTGGCTGGCCTGCGATGCCGCTGCGCGCGGCCTGCGCGTAACGCTCTGCGAAGCGCGTGAGGCGTTGCACCAGGAAGCCTCGCTCGTGAACCAGGCACGCATCCACAACGGCTACCATTACCCGCGCTCCATCCTCACCGGCCTCCGATCGCGGGAGAATTTCGAGCGCTTCGCCGAGGAGTTCCCCGGAGCGGTCTTCCGCGATTTCACCCACCTCTACGCCATCGCGCGGCACGGGTCGCAGGTCACCGCGCAGCAATTCGCGCTCTTCTGCGAGCGCATCGGCGCCGAATGTGCCGATGCGGACGAGCATCAAGCCGCATGCTTCGATCCGGAACGCGTGGAGGCCGTGTTCCGCGTGAAGGAGTACGCCTTCGATGCCGAGGCCCTGCGTGCGACCATGGCGGCTCGTTTGGTGGGCCGCGGTGTGGATGTCCGCTTGCGCACCCGCGTGGAGCGCGTGTCGCCCGCTGGTGCGGATGGTATCGAGGCGCGGCTCTCAGGCGGTGCCACTATCCGCGCGGCGCTGGTGCTGAACTGCACCTACGCGGGCCTCAATACGGTGTGCGCAAGCTCCGGCCTGCCCAAGCTGCCCCTGCGGCAGGAACTGGTGGAGATCGCCTTGATGCGGATGCCGGATACGCTGGGCGACATCGGCTGGACGATCATGGACGGACCCTATTGCTCCAGCCTGCCCTTCCCGGCACGGCAGGCGCGCTCGCTCTATCATGTCCGCTACTCCGTGCGCGGCGCTTGGGACGAAGGCGATGGACTTGCACCGCCACCGGATGACGGATCGCTGCGAGCCGCTCAGGTGAGCCAGGTGCGCCACATGATCGCCGATGGTGCGCTTTTCGTGCCCGCGTTGCGGCAGGCGGAGCATCTCGGATCACTGTGGACCGTGCGCACCAAACTGCCCGGCAGCGCACGCACGGACAGCCGCCCCATTCTCTTTCGTGCCGTGGCTGGATCGCCCGGCCTGTACCACGTGATGGGTGGCAAGGTCGACAACGTGTACGACCTCGCGCCCTACATGGAGGCGGCCATCGAGGCGGCCTTCACGGGGCACCGCGCCGGGTAGCCGATCGAACGTGACCTTTGCGCCATGGATCCCCGTGCCGAAGCCTTCCTCCGCCTGCTGAAGATCATGGATGAACTGCGCGCCCAATGTCCTTGGGACCGCAAGCAGACCATGGAAACGCTGCGCCCGCTGACCATCGAGGAGACCTACGAACTGGGCGATGCCATCCTGCGCAACGATGTGGACGAGGTGAAGAAGGAGCTTGGCGACCTGCTCCTGCACATGGTCTTCTACGCCAAGATCGGCGAGGAACAAGGCGCCTTCAACATCACCGATGTGCTGCACGGCATCTGCGAGAAGCTCATCCGCCGCCACCCGCACATCTACGGCGACACCCAGGTGAAGGACGAGGAGGAGGTGAAGGCCAACTGGGAGAAGATCAAGCTCGCGGAGAAGGGCGGTGAGGGATCCGGTGACCGCAGCGTGCTGGATGGCGTACCGCGTGGGTTGCCCAGCATGGTGAAGGCCATCCGCATCCAGGACAAGGCGCGGGGCGTGGGCTTCGATTGGGACCACCGCGACCAGGTGTGGGACAAGATCCACGAAGAACTGGCCGAGTTGAAACGCGAGGTGGACACCGGAAGCGAGCGCCAGGCGGCCGAGGTCGGCGATGTGCTCTTCAGCATCGTCAACTACGCGCGCTTTCTGGGGATCGATCCCGATGAGGCGCTGGAACGCACCAACCGCAAATTCATCCAGCGGTTCCAGTACCTGGAGCGCGAGGCGGCGAAGGACGGGCACAAGCTGGGCGAGATGAGCCTGGCCGAGATGGACATCTACTGGGAGCGCGCCAAGGACGCTTGATCCGGCGGTACCTTCGATCCATGCGCCGCGCGGCCCGCTCCATCCTCTTCAGCCTGCTCATCGGCTTCCACAACGCCTGGGAGCAGGACGATAGGGGCTTGGAGGAACTCGCCATCCGTTTCCAGACGTCATACCGCGAGCCCATGAGCAACCCCCTGGCCAGCCCGCACAGCTGCTTCTTCTGGGGCGAAAGCAGCCTGTTGAATTGAGCGCGATCCCGGAAGGCTTGTTGATATCCCGGTCACACGCAGGCAACGCGCACATGGGGCCTGAGGTCCACCTTTGTGACATTCCCCGTATTGGCATGGAACGAAGCCCGATCCGAAAGACCCGTACCGCGTTCCTCGCGGCCCTGCTGATCGCCGGCTCCGCGCTGCACGCGCAGATCCCCGGCAAGTGTTTCGAGATCGAGAGCATCCTGGTGGACGCCTGCAACCCGGCCCTGCTCTGCCCCGGCAGTTCGGAGGGCCAGAATGAGATGGTCCGCTTCCGCACCGGGCCCGCGCCGATCGCCCTCGACGACATCATTGTCAACTGGCCGAACAACCTGTGGCGCGGTTTCGAGCAGAGCGCCACCACCGCCGATCTGACCACCCAGCTCAACGCCACCATCGAGGACTGTGGCTGGCTCATTGAGCCGCCCAACGGCATCATTCCGCCGGGCAAACCCGTGATCCTCATCACCAGCACCAACATGTGTCTGGCGGCGAATTCCTTCACCGCCTTGGTGGACACCGTCTACATCACCTTCCAGGCGCCCGGCAACACGGCGGGCCACTTCGCCAACCACAACAACGGCACCACCGTTTCGCCCGACCCGGTGGGCGCGCCCGACTTCCGCACGCTGATCATGACCTATGTGCCCACGGCCTGTGCGGACACGGTGACCTACGACCGCTCACTGCTGGTGAACATCTACGGCACCTACGGTGGATTCGCGCCGGAGAACGACGGCGCCACGGTGGAGTTCAGCTGGCCGGGACCGCCGGTGGCCACCTACATCAACCTCGGCTGCCAGGCGCCCTTCGTGCCGCTTACGGCGGAGGCGACGGCCGAGGGATCCATTTGCCAGGGCGGTACCGTTCAACTCACCGGCACGGTGAGCGGCCCCTTCAATTCGGTGCAATGGACTGGCGGCACCGGCACCTTCGGCGATCCCAACGCGGCGGTGACCACGTACACCACGGGGGCGGGCGATGTGGGGGAGATCGTGCTCCAGTTCTGCGCCTTCGGCACCTGCGGTTCGGTGTGCGCCGAGGTGACGATCCAGCTCGGGCTGTTGCCGCAAGTGAGCATCAGCGCTGATGGACCCACGGCGCTTTGCCCAGGCGATCAGGTGACACTGACGGCAAGTGGCGCCGACACCTACGAGTGGTCGCCGGGCGGGCCGGGCGCCTCGATCAGCGTGAACAGTCCGGGGGTGTACGTCGTCACCGGCACCAATGCCTGCGGCTCATCGCAAGCGAGCATCTCCATCACGGCGGCCCAGGGACCACAAGTGACCATCACCGCGGATGGCCCCACGGCGATCTGCCCTGGCGAGACGGTGACGCTCAACGCCAGCGGCGCCGACGTCTACGTGTGGACGCCCGCGGGCTTCGGCCCCTCCATCGTGGTGGACACGCCCGGCACCTACACCGTCACCGGCACCAACAGCTGCGGCCAGGGCATGGCGAGCATCGAGATCACGGAAGCGCCCGGTCCCACGGTGACGATCACCAGCAGCGGCACCACGCTATGCCCGGGTGGGACGATCACCCTCACGGCCAGTGGCGCCGACAGCTACCAGTGGGAACCCGGTGGTGCGGGTGAGCAGATCGTTGTGGACACCCCGGGCACTTACACGGTGACCGGCAGCAATGCCTGTGGTGAAAGCACCGCGAGCATCACCATCACCGCCGGAGAGACTCCTGACATCACCATCAGCGGAGATCTCACGCCCTGCCAGGGCACCACCACCACGCTCACGGCCAGTGGCGCGGACAGCTACCAGTGGAGCACCGGCGCGGGCACACCTTCGATCACGGTGCAAAGCGCAGGCACCTACACGGTCACCGGCACCACCGCCTGTGGATCCGCACAGGCCAGCGTTTCGGTCACCTTCATCGCACCGCCGGATGTGTCGATCACCGGCGAGGCCTACCTCTGTCCCAGCACCGTGCTCACCGCTGTTTCCAATGGCCCCGTGTTGTGGAGCACCGGTGCCACCACCGCTTCCATCACCGTGACACAGCCGGGCAACTACAGCGTCACGGCCACCAACGCCTGTGGTTCGGCCCAGGCATCCATCGATGTGGTGGACGATCCCATCACTGCCGCGTTCCAGGCGCTGCCTGAGGAAGGCGTCGCGCCGCTGCTGGTGCAGTTCACCAATTTCTCGCTGCCGCCCACCGCCGGCTTCACTTGGGACTTCGGCGACGGCAATGGCTCCAACGCGTATTCACCGTCACATCTGTACACGACGCCCGGCGAGTACACCGTGACGCTCACCGCCACGCTGGGCACATGCACCGCGTCGGCATCGGTCGTCATCACCGTGCTGGAGGACGAGGAGAGCGACATCTCCGTGCCCAACGTCTTCACCCCGAATGGCGATGGCGTGAATGACCAACTCATGGTCCAAGCGAAGGGCATCGAGCGCCTGGAGCTGAACGTGTACAACCGCTGGGGCCAGCTGGTGGCCCGCCTGGAGCGCGTGATGCAAGCCTGGGACGGCCGCACCTTCGCCGGCGAGCCCGTGTCGCCCGGAACCTACTTCTACACGCTCACGGCCAAGGGCAAGGACGGTCGCGACTTCGACCTCTCGGGCACGATCACCGTGCTGCGCTGAGCTTTCCGCCATCCGGTTACATTTACCATACGTGGCCGAGCCCGTATGGTGATGGAGCCCAAGCACATTCTGCCCTGCCTGTTCATGCTGTCATCATCGATGATGGCGCAGAACCTGGTCATCAATCCGAGCTTCGAGACCATCTCTTCCTGCCCGATCGGACCCAGTGAGTTGGACAAGGCCGTGCCCTGGCGCAACCCATACACGAACGTGGTGGGTGACACCTGCTCCACCTCCGACCTCTTCAACGCCTGCAGCCCCTTGGGGGCCTTCGGTGTGGGCGTGCCGGCGAACATCCTGGGCAACGAGCCAGCGCACACCGGTGTGGGCTATGCGGGGATCATCGTGTACGAAGGGTTCGCGCTCTTCGGCTGCCTGAATTTCTTCGGATCGGGATGGCGCGAATACCTGGAAGGCACGCTGACACAACCGTTGGTGGCCGGCCAGACCTATTGCGTGTCGTTCCACATCAGCCTGGCGGACAACGTGAAGTTCGCCTCGGATGACATTGGCGTGTACTTCTCCAACACCCTGGTGGACATCAACTGCACCACGGTGGGTTCCGCCTCGCACCTGCCCTTCACGCCACAGTTGCCCTACAATGGTCCGAACATCACCATCACCAACGGGTGGCAGCAACTGTCGTGGGACTACGTGGCCAACGGCGGTGAGCAGTACATCATCATCGGCAACTTCAAGAACGACGCGAACACCAGCTACGAGTGTGTGAACGCCAACGCGCTGCTGCCCTACGCCTACTACTATATCGATGACGTGAGCGTGACGGCCGGTAGTTGTTCACAAGCACCCTGCGATCTGGCACTGGCAATGGTGGAGCAGAACGATGTGGGCTGCTTTGGTGGTGCGGATGGAAGCGCCACGGTGGCGGCCACAGGCGGCACAGTGCCATTCACCTACACCTGGATGCCCGGGGGACTTGCCGGCGCGGTCCAGATCGGACTTGCGGCGGGCAGCTACACCGTTACCGTGACGGATGCGGAGGACTGCACGGCATCGCTGGTGGTGGACATTGGTGAGCCGGATCCCTTGGTCATCGCCACCAGCACGGTACCGGCCACCTGCGGCCAGGCCGACGGCAGCGCGACCGCCAGCGTGAGTGGTGGGTCGCCGGGGTTCACATACAGCTGGAGTCCGGCGGGAGGCAATAGCGCCGCGGCTTCGGGACTTGCTGCAGGCATCTACACGGTGACCGTGACCGATGCCAATGGCTGCATCGCCAGCGCCCAGGTGAACGTGACGCAAGGCCTGCCCACGGTGACGATCACCGGTCCGGATGCGCTTTGCGAAGGCGGATCCATCACACTCACGGCGAATGGAGCGGACAGCTACCAATGGGGCCATGGACCCACGGGTGCCACCGTTCAAGTGGACATGCCCGGCACTTACATCGTGGTGGGCACCAATGCCTGCGGCCAAGGCATGGACAGCGTGGTGGTGACACTGCTGCCGGGTCCTGTCGCCGGCATCATTGGACCGGATACGGTCTGCACAGGCGCTTCCATCGTCCTTACGGCCGCGGGTGGTGTCAGCTACCTGTGGTCCACCGGTGAGACCACGCAGAGCATCATCGTCGCGGCCGGTGGCGTGTACACGGTGACCGTTACCGATTGCGGCACGGACCAGGCGTCGCACGTGGTCACGGAGATCACCGTATCGGCCGCGTTCACGGCCGATCCATCGACCGGGTACGCCCCGCTGGTCGTGGACTTCATCAACAACTCCACACCACCGGGCGGTGCCTGGACCTGGGACTTCGGCGATGGCGCTTCGAGCACGTCCTTCGATCCTTCGCACACCTACGGAGAACCCGGCGTCTATCCCGTGGCGCTGATCGTGAGCTTCGCCGGATGCAGCGCCACTGCCACCGGTACGGTGATCGTGCTGGCGCCGCTCGAGGACAGCGACCTGTGGGTGCCCAACGTCTTCAGCCCGAATGGTGACGGCGTGAATGACGTGTGGGGGCCGGTATCACGCGGCATCGCCACCTTGGAAGTGACGATCTACAACCGCTGGGGCCAGGTGCTGCGCGTGCTCACCGATCCGGCGCAGGTGTGGGATGCCCGGACCAGCTCCGGCGAGCGCGTATCGGACGGCACCTACTTCTATGTGCTATCCGCCACGGGCCACGACGGCCGGGTGTGGGAACTACAGGGGGCCTTTACGCTGTTGCGCTGAGCAAGCCAAGACCAGTGGATGCCAAGGCGCGCATGCCAAGCGGCGAATGGGGACCTTTGTCCGCTCATGACCACCATGGCCCGGCGCAAGGGACCCGCCTCCATGCTGATGCGTGCATCGCTTCACGCCATGGGCATCGCCATGTCCATGCTGCCGAGTGCGCCAAACGTCGTGGCGCAATGCCCATTGACCATCGATGTGTTCCCGCATCTGGAGGATTTCGAGACCGGGCCGGTGTGGGCCAGCGGTGGTGCCGGCAGCGATTGGGCCTGGGGCACACCCACCAAGCCGGTGATCTCCGGCGCGGCCAGCGGAAGCCGTTGTTGGGTGATCGGCGGTCTCACGAACAGCTGGTACATCGACAGCCAGCAGAGTTGGGTGATGGGACCTTGCTACGACTTCAGCGCGCTGACGAACCCATGGATCTCCTTCAAGGTCCTGTGGGAATGTGAGCGCGACTTCGATGGGCTGTCCATGCAGTATTCGCTCAACGGCGGCGCGACATGGACCAATGTGGGCGCTTTCGGTGCACCGGCGCATTGCCTCGCCCAGAACTGGTTCAACACGCAGTACATCAGCAACCTCACCCTTGCCGATCCGCGGCAAGGGTGGTCGGGCCGCATCGGGCCCACCCAGGGGGCCTGTGTCGGCGGCAGTGGCAGTGTCACCTGGGTCACCGCCTCGCAATGCCTGCAGAGCCTGGCGGGTCAACCCAGCGTGCGCTTCCGTTTCGTCTTTGGTGCCGGTTCCACCTGCAACAGCTACGATGGCGTGGCGATCGACGACTTTCTCGTGGGCGAGGCGCCGCCCAATCAGGCGGACTTCACCTACGGATGCGATGGCAGCACGGTGGAATTCACCAACACATCCGCACTCTGCCCCACATCCTTCGCGTGGAACTTCGGCGATCCCGCATCCGGTGCCGCCAACACCAGCACGCTGGCTTCGCCCCAGCACACCTATGCCGCACCGGGCACCTACACCGTCACATTCACCGTGAGCGGCCCTTGTAACGCGCCGAGCACAGTGGTGCGCCAGATCTCCATCCTGGAGGTGGACTTCGACGTGGTGCAGCCCACCTGCGGACAGGCCAACGGAACGATCACCGCACAGGTGACGGGTACCAACGGGCCGGTCTCCTACCAATGGAACCCGGGCGGTGGGACCACGGCCACGATCACCGGTCTGGCACCTGGCATCTATGGCGTGCAGGTCTCCGCGCCGGACGCCTGCCCCGCGCAGGCCAACGTGTTGCTCGAGGCCAGCACGGCGGGACCCGTGGTGCAATTGTCATCCGTGGACGTCACCTGCCACGGATCCTCGGATGGAACTGTCACGGGATCCATCACAGGTGGAACCGGTCCGTACGAGATCGAATGGCAACCTGCCCTGGGTACGGGTCTGACCCACACGGGTCTTGGGCCTGGCACCTATGTGGTCACGGTCACAGATGCCGATGGCTGCGAAGCCATCGCGCAGGTGACGATCGCGGAGCCGGAGCCCATGACCATGGCACCGCCGGCCGATGCGGTGATCTGTGCGGGCGATGCGTTGCTGCTGGCACCGCAGGTTTCCGGGGGTACGCCGCCATACGTGATCGGCTTTCTGCCGGATGGACCCCTGGTCTCACCCGCGTCCACGACCACCTACACGATGACCGTGACCGATGCGCAGGGATGCACGGCGGGTCCCGTGGAAGTGAATGTGCAGGTCTCCACGGCGGAGGTCCCCGCACTGTCGGTGGATGAGGCCACGGGATGTGTGCCGCATTGTGCGCAGTTCTCCGCCTCCACGCAGCAGGCGGTGCAATTGGATTGGGACTTCGGGGATGGCGGCACCGCGAACGGCATCATCGTGCGGCACTGCTTCGGGTCCGCAGGGACCTACGCGGTGACCGTGACCGCCACCAATGCGGATGGATGCACGGTCGCCGCCACATTGGCGGAACCGATCAACGCCATCGCGCCGCCGGTGGCGCTCTTCACCGCCGATCCGCCGATCACCACCATCGGTTCGCCCACGGTGCAGTTCAGCGCCATGGCCTCCACGGGCGTCGCATGGGATTGGACCATCGGCGCCGTGGGCGATACGCTCGAGGGCCTCTCCGTGGTGTACACCTTCGAGGAGGTGGAGTGCCATCCGCTTACCCTGCGCGTGACCGACGAGGAGGGCTGCACGAGCGAGGCGGAGGGCATCTATTGTGTGGAGGACGATTTCGGCCTCTGGGCGCCGAACGCCTTCACCCCGGATGGTGATGGTGTGAATGATGTGTTCGGTGTGGTCACCACCGTGGGCGATCCAAGCTTCTTCGAACTGACGATATACGATCGTTGGGGCCGATCGCTCTTCACCGCGCGGGACAAGCAGCAAGGTTGGGACGGGACCTCATCGGGCAGCGAGACGCCACAGGGGGTCTACGTTTGGCGGCTGCGTCTGCACGACACCTTCGGCGGGCTCCAGGAACGCGCGGGGCACGTCACGCTGATCCGCTGATCAGCGGGCCAGTTTCAAGCGCACACCTGCATTGACCTGCAGCATGTTCGCCTTGGGGTCCACGTCGATCCTCTCGTCGTCGAAGACCGGCGTCATGCCGATGTCGTAGCTCACGTCGATGAAGAACACCGAGATGTCCAGACCGGCGCCAGCGGTGATCGCCAGCTGCGTGTCATTGAACTTCACGTCGCGCACACCGTCCTGGTCGAATTCGGTGACGATGGGCAGCGAGGCGGCCAATCCGCCGAAGAGCCGGAAGTTGAAGGCGGGTCTCTCCTCGGGATCCACGAAGCGGTAACCGAAGCGCAGGGGCACACGCAGGCTGCCGGTGGAGACGGTCCCTTCCACGGTGACCTCCTCACCATTGATGTTGGTGGTTGTGGAGGTGATGCCCACGTTGCCCAGCACGTATTGCAGGCCCGCCGAGAAGTGCACCTTGGAACCGAACATGAGGTCGCCGCCCACTTGGAAGCCCGCTTTGGACTTCCATTCCGAATAGGTGGGCGCCTCGGTGAAATTCTGCAGGTTCATGCCCACGTGCGGGCGGATCTCCAGTTGCGCCATGGCGCCCGTGGCGCACAGCGCTGCGATGGTGGTCAGGGTCTGGCGCATGGGTTCGGGTATGGCTGATCAACGTATGTGGTCCTGCTTGCGCTTCAATTCGCTGATGATGCGCTGCAGGTCCTCTTTGCTTTCCTGGTGGTCGCCGGCCTTGCTGCTGTGCTTTTCCAGCGTGCTCTGGTGCTTGTTCAGGTTGCCCTGCACCTTGGCCTCCTGTTGCATGAGCTTGGCCAGGGAACCTTCGTTCTTCGCCAGGGAGGAGCGCGCCTTGGTGAGCCGCTGAAGGTCCTTGGGGTCATTGGTAAGTGCGAACTTCTTCTCCAACCCGGTGATGTTGCCGTGGATCTTGGCATTGTCCGCCTGGATCTTCCCGCGCTTGCTCTTGAGCTTCTCCAGGTCGCGGTTGGCCTTGGCCACGTTGCTTTCCGCCTTCGCCTTGTCCTTCGCGGAACTGGCCAGCTTCTCGCCGGTCTTGTCCAGGTCCTTCTGGTACCGATCGATCTGGCCCTGCACCACGGCCTTGTTCAGGCGAACGGCCAGGTCGTACATGTACTTCTCGGCGTCGGCCTCCAGCGGCGTGCTGTCATTCACCAAAAAGGCCAGGGACAGTTTGGCCACACCCGCTTTCTTCTCGGTGGTGCCATCGGCCAGCACGATCAGCTGCTCTTCGGATAGCTGGGGCAGCCTGACCCCGGTGGCGCGCAGGGGCTTGTTGGTGATGGCCGCGCTCACGGGCGTCAGCTCCTTCCGCCAGAGATCGATGGCGGTGCCCGCATCGGCCTCGAACACCGTGATGGTGTGCGCCGGATGTTCCTTCTTGTCCACGGTGATCGTACCCTGGGTCACCGCGATGCGCTGGTCCCACGCCAACCGGGTTCCGTCCTTGGTGGTCTGGGCGTGGGTGGCGGTGCCGATAAGCACAACGGCGAAGAGCGGCAACAAGGGGAGGAGGTCTTTCTTCATGTGGGTTCGGACGATAGGGCCTTCCAAAAGTAGCACCCACCGGAAAGGAATGGTTCCCAAGGTCCTGGTGCCGCGCGAACCGGTCCGGTCACGCGCCTTCAACGGCCCGCATGGACCTCGCGTGTGGCCGGTGCGCGGGGTGTGGTGATGATACGCTCACCGTTGTACAGCCCGAAACCGATGGCGACAGTGATCACCCGGGCATCAAGCGCCGCATACGGGTGGGTCTCCATGCCATCCACGGTTTCGGTGAAGTGCTTCGCGTGGAAATTGTTCATCTGGTAGCGCAGGGTGAAGGTGACCGAGCTCGTGCTTTGCAGCCCGATGAACACACCATGGTGCAGGGGCTCGTTGCGGCCACTGAGCCACACGCCGAAGCGGTCGTCGCGCTTCTCATTCAGGAAACGCTTCTCCTGGTAGTGGAATGGCAGCTCCAACAGGTAGCCGCCGTAGAGCAGGGCACCGTGCATGCGGCCGAGCTTGATGCCGACGGGCAGGCCCGCATTGTACGTGCGGAACTTGTAGCGGAAGTCGCTGGTGGGGTCGACGTAGATGAAACCATGGTTGCGCAGGGACAGACCCATGAAGATGCCGAAGCGCTCGCTGGTGTCGAAATGCACCAGGCCCTGCATGTTGACGAAGGGCGTGAAACGCACCACTGCGCCCCGATCATTGCCCGCGACATCCAACACCGGTACGCTGAACTGCCACTCCGCACCGCTCGTGGGGTAGATCTGTCCGGGTCGTGGCGTATCCACCGCTGTGTCCCAGGCGCTGTCCTGGGCGCTTGCTCCGCCAGCGGAGACCAGCATCACAAGAAGTCGCAGGCCGAATTGGATCGCACGCCCCATTTTCAAGGTGTGGTGGGCGGCGCGAGCCGTTTCAAGGCCTGGTAAAGCGGATGCAGGGGCAATCCCATCACCGTGTAGAAGCTGCCTTCCAAACGTTCCACGCCCACGTAGCCGATCCATTCCTGCACGCCATACGCGCCCGCCTTGTCCAGCGGCCGGTATCGCTCCACGTAGTAGGCGATCTCCTCTTCGGTGAGCCGGGCGAATGTCACGCGTGCCTTGTCCGAGAACGCTGTTTCCCCCTGCGTGGTACGCACACACACCGCGGTGATCACGGTATGCGTGGCACCGGAGAGTCGTTCCAGCATGCGCATGGCATCCTCCGCATCCACCGGTTTGTTCAGCAATTCGCCATCGATCAGCACGGTGGTGTCGGCCGTCACCAGCACCTGGTCAAGGGCCAGAGTGCCGGGCCATGCGCGCGACTTTTCCATGGCGAGGTGCGCCGCCACCAGTTCTGGGGGCATCCCAGGAGGCGGTGTTTCATCCAGGTCCACGGCGGTGGTCTCCACCTGGAGGTCAAGCCCCTTGAGCAGTTCACGCCGCCGCGGCGATGCCGACGCGAGGATCAGCCGCCAGGGGAAGAGGGGAGGTGGTGCGGTCATGTCCTTCCGATGAGCAAGGCGTAGCCCACGGCCATCACCATGGCGAGTTTCATCAGTTGGCCCGCGCGGATGTGCGCATCGCGGGTGCGGGCCTGGAACGTGAAGCCGGCGCTGAGCAGCAACGGCGCGATGATGCCGAGCCCGATGTACCAGAACGAGACGCTGTCCGTGAGCAGGCGTGCCCGCAGCACCAGCAACCCGGCGATCAGCAGGCCGATGTATACCAGGACCATGGTGCGCGCGGCCCCCATGCCCCATGCGATGGGTACCGTGCGGCAACCCTCCTCCCGGTCGCCCTTCTCGTCGGCCATGTCCTTCTGCAGTTCGCGCACCAGGGTGCTCAGAAAGGCGAAAGCGGTGAAGGCGAGGATCCAGGCCCAGAGTTGGTCGAAGGCCGGTTCCATCAGGTAGCGGCTGCCATCGGGGAGTGCCACCACCTGGGGTTCGGCGAACGCGCGTTTGAGCAGCGGTATCTCATACAGCCCCACGGTGAGCGGCACCAGCGCGGTGAGCGTGGCCACCAGGCCGTTGCCGATGAGCAGTCGCCGTTTGAAGGTGGTGCTGTAGGTCCAGAGCGCACCGATGGCGAAGACGGTGATGAGCATCCATTGGGGAAGGCCGCTGCGCCAGGCCACGAGGATGCCCGCGAGCAGTCCGGCACCGCTCAGCACCAGATGCCCCACCATGGCCACGCGCCGCTTCACCTGGCGTCCCACGATCACTTCGCCGGGTTTGTTGATGCGGTCGATGCGCGTATCGAAATAGTCGTTGATGACATTTCCCCCGGCCGCCACCAGCACCGTGCTCAGCACGAGCAGGATGAAGTGGCCCCAGGGCATGCGCGGCCCGAAGCTTTCAGGCAGCAGCAGTTCGCCGCGCGTCACGCCGGGTCCGGCCTCCTTCAACAATTCACCGATGCCGCGCTCCAGGTTGCCGGCTATCACACCCTCGCGCATCAGCAGCATGGTGGCGGCGATGATCAGCAGGTTGATCGGGCGGGTGAGCCGTAGGAAGGGGGTCATATCAGCGGCAAGTTGGCATGCTGTGGTTTGGCCGGTGGTCTCCCCTGGGCGAGTCCGATGTGGATCGGGTTTCGGCGCACCATGTCTTCCGCCCTTGGACTTTCGGTATACCGGCCGGGCATTCACCAGGTGTACGCCCCATCATTCAACCACTTTCCCTGCGCCTTCAGTGCCTGTTCCAACAGGTCGCGCACACAGCCGCCACCGCCGGGATAGCGGCTCACGTAGGCGCTGATGGCCTTGATCTCCTCGGCGCCGTCGGCGGGCGTGCAGGGGAAGGCCACTCGGCGCATCACGCGCAGGTCGGGCAGGTCGTCGCCCATGTAGGCCGCGGTCGAAGGGTCGAGCCCTTCACTTGCCAACTTGTCGAAGAGCACTTCCTTCTCCGCGGTCCCGAGGTGCACCTCTTTCACGCCCAGCCGTGCGAAACTGTCGGCCACACCCTGCGAGCGGCCACCGCTGATGATGACGATGCGCAGGCCCTCCTTCACCGCGCGCTGCACGGCATAGGCGTCGCGGGTGTGGAAGGTGCGCACGGGATCGGTGCCGGGCATCAGCAGCACGCGGTTGTCTGTGAAGACACCGTCCACATCGAAGAGGAAGGTGCGCAGACCGGAAAGCTTTTCCTTGTAGGTGGTGCCGCTCATGCGTGGCCGTACGCCCGCAGGATCTGCCTGCTCAACAGGTCGTAGGTGGCGCGAAGGTCGGGATCGCCGCTCAACAGGTCCAGGTGTTCCTGCATGGTGCGCAGGTCGCCCCGCCGGGCGGGACCGGTCAGGGCCTGTTCCGGCCCGAAGGTGGCCGCGCGTTGTGCGGTGGCTTTCCACAAGGGGTTCAGCAGGCCGGGCGGCAGTTTCTGTTCGCGCAGCAGACGTTGGGCCTCGCGGAAGAGCCACACGGGCAGGTTGCTGGTGAGCACGGCGGCGAGGTGCACACGTCGGCGTTGTTCCAAGGGCAGTTCGATGCGCACCTCGGACAGCCGACCAGCCAGGTCCAGCAGCACCTTGCGGGCCGTGTCGTCGACGGCGTCCACCACCATCGGTACATCGCGCAGGTCCATGGGCGCACCATGGCCCAGGCTCTGGATGGGCCAGATGACGCCCCGGTGTGTGTGCGGTGCCAACACGTCCAGGTCCACGGCGCCGGCGGTGTGGGCCACCACCGTTCCGCTTGCGGGGATCTGTTTGGCCACCTGTGCGATGGCATCATCGCTGACGGTGAGCAACGCGAGGTCGGCCTCCGGGAGGGGCCTGGTCAGATCGATCGCGGGCCGGTCCAGCGTGCGGGCCAGCGCCTCGCGCTTGCTGCGGTCGCGGCCGGCCACACCGATGAGGGGCAGCCCGGCACGCACGATCGCGTGCCCCAACTGGTAGGCCATGCGACCGGTGCCGATGAGCAGGATGCGTGTCATGGCTTCTGCGTGTCGCGATCGGCGATGCGACGCCACACGGCCAGGCCGGTGCCCAGTGCCAGCAGCACGCAACCGATCCAAAGGATGTTGATGCCCGGGAAGGCGAGGGCCTGCATCACCAGGAATTCGGCCTCGGCCACGTTCACCCCCAACAATGGCGGCTCGTCACCGGCAGGGTTCCCATCCACCGAGGCCAGCCCATAGCGCATGCGCAAGGCGGGGATCTCGGCCGGTTTTCCCGCTACGGGTTCGCCGTTGGAATAGACCACCATGGGCCGGGCCTCGAACCAACGATCGGTGCGGTAGAGGTCGCGGATGCGGAGCGCCACGGCGTAAACGGTGAAGCGGTCGCCCAGCATGGCCAGGGTCACACTGTCGCGTACGGTATACACACTATCGATCACCACCACGCTGTTGGGCGTTACGATGGTGTCGCCCACGGTCTTGTCATAGCGGCGGTCGGGCATCCAGCCGAAGGCGGTGGAGTCCTTGTCGGTGCTCAGGTCCGCATAGCGCACATGCGTGTACAGGTCGCGGTTCCACCAGTGCTTGGTACTCGGTTCGGCCACGTTGCCGAAGCGCGGATTCAATTGCACGAAAGGCGCCAGACCGAAGCGGCGATCGCCCGGACGTGTGTCACTCCAGTCGCGTGCGTACCACAACGCGCGTTTCGGGTGGTCCTCGATCGGTTCCCAATGCGCCGGTTGGTCGGCCAGGAATACGGGACCCGCGCGGTGGTCGTTCTTCGCGCGGAAGAGCATGTCGCCCACGCGCACCGTGTCGCCCATGCGATAGTCGCGCGGCTCCACCGCGAAGTAGTCCATGTGGTAGAAGAGGTTCACCCCTTCCTGCTCCTTCTCGCGGTAGTGCACGTAGTGGTCGCCCATGCGCACGGTGTCTCCGCGGTAGAGCAGGATGTCCGTGCTGTTGCTGAAGGAGGCGTTCAGGAAGCGCAGGTCCATGCCCTTGGCGTTGCGGCTCACCTCCTCCTTGCTGCCCGTGCTGATCAAGGCCCCCAGCAATACCAGGCCGAAACCCACGTGCGCGATGCTCGGCCCGGCGTGGCGCAGACGGCCCTTGAGCACGGCGGGGATGTAGCTGGCATTGGCCGCGACTGCGAAGAGGGTGGCGAAGAGCATGGCACCATGGAGCATCTCGCGCAGGCCGTAGCCGAGCACGACGACCAGCATGACGGTGAGCGCCACGGAAACGATGAAAGGCCACAACAGGGCGCGCAGCACCTTGCGCATGTCACTGTCCTTCCAGCGCAGGTATTGCGTGAAGGCGACCAGGATGCTGATGATCACCGCGAAGGGCAACTGCCACTTGTTGTAGTGCGGAATGGGGTCGGTGGGCGGTGCGATGCGCGCTTCGGCCAGCGCGGTGATGAAGCCCGGACCGGTGGCGTTGCCGAGCCGTTCCAGCAGGTCGTTCCAAGGTTCCAGCAGCAGGTTGAAGACCGGGATGCTGGTGCTGAAGGTGATCTGTAGCGCGCTCACGAGCAGCACGAGCGATCCGATGAAGATCCAGAACTCCCTTGACCAGAGGGACTCCTCGGGGTCATCGCTGTTGAAGCCACGGCGGTAGGCCGATAGCATGTGCAACGAGGTAACGAAACCGAAGACGACCACCGCCTCCGCGGGCACGTCCAGACCGATGCCGACGATGAGCAAAGCCAGGCTCGAGAGCGCATAGAAGCGACGGTGACCCGCACCGGCGGGCAGCAGCAGCAGCACGGAGAGCGCGGTGAAGAAGAGCATGAAGACCAGGAGCCCGGGCAGCATGCCGTCGCCCGTGAAGCTGTGTACGCTGGTGTCGCCCAGTACACCGCTTCGGGTGAGGAAAGTGCTGTACAGCACGAACAGAAAGGTGCCAAGGGTCAGCAGGAAGGTGGCGAAGAGCGAGGTCTCGCGGCGCCGGTTCACCATCATCAGATGGCCGGCCGCCACCAAGGTGATCCACGGCACGAGCGAGGCGTTCTCCACGGGATCCCAGGCCCAGAAGCCGCCGAAGCTCAGCGCCTCATAGGCCCACGCGCCGCCCATGAGGATGCCGGTGCCGAGCACCATCACACCGAAGAAGGTCCAAGGCAGGGCCGGGGCCATCCAAGCGCGGCGCTCTCCGGTCCAGAGACCGGCGATGGCGTAGGCGAAGGGCACCAGCGTGGCGGAGAAGCCCAGGAAAAGGGTGGGGGGATGGATGACCATCCAGTAATTCTGTAGCAAGGGGTTGAGGCCGCGGCCATCCTTGAGCTGTTCGATGCGATCGATGTATTCGGACACCAGCGTCCAAGGCAGGCCGAGGTTCTCCGGCAACTGCCGGATCAGCAGGAAAGGGCTGCTGCCGATGCGCGTATCACCGAAGTAGATGCCCAGCAACATGGTGGCCAGGAAGACCTGCACCGCCGCGAAGACCGCCATCACCGGTGCCTCCCATTTGCCTGCGCGGAACATGAGGATATTGCCCAGCACCACATGCCAGAAAGTCCAGAGCAGGAAGGAGCCTTCCTGCCCCTCCCAGAAGCAGCTGGCTATGTACTTCATGGGCATGGCCAGATTGCTGTGCTTCCACACGTAGTCGTACTGGAACCAATGCTTGAAAAGCATGGTGAAAAGGATCACCACGATGCCGATGACCGCGGTGGAATGCAATACGAAGCCGATGCGTCCCACGGCCTTCCAGCCTTCATCACGCCGGGTGGTGGCGAAGACGAATGCCACCGTGGCCAGCAGGGCCGCCACAAAGGACACGATCGTGAGCGCATGCCCGAGTTGCCCCGCCCAGGCCTGTTCACCGATGTAGTGGATGCGATCCATGCTGTTGTCAACCCTCAACTTCAACCATCAACCATCAACCATCGATACTGTGCTCCTCATTGTACTTGCTCGGGCACTTCATGAGCATGTCCCGGGCGTGGAACTCGCCATCTGGCGTGGCCTTGCCGATAAGCACGAGGCGTTCGCTGCGTTCGAAGTCCTGTGGCTTGGCCTTGTTCAGGTGCACGCGCGCGGTATTGCCCTCCAGGTCCACCATGGTGAAGGTGGTGAGGCTGGCATTGAGGCTGGGTTCGTAGATGATGTCCTGACTGCGATCCAGCACACCCACCACATGGTACTCTCGCCCCGGGTTCTCCATCGCCTGGTGCAGATCGGCATAAGTGCTGCTGTCGTACAAGGAACCGATCAACGCCGCGATGGAGATGGCGATGATGACGATGGCGATGATGTGGGAGCGTTTCATGGGATGATCAGGTACTCATGTGCGCATGCGGTCAAAAGTCCTTGACCCAAGGTGCGCTGGTCACTTCTTGTCCAATTTCTCCTCCAGCCGCTTCAACCTCCGGTCCTGCGCCCAAAGCCACACGCCGATGCCCAGGATGATGATCGCCACCACGGCCACCACGGCATTCATCTTGCCGCCGCCGTATAGATCGTCCTCCAGCCAGTTCGGTGCTTGGGCGCGCAGCATGGTCGGTGCCAGCAGCAACAGGCCGGGGATGATGAAGGTTCTCATGCGTCAAGTTTTTCCTGTACGCGCGTGGCGCGTTGGCGCAGGTCGTATATCCAAAGGCCAAGCAGTATCCATCCTGCCACGGCTGGATAGAAGACCATGCGCAGGCGGTCGTCGAGGTCCAGATCGCTGAAGGGGCTGTTGCCGCCGCTGCCGGGGTGGAGGCTGTCCACCTGGTTCAACCGGGGCACCACGAAGAGGAAAAGCACCAGCAGCATGAAGGCGAAGATGTTGTAGATCGCCGCGAGCCGGGCGCGTTTGTGCCCATCGGCCACCGATCCGCGCAACACCAGATAGGCCAGGTAGATCAAGGCGGTCACTGCGGCGCCATTGAGCTTCACGTCGTTCGTCCAGAAGGCGGTCCATGTGGCGCGCGCCCAAACCATGCCTGTGAGCAGACCCAGCGCGCAGAAGAGCAGGCCCACATGCACGGCGGTCGCGGCTTCCCGGTCGCGGTCCAGCGATCCGCTGCCCAAATGCCGGATGCTTTTCCAAACGGAGAGGCCCATCAGCGCGATCATGGTGAACCACATGGGCACGTGGAAATGGAGGTTGCGGATGCTCTCGTACAAGATGCTGCGGTTGGGGAAGGCGAAACCCGCGGATGCGCTGTTCGCCGGTCCGGCCGGTTCGCAAGTGCCCTCCTTCGCACCATCACCGATGCCGGTGGTGTGAAAAGCAGAAGGGTAGGCGAGTCCTTCCACATGCAGATCGGTCATCATGCTGCGCAGTCCTCCGGGGACCGCCACTTTCAGCCGCAAGTGGGTCGCATCGATCACCTCCACGCTTTGTGGGCAAACGAACTGTTCTCCATTCGCGAGGCGGGCCGCCGGGACTTCCGCAGCGGTCCAGCCGGTATTGTATCCGGTGACGGTGATCGTCGCATCACCCGGTCCTATGCGGCTCGGGGACACGTGTACCAAGGCAGGACCCAGCGGTGCGAGCAGGGCGGCAACGGATGCGACCGTGAGCAACGCGATCGCCAGGAATTTCCACCACCAATGCCTCATGGATCAGTCGCGCCAAAGGTACGGGAACAGCAACCAGGACAAGGTGACGACGATGACGCCCAACAGTGCAAGACCCAGGAAATACGTGCCGGTGACCGCCCAACCCACGCCGTCCAGCGCCAGCTTGCTCACGCGCATCACCGTGAGCAGCATGGGAAGCACCAGCGGGAAGCCCAGGATGGCCATCAGGCCCAGACCACTACCGGCCCGTGCCGCGATGGCGGAGATCAGCGTGAGCACCGCTGCGAAGCCCGCACCACCCATGGCAACGGCCAGCAGGTATTGGGGCACATCCGCCTGGTCCATCACCTGGCCACCCATGAACAGCATATAGAACACCAGGCTCAGCAGGCTCAGCAGCAACATGGTGAGGATATTGTACACCGTGCGCGCCAGGATCACGCTGCGCGGATCGGCCAGGGTGTGGAGGTAGAGTTGGCGGCCATTGTCCTCGCGCTGGAAGGAGCGCGCCAACGCATTGAAGGCCGCGAACAGCAGGATGATCCA
Source organism: Flavobacteriales bacterium (assembly GCA_026129465.1). Lineage (NCBI taxonomy): Bacteria > Pseudomonadati > Bacteroidota > Flavobacteriia > Flavobacteriales > Flavobacteriales bacterium. The sequence continues at coordinate 55,020 of JAHCIA010000001.1, forward strand.
GAACAAGGCGTTCCAGGTGGCGATGGCCGGAGAGCCCTTCAGCGCCAGATGGGCCACATAGACGGCGCCGGTCACGTACAGCAGCATGCCTCCCCACGCGGCACGTTGCCGCAGGTCGAGTGCCGCTTCCAAGCGGATGAGCCAAGCGATCTCCCGGATCCGCAATGCATGTCCGCCATGCACCGGTCAGGCGGCGTGTGGCGGCGCGGCGAAGGTAACCTCCGCTCAGCGGCGCGTCTTGTCGCGCACTTCCACCGCTTCGGCGGTGTACACCATGTAAACGTCCATGAATGGGCGGATGGCCTCGGGCACCTTGCGGTTGGGTTCGCTGGGGATGATCAACAGCGCTTTGCCATCCCAGCGCGCTGCCTGGTAGGCCTTGTACTGCTTGAAATCCTTCAGGCGCGGGTAGCGCTTCTCGAAGCTGGCGATGCCCTCGGGCCAGTTGCGCTCATGGCTGCGGAACACCACCGCCTCGATCTCGGCCTTGCTCATGCCACGCTTTTCCAGTGCCGCGATGGCGGCGGGATCGCGGGACAGGTCGTAGGTGGCGTAGACCTCGTCAGCCTTCTTGATGCGGGCCTTCGGGTGGCGGGTCCAGTTGGGTCCTTTGCTCGCTGCGCGTTGCATGGCCACAGGTGGTGGATCCACCAGCCCGCTGTCGTTCACCACCAGGAAGATGTCCGTGATCGGGCGCAACTCCTCGGGCATGTGGATGTTGGCGCTGGCATACAGGCCCACCAGCGATCGCTTCACGTCCTCTTCGTCGATGGACAGTGCGCAGACCCGGATGGCGGCGTAGTGCCTGATGGCTTCCCGGTTGGCGTCGCGGGCGCTATCGCCCTGCAGCCCGGCGGGCCATTGGTCCTGCTGGCTGGTGGTGATCGCGGCACCGATGATGCCATCGGCCAGCCCGGCGGCCTGCAACGCGGCCATGGCGTTCTTGTCACGGCCCAGTTCGGGCGAGGCCATGATGGCCAATGGTTCCATGATGCGCACCGGTGTCTGGGCCAGGAGCGTGACGTAAGTGCCCATGACCAGCAACGTGAAGAGGGTCCTTTTTTCCATCATGCGCCGGTATACGCCGCCACAAGGGAATAGGGTACATCGCACACGCCCCGTTCGACCAATGGGGGCGCAGGCCCGTTGAACAATGCCGATCTTCGCACGTTCATCTGCCATGCGCCTCTTAATCTTTGCGCCCTGCTTGCTCGCGCTGGCTTGTGGCCAGGCCGACCGGATCCGCCTGGGTCCGGTGAGCATGCCCATCCAAAGTCCCCAGACCCCGCCCGCCATGTCATTCCACGACCTCAGCGCCACCGACATTGAAGGCCAACTCGTGCGGTTCGACCGCTACAAAGGCAGCAAGGTGATCGTGGTGAATACCGCCAGCGAATGCGGCTATACCCCGCAGTATGCCCAGTTGCAGGAGCTTTACGACAACAACAAGGACCAGGGGCTGGTGGTCATCGGCTTTCCCTGCAATGATTTCGGCGGCCAGGAGCCCGGAAGCGAGGAGGCGATCGCCGCATTCTGCCAGAAGAACTATGGAGTGACCTTCCCCATGATGGCCAAGGTGGACATCAAAGGCGAACAGCCCCATGCCGTCTTCAACTGGCTGATGCACAAGTCGCAGAACGGAGTGTTGGACCACCGCGTGAAGTGGAATTTCCACAAGTTCCTGATCGATGGGCAGGGCAGGCTCGTGGATGCTTTCCCCAGCGGAGTATCGCCCTTGGACGACAAGATCCTGCGCTGGGTCCAAGACTGATCGCCAGGGTGGATCACGCGGAGGATCCCCATCTTCGCCCGATGATGAGCGGAACCATGCGGCAAGTGGACCTCCTTTGCGTAACGGCGCATCCCGATGATGTGGAGATCTCCATGGCGGGCACCGTGCTGCGGCATGTGGCCTTGGGCCATGCCGTTGGTCTGGTGGAACTGACCGCCGGAGAACTTGGCACCCGTGGCAGCGCCGAGCTGCGGGCCAGCGAAGCGGAAGCCGCGCGGCAGGTGCTTGGAGCCGGATTCCGCTATCAACTGGGTCTGCCGGACGGTTTCTTCCGGGCCGATAGGGAGAGCCTGTTGAAGGTGGTCGCCTGCATCCGCCTGCACCGGCCCAGGGTGCTGCTGACCAACGCGGTACGCGACCGCCATCCGGACCATGGCCGTGCCGCAGCACTGGTGGCTGAAGCAAGTTTCCTCAGTGGCTTGCGACGCGTGGAGACCTTGCATGATGGCGAAGAACAGAAGCCCTGGCGCCCCGTGCACGTGTTGCACGCCATCCAGGACAATTGGATCGACCCCGACCTGGTGGTGGACGTTACCGCGCATTGGGAGCGGAAGCAGGAGGCTCTGCGGTGCTTCGCCTCCCAGTTCCATGACCCTGCGAGCCAGGAGCCGCCCAGCCCCATCGCCAATCCGGATTTCATGCCCTACCTGGAAGGGCGACACCGCCAATTGGGCAGGCTCATTGGCGTGCCCTATGCCGAAGGCTACACCTGTGCACGGCCGCCCGGGGTGGACGATCTGCTGGCGCTCCGCTGAGTGGGTTCAGTGCTTGAGCATGCGGCCCAACCGCACGGCACGTTCGAAGCCCAGCAGCTTGTGCGCCATGATGTAGCGCGGTGTGATCGCCTTTCCTGGCCTCGGTATGAAGCCCTTGGACAAATGGCGGCGGTAGAGATCGCTGGCGAGCGGAAGGTCCTCGTGGGCCAGCAGATGGAAGGCCATGAAGAGGTATTGGTCCAGGTCGGCCAGCAGCGCGCCATAGGTCCTGGGGTCCAAGGTGCGCAGATGGTCGCGCATGCGCAGACGCAGATCGATGTAGCGCAGCCAGTTGTCCTTCACGTCGGTGCGGCTGATGCTGCCTCCCGTTCGTTTCACCACGCGGGTGGCGGGCCGCGGATCGAAAGCCACACTTCCCCCGGCGGCCAACAGCCGGAAGAGCAGCTCATAGTCCTGGCTGCTGGCCAATTGCTCGTCCCAGCCGCCCGCGGCCAGCAAAGCATCGCGCCGCCACAGGTTGGCACTGGTGGTGCCCAAGCGGGTCTTCACCAGGCCTTCCCACGGATCGCCGGGTATCGCGTTCATGGTCTCTTCACCACCATGGGCCAACTCGTTCACAAAGTCGCCAATGACCGCCACGGCCGTGGGGTTCGCTTCGGCGATGGTGACCTGACCGGCGATCTTGTCCGGCATCAACCGGTCGTCGGCATCCAGGAATTGCAGCCAGGTACCCGTGGCCGCCCGCAGGCCTTTGTTGCGCGCCGCACACGCCCCGGCATGGTCACCGCGAAGCAGCGCGATCCTGTCCGGTCGCATGTGCATCAATTCCTCCACGCGGGCCACCGTTCCATCGGCGCTGCCATCGTCCACCACGATGATCTCCAGGTCGGCATGGGTCTGCTCCAGCGCGCTGCGCAGGCTGGTGCCGATCCAGTCTTCCACATTGTAGCAGGGAATGATGACCGAGACGCGCATGGCCTTCCACTTCAAACGTTGGCCGACCGACGGAAGACCACATCGTCCAACTCGCCGAAACCATGCGGAATGCGCGCGTCCAGCTCGAATCCGTGTTCGCGCAGCAATTGCTCCGAACGAGCGAAGGGCACACGGTCGGCGTACATGTCATCGCGGTGGTCTTCCAGTTGGACGTAGCGGATCATCGCTCCGGCAGGCAGTGGGAACAGGCCTTCCAGACAGGCATGCTCGTGGCCCTCGGTGTCGATCTTCAGCACATCCACGGTGCAGGGTGCCATGCCTGAGAGGAATTCGCGCAGCGTGGTCACGCGCACCGGGTAGCTGCGTTTCACGATCGCCCCTTTGTCCACCCCCAGGATGCGCGCTTTTTTCTCCAGATAGGCCGATCCCTGATCAAGACGCTCGAAGGTGGAGGTGTAGCCCAGCACGTTCTCATGGAAGAGCTTCTCACCCGCCTGGTCGCTGATGCCTTCAGGGTGCAGGTGGACGCCTTCGATGCCGGCGAAGCGTTCCTGGAGCAAGGCGAACAGCGCCGGGTCGGGTTCGAAGGTGTGGATCACGCACCGCCGATCCAGCCTTCGGAAGAAGCGAATGGTCTGGCCACGGTTGCCCCCCACATCGATCACCAGCCTGATGCCTGAACGCAGCACCCGCCGGTAGTGGCGTGCCAGTCTGCGCTCGAAGACCCAACGTTCATTGAGGCCCACCAGGCGGTCTATGAGGGCGATGCGCCACGATGCGAACATGCGGTGGCCAAAGTACTTCGAGCGCTGTCACTCGATACCCGGCACAGTGGCCTTGCCCCCTCTGACGGTCTTCCAGGCGCGCCGCACCAGTTCCAGATCGGACCGGCGGGGCAGGAGCATGGTCCAGGGTGTGCGGGTCAGGCGCATGAAGACGATCAGCTGGTATATTGTGTTGGCACAATAGGCCAGCGTGGCGGCGAGCGCGGCGCCATCCAGTCCGTGGGTCGGGATCAACAGCGGACCGGCCACCAGGGTGAAGCACAAGCCGATGCCCGAGCCGATGGCGTTGTGATGATGACGTCCGGTACCGCTGCTCCAATGGCTCAAAGCCTGGGAGGCCGCCATGGCTACCAGGCCCGGTGCCAGCAGCAGCACCAACGGAACGACACCGACCACCTCCGGACCGAAGACCCATTGGAAAAGAAGATCGGGAAGCATCAGGATCACGAGCGTAACGAGCAAGGCGAAGGCTGTGGCGGCCTTCATGATGGCCAGGGTCAGGTCGCGCTGCCGATCGACCTCCTCCAGATTGCTCACGCGCACATGCAGCACCATGCCCAGGCTCTTCGGCACCAGCCAGGCGCTTTCGGCCAATTGGTTCGCCACGGTGTAGAGCCCCAGCGCCGAAGTGCCGCGGTAAAGATCGATCAGGTAGTAGGCCAGACGGTAGTTGAGCAACTGCAGCAGATTGGCCGCTTGTGTGAAGCCACCGTGCCGGAACATGGCGCCCCAGGCCCATGGCCCCGGCGTCGAAGGGCTCTTCCCCGGGCGACGGATCGCCCAGGCCGAAGCCACCAGTGATGTGAGGAAGGACAGATACGAGGCCGTCACAAAATGCCCCACATGCGCATTCTCGGCGGCTGAGGTCAGCGACACGAATGCTCCCAGCAACACGATCGATTGGAGGACGGAGATGGTGTTGTACCTGCGGATGCGTTCCTGCCCGAGCAGGATGCCGAAGTGGATGGTGTAGAGCGATTGGATGAAGGCCAGCAGGACCACGTGCCATTCCAGACCTTCGGGCACCAGTGGCAACGTGTGCATCACCGCGGCAGCCACCAAGGCCGTGAACACCGCCCAGAGGTAGGCTGGAAGCAGCAGCGTTCGTGCGGGCAGCCGGGGCACGAGGTACACCAGCGCACCTCCGCCGATCACATTGTTCAGCACCATGATCAGCGTGATGCCGAGCACGATGAGGCCGATCTCGCCAAGACCTTCGGTGCCAAGCGCATGGCCAGCCACGGCGATCACAAGCAGGTTGGACGCCATCACCACGATGCGGGTGCCGATGGTGCCGAGCACTGGGCGGATCATTTCCTGCGGCGTTTCAATTTGCCCAGCTTGCGATCGCGGGCGGCCTTCGCACGTTGCGGTACGCGGGTGAAGCGCTTGCCATCCAGCAGGGTGATGCCGTCCATGGCGCACAGCGTGTGCAGGCCGGCCCCATAAGCGCTGCCCTTCAGGGGGCCCAGGTGATACAGGGTCTCTTCGCGGAATCGCATGGGATCCAGTTCCACCACGCGGTTGAAGGCGATGCGGCCGCCATAGGTGAGGGAACTGTCCTGGGACGGACGCCACATTTCCTTACCGTGCAGGAAGGGTGTGCCCGCCGGGCGTGCCGAACGGATGTCCATTTTCACCGGCTGGAACAGGTGAGGGTGGTATGGACCTTCGAAATGGTCGCTCCAGTACGCGTAGAGTGCGACATTGGTCAACGGCGCCTTGGTGCCGAACAGCCACCAGCGTCCATCATGCTGGAAGATCGTGGGGTCGCAAAGGGCTTCGTTCAACAGGGTACCAACGAGATCGAGGCCGTCGTTCGTCTCGTTCACCCGATACAGGTCCACCCGGCCGCTCGCGGCGTTCTCAGGCACCACCCAGATCACTCCTTCATGCTTCACCACGTAGGGATAGGAGAAATGGGTGTCTCCAGCGAGCATGGTGCGCGAACGCTTGATCACATTGTCCTGCTTGGGCCGCAACCGTGCTATCTCGCCTTTGCCCGTGGCATGGTCGAATTTTTCGTACAGCATGTTCAGCCGGCCCTGCTCGTCCACATAACCGAAGGGGTCCGCTCGGAAGGTGCCTTGTGCGGGTGGCGGCAACCACCGCACATTCAATGGCGGATCGTCGGCCAGCAGGTCGGTGATGGGCCGATTGAGCACGCCGATGTTCCATTCCTCATGTTCGCGCAGATCGCGCCGGTGGAAGCGCAGCTTGTTCCCGGCCATGGACCAGAGAAAGCGCAGCAGCGAGGCCGTACCCGGATATCGCGTGAGCTTGCCCCTGCCTGCTGGGGGTACCCCATCGCTGGCCGTGGTATCGCCGGCCAGCAGGGTGCGCATCACCTGCGCAGGCCAGATGGCGCTGTGCATGAGCACCGTCTCCACGGTCTCGGCATGACTGTGGTCCACGGTGGCGAACCACCCTTGCCGAAGTATGCGGCCCTGGTCCAGATCCTCGGTGAGGCGCTGCAGCACGGCGCCGGTCACGGGCTCCCCGTCCACGATCTCCCACAGCCCCGGAGGGCCGCCCCGGTAGTGTGCAGGGTCGCCGTGATGGAAGCTCCACACCCCGAAGCGTGGCAGGGACAGGATGCCGCCCGTGAGGATGTTGAATCCGAAGCGCAGCAGCACATCCGGCCGGTGGCCCGCGATGGCCGCACATTGGTCTTTTGTGAAAGACTCCCTGATCCCTTGTTGTTCCGGCCTGACCTTGACGCAGGGGAGAGCCCCGAGCAGATCGTGGAGATCCACCTCCTGCATGGCGGGCGGGGCGAAGCGCCTGCGGTACCAACGGTAGAGCGCGGTATCCCAGTGGCGCCAGGTCCTGCTCCGCTTCATTGCCACCACAGGTTCTTCGGTCACCAGCAGCACGGGCACTACGCCAGGAACGGCAAGGGCCTGCCGAATGGCTTCCGCCTGCCAGCGTTGGAACACGGTGCCCCGGCACAGGATGCCCAGGCGCAATTCGTTCAAGCCCGTTTCAGCCATGACCGGTGACGCGTTGGTGGATGGTGAGCAGCGCCCTGCCCACAGCCTCCCGACTGAAGCGTTCGCCCACGCTGCGCCGGATGGCCGAAGGGTCATGAGGAAGGTCGCCCGAGGCCAGGGTGAGCATCGCCGTGGCGAGTGCCGCATCATCGCGCGGCCCGATGAGGATGCCGTTCTCCGGGGTGATGAAAGCTTCCGGTCCGCCGCATCTGGTGGCGATCACAGGGCGGCCCAGCGCCAGCGCTTCGCCGGTGACCACGCTGAATGTCTCCACATTGCTGTTCACCACCACGGCCATGGCACCGGCCAGATGGTCGAGCACCTCACGGTTCGACAGTCTTCCCAGGAACCGCACCTGTTCCCCGATCGCCAAACGCACGGCGAGATCCCGCAACATGGTGCGATCCGGGCCATCGCCGATGACCGTGAGCCGGAGGCCCGCGTTCCGTTCGCGGGCCGTGGCAAGCGCGCGGAGTATGCCGCTGATGTTCTTGGTCCCGTCCAGCAGATCGGCCACCACGAAGAAATGGCCAGGCTCGCCAGGGGGCGTCAAAGCACGCTCCAGGCCGGGCACCACGTTGGGTACGATCACAGGGGAGCTTGCCAGCCCATGCGCGGCCAAGGCTTCGCCCAACCAGGGGCTTACAGTCGTCACTACCGCGGCATTCCGGAAGAGCCATTTGCTCAGCGCATGGAAAAGCATACCCTTGGCCGCGTAGGTGCCATCGAGGTACTCACTGCTGTGTTCGTTCACCACGTAAGGCAACTTGTTGCGCCAGGCGAACCAGCGCGCCGCCAGCACTGGTCTCACCAGAATGCAGGCATGGAGGGAGTCCGGCATGCCACGTTCACGCACCAGCCGATGCCAGCCGCGCCGCGTGGTGCGCCACCAACGGAGCAGGTTCACCAGCTTGCGCCAGGGTTTCCAGGCAGCGGTGTTCGCGCGGTAGTAACAATGGAGCTCCCAGGCGCCGTCCAGGTGTTCCACATCCTGCGCGCCATGTGCCCCGGCATCGTTGAGGGGTGCCACATGCAGCACGCTCACTTGGGCATACAGCCCCATGGCCTGGGCCTGTTTTCGCAGGAAATCGCCCAACTGGGGATCGTTGCGGCCCGGGTACCATTTGGGCAGGAAAAGCACATGCATGGCGGCGTCGCAAAGTAAGACGATGGTCCCGCGCCGATCCCCGTCGAACGTGGTGGAGCGCAGTGCCGACTATATTTGCGGGCCGAACGGCGAAGGCCGGTCGACTTGGTGGATGTAGCTCAGTTGGTTAGAGCGTCGGATTGTGGTTCCGAAGGTCGCCGGTTCAAGCCCGGTCTTCCACCCGCCTGAACGGAAAAAGGCTCCCCAACGGGGGGCCTTTTTCTTTGCGCATGGCCATCGTTCCGTTCCGCCGATCGCGTCCTACCTTGCGCCGGTCTCCCACGCCATGTGCCGCGCCAACATCCTCCGCCATTCAATCGCGCTCCTGGGTACGGTGCTGTTGGCCGGCTGTCTCACCATCGAAGAACACTACACCTTCAAGAAGGACGGGAGCGGCAGCATGACCTACGTGGTGGACATGAGCGGCCTGGGTGAGATGATGAACAGTTTCGGCGACATGGGCGGCACGCCCCAGGATGACATGGGCACCATGGACCTCAGCGCCGAGGTGGGGCGCTTGAAGACCGTGCCGGGTGTGAGCAAGGTGAAGCTGGATGCCAAAAAGAAGTGGGTGCAGAAGATCAGTTTCAACTTCAAGGATGTCACGGCGCTCAATGCTGCGCTGAACGAGCTGCTAAAGGACAGCTCCGGTGTGCGACAGGATTTCTTCCGCTGGGAGGATGGTACATTGGTTCGCTCCAACAACCGGCATGCCCATGAACTGGGGGCCGGTATTGCCGCTGGTGAGGATGGTGGCGACGACGATGAGTTCGGCATGAACGCGATGCTGGAGTCGATGAAGTACCGCTACAGCTTCAAGTTCGCCAGGCCCATCGGCCAGGTGTCCTCCGCGGATGGTGTACTGCGGAGAACGACGGGCACCAAGGAGATAGGCTTGGAGACGGATTTCGCCGTCATCTCTCGCGACCCCTCCGCGCTGGACCTGCGCATCACATTGGACAAGTAGTTCCGCACGGCCTCGATGGAACACCTGTTGGAGACCGCCATCCGGCTCGCCGCCAAGGTCCACAAGGGTCAGGTCGATCGTTTCGGCAAACCTTACATCCTGCATGTGATGCGTGTGATGATGCGCGGTCAGGACCTGGACGAACAGGTGCTGGGTGCCCTCCACGATGTGTTGGAGCGCTCCTCGCTGAAGGCGCCCGATCTCGCCGCGAAGGGCTTCAACGGACGGGTCTTGAAGGCCTTGGACCACATCACTCGGCAGAAGGAGGAGACCTACGAACAATACATCGACCGGGTGATGCAGGACAACCTGGCCATACGGGTGAAGCTCAACGATCTGGCCGACAAGATGGACCTGCTCCACGTGGAGACCCTCAACCACGCCGACCTGAAACGCTACAACAAGCAACTGACGGCCTACCACCGGATGAAACGGTTGGTGGAGCATTCCAAGGCCCAGATGAGGCTGCAGCAACCGCGCCGGGACCGGGGCGAAGGCTGAGCGCGGGCAGGGCCGGACGGTGCATGGCCCCGGCTATCTTCGCCGTCCATCGAAACCAACCCTTTCCCATGAACATCAAGTATCTGCTGCTGGCGCTGCCCTGGCTGGTCGCGTGCGGCGGGTCCGCGGACAAGACCACCGAGGTCCCCGTGGCCGACACCACCTTCAATTGGGAGGTGGACCAGTTCGAAGACCTGCGCATCCTGCGCTACCGCATTCCCGGTTGGGACATGATCCCGTTGCAGCAGAAACAACTGGCCTACTACCTCACCATGAGCGGTCTGGCGGGGCGCGACATCATGTGGGACCAGAACCACCGGCACAACCTGCGCATCCGCCGCGCTTTGGAAAAGATCGTGGGCGGCCAGGGACCCGAGGACCAGGGCGCCGAGTGGGACGCCTTCATGACCTATGCGAAACAAGTTTGGTTCGCCAACGGCATCCATCACCACTACAGCAATGCCAAGTTCATTCCGGGCTTCACGCGGGAGTGGTTCACCAAGCGCCTGGCGAAAGCGGGCCACAGCCTCCCCGATGAGGTGCTTGAGACCATGTTCGATCCCACCATCGATGCCGTGAAGGTGAGCCAGGACGCCAGCCGGGACCTGGTGCTGGCCAGCGCGGTGAACTTCTACGGTCAGGATGTTTCGCAGAAGGAGGTGGAGTTGTACTACGATGCCATCGTGGACCCCAATGCCCCCAGGCCCTTGAGTCATGGCCTCAACAGCAAGGTGGTGCGTGGCGCCGATGGCAAGGTCACCGAAGCCGTTTGGAAGGTGGGTGGCATGTACGGCCCGGCCTTGGAGAAAGTGGTGGAGTGGCTGGAGAAGGCACGTGGTGTGGCCCTCAACCCCCAGCAGGAGAAGGCCATCGGTCTGCTGATCGACTACTACCGCACAGGTGACCTGAAGACCTGGGACGATTTCAACATCGCCTGGGTGCAGGACACTTCCAGCGATATCGACTTCATCCATGGTTTCGTGGAGGTGTACCAGGATCCGATGGGCTTGAAGGGCAGTTACGAGGTCATCGTGCAGATGAAGGACCCCGAGGCCAGCCAGCGCATGGCCGTGCTGATGGACTACGCCGGCTGGTTCGAAGAGAACAGTCCGATCATGCCGAAACACAAGCGCAAGGACGTGGTGGGCATCACCTACAACTTCATCAACGTGGTGGGCGAGGCCGGTGATGCCAGCCCCAGCACGCCGGTGGGGGTGAATCTGCCCAACGCCAACTGGATCCGGGCCGAACACGGCAGCAAGAGCGTGAGCCTGGGCAACATCTCCGAAGCCTATGAGAAGGCCAGCGGCGGTGAAATGCTGAAGGAGTTCGCCTTCGATGATGCCGAACGCGAGCGGGCCGAGAAATACCAATCATTGGCCGGCAAGCTGCACACCGCCCTGCATGAGGTCATCGGCCACGCCAGCGGCGTGTTGGAGCCCGGCAAGAATCCCGATATGTTGAAGAACTACGCAAGTCCCCTGGAAGAGGCACGTGCGGATCTGGTGGCGCTGTACTACATCACCGATCCCAAATTGGTGGAGATCGGACTGATGCCCGACCTGGAAGTGGGCCGGGCCGAATATGAGGCCTATCTGCGCAACGGCCTGATGCTGCAACTGCGCAGGCTGAAGCTGGGCGATGACGTGCAGCAGGCCCATATGCGCAACCGCCAGACGGTGAGCAAGTGGGTGTTGGAAAAGGGCGCGCCCCAGGGGATCGTCACGTTGGACAAGGTCGATGGCCGCTCCTTCGTCCGCGTGCATGATGTGGAAGGCCTGCGCGGGCTCTTCGGTGATCTGCTGCGGGAGGTGCAGCGCATCAAGAGCCAGGGCGACTACGCGGCAGGGCGCGACCTGATCGAGAAGTACGGCGTCAAGGTGGACCAGGACCTGCATGCCGAGGTGCTCAAGCGAAGCGAGAATGTGAAAAGCGCCCCGTACAGCGGCTTCGTCAACCCCATGCTGGAACCCGTGTTGGATGCCAGCGGTGCCGTCACGGACATCCGCATCCGACAGCCGAAGGACTTCGTGGAGCAGATGCTGGACTACGGCCGCCGTTTCAGCTTCCTGCCCGACGAAAATTGAAAACCACCTGCCGGGATGAAACCTGGGGATGCATGTCGCCGTTGAACCCCCTGTCCAAGTAGTTCAAAGGTCAATCTGAAGAGTCACGTCGCCCCTGTCCGCCTTCCGGTGGATGGGGGCTTCGTGCTTACGGACCGATCCGTTGCACAGTACATCTGCGGCCCAGGAGGCGATGAGCATGGATGGCTTGGTATTGGGCTCATAGCCATGGGCGCGCACATAGCCCACCGCTGCGGCGTGCAGCTTGTGCGAGGCGTGGCTTTCATCGCTGTTCAGGTCCATGTCGATGCGTCGCACCGGCACCCCGCCTTCCTCGCTCAGCCAACGGGCCAAACGCACGCTTCGCTCCACCTCGCCCCAGAGCCGGGTCCACAGGTCGGTGACCTTCGTGGCGTGTTCGCGTTGGTAGGCCACCTGGGCGCCATTCCGGTGGTAGCGCAACACCACCGTGGTGGTGTAAACCGTGTGCCGCATCCGGTTCTGGCTGTCACTCCCCACAAGGATCTCCACGCCGGGCGACACTTCGATCGAGTCCCGCACCCAGTCCAGCAGGTCCACGGGCGAACCATCGCGCATGCGCTTGAATCCTTCGTGCACCGGACCGGCCATGTCGCCAAGGTAACGGAGACAACGATGGATCCGTTCGCAGTGCGGCACGCCGAACGGCGTTTATATTTGCGCCCCCTGAGCGAGGAACATCTTCGCCCACCGGAGTGGCGGAATTGGTAGACGCGCACGTTTCAGGGGCGTGTGACCGAAAGGTTGTAAGGGTTCGAGTCCCTTCTCCGGTACCCACAGGGGGCGGCCCAGGCCGCCCCCGATCTTTGGCGGCCACCGCATCGCTCCTGCTCCCGCTCCGCTCATGGGCATCCGCCGCTTCCATACGCGCAGGCAATGGCACAACACGCTGATCATGGCGTGGGTGACACCGTTCCTACTGCTCATGGGTGTGATCCTGCTGGCCGCAGCGGGCCTTTTCTGGCCCCTGCTCGTCATCGGGGCGGGATGCGTCGTGGGCCTGCTGGTGGCCATCTCCCGTGATCTGGTGAACCGCTGCGTGTATACGGTGGAGGAGGACCGGCTTGTGCTGGAGCATGGCCGCGAGCGCCTGGAGATACGCCTGGCCGATATCGCTGACGCCAGCCTGCTGGACCGTGCGGCGGCCAGGGAGTATATCCGTTCGCGCACCCGTGCCGGAGACCCGAGCAAGGCGCGGGAGCGCATCAGGGCCTTCCTCGGCTATTGCACAGTGGACATCGGCCTCACCTCCTTCACCCTGGGTCTCGGCCGCGGCATCATAGACCGCTTGCCCGAGGCCAAACACGACCTGGTGCTGCTGCGCGTTCGTGATCAGCGCGAGTTCTTGCTCTCGCCCATGTACAACCAGGACCTGATATCGGCCGTGACGCGTTTCGCCACCAGCAACCTGCGTCGCCCGGGCGATCAGTTGTAGCGAAGCCGCTGACCCACGCGGATGATGCTGTCGCGCCTCAGGCCGTTCAACTGGCAGAGCTGGTTCACCGAGGTGCCGTAGCGCCTGGCGATGCCGGAGAGCGTGTCCCCGCTTCGCACCGTGTGGTATTTGCGCGCGGCCATGGCGGCCTTGGCCGCGGCGATCGCCGCGAAAGTGCCATGGTGGATATCCAGTGTGCGGGCCTTGATGGTGCCGTTCTCCAGATCGAAGATGGTGGCAGGGTCGATGGGCTCGTCCAGGAAACGCACCTCGAAGTGCAGGTGGCTGCCGTAGCTGCGGCCCGTGTTCCCGCCCAGGCCCAGGAGGTCGCCCGCATGGACCTCATCGCCGGGCTTCACCAGGCGTTTGCTCAAGTGCGCATACAACGTTTCCAAGCCGTTCTGGTGACGGACCACCACCACATGACCGAACGACCTGTTGTATTTGGAGATGCGCACCATGCCATCGAACGCGCAGTGCACGGGATCCCCGGTGTTGAGCTTGAGGTCCACGCCATAGTGCATGCGCCCTCTACGGGGTCCGAATGGCGAGGTGATATGCCCAGGACATGGTATGGACAGGTCGCAGTCCTCGTGCGCCAGGGTCAAGCGTAGCGTGTCCTTGCCCAGCTTGGGCGTTCCTGACCGGTCGAAGATGACGTCCGTGTTGAAGTGGCAGTAGATGTCGTAACCGGGGATCAGTGCCAGCGAATCGTTGACGTCCCACTTCAGGCCGAGCGCATGGGCGGCGTGTTCGATCTCGGGAAGCGCGCCACGATCCTCGAAGAATTCGATCTCGTCATACGCTTCGAGACCATCAGGACCACCGTAGCTGCTTGTGTCGCTCTGGGCCTGCCCCGTGGTGGCCACAAGAAGCGCACACGACAGAAGATGCAGGACCCGCTCGTTCATCCGCATGCGGACAAAACTATCCGCACAGGGGAAAGTGCCAAACCGGCCAGCCACCGATACATCAACATGCCCCTGGTGTGCCGCGGACGGATGGCGGCGATCGCCCGTCTGGCAAGGCTTGATGGACGATGGGCGCCCACCGTTAAAAGCTGTTAACAGTCCAGTGGTGCGGATCGTGAGGAATGGTGTGCCCGGTGCAGGCCGTACGGCATGAACTTCGCGGCCTCGTATCGCGTTGACCTGATGCACATGCGTTCGATGGAGACCGGAGACAGGGGAGGCGGGCTGGCCCACTTGGTGGTGATCTACCTGGTGGCCTTGCTGCTCACTCTGCCGCTGTTCATCATCCTCGATCGATTCGTGCCCGAGATTGTGCTGCCGGTCGGCGGTGGTCTCCGGGTGGACCACATGATCACCTTCGTGCTGATCTTCTCGGCCTTTATCGTGCTGGTGCACCGCTTCCAGCAAATGGTCTACGCCGTGCTCATCACCGGCATGGTCGCGCTCACCGTCACCTCCATCACCGGGTGGTACTCCTTCGGTGGTCTCTATGAGGACTACGCCGAATGGCTTCGCTCGCTGGAGGAGACCACCGGCCAGGTGCCATTGGCGGCGCAGAAGCAGAGGCCCTTCCATGATGCGGACAAACTGCGTGCATTGGTGGTGCGCCCTGACCCGAATGTGCGTAAGGCGGCCGTGCGCATGGCAACGGCCCACTTTTCGGATGTGCCCGTGGGGCCGGACGAATTCACCCTGGTGCAGTCATTCTCCATCTTCAAGGAGATCAATTCGCGCTGGACCTATGTTTCCGACGTGAAGGGTGGGGAATATTTCGCACCTCCCTCCGAAAGCATCGAACTCATGGCCGGAGACTGCGATGATCACGCCGTCCTCATGGCGGCCTGCATCAAGGCCATCGGTGGCATGGTGCGCCTGGTCCGGACCGAAGGCCATGTCTACCCCGAGTTGCGCGTGGGCGACGACACCAGATTGGAGCGGGCCGCCTTCCTGATCCGCAAGGTGCTTTTCACCACGGAGGTGGGCGACGCGCCGCTTTACCACCACACCGATCCGGACGGTGTCCATTGGATCAACCTCGACTACACGCGCAATTATCCCGGCGGGGAGCTGATGCACGAACGCATCATCGGTATCCTGGAGGTTTAGGGACCACCACGCCATGAACCGGTATCTTGGCGGGGTCCATGAAGCGCCTGGTCGAACCCGCTGAGCTGGCCAAGGCCAGCCACATGCGCCCCGGTGATGCGCGCATCACCCTTCTCACCGAGGTCAGCGGGTTGAAGCGTCTCGAGCGCTTCTACAACGCCATCGAACATCTTCATGACCTGGACTTCGCCGCCGCGGTGTTCGACAAGCTGGAGCTGGCCATTGAGGTCGACGAAAAGGACCTCGCCGGCATTCCGCGCTCGGGTGGGCTGGTCTTCGTGGCCAACCATCCATACGGCGCCATCGATGGGCTGGCCTTGGTGCATGTACTGGGCAGGGTGCGGCCGGACCTGAAGGTGATGGCCAATTTCCTGCTTCAGCAATTGGAGCCCCTGCGCGATCGCTTCATAGGTGTGAATCCTTTCGAGAAGCTCACGGCGAGAAGCAGTTTCCAAGGCATGCGACAGGCCATGGCCCATGTGCAGGGTGGGGGGGCGCTCGCGCTGTTCCCGGCCGGGGAGGTGAGCAGCTGGCGCACGGAACTCAAATCCGTGGCCGACCCGCGCTGGAAGATGCCGGCCATCAAGCTCACGCAGCATCTGGGCGTGCCCGTGGTACCCGTATGGTTCGATGGCAACAACAGTGTGTTGTTCCACATGCTGGGCATGATCCATCCCAACCTGCGCACACTGGCACTGCCGAAGGAGATGTTGCGCATGCGTGGTCGTTCGCTGAGGATGCGTGTGGGCAAGCCCATCGCGCCGTCGGACATCGAGGCGTTCACCTCGGCCGAGCAACTCACACGATACTTGCGTGCGAAGACCTACGCCCTGGGCAGTGGCCTGCAGGTGAAGCGCGATCTCTTCACCCCGCTGCGCTTTCCGCGCAGGCCCAAGGATGTCGTTCCGGCGGTGGAGAGCGACCTGTTGCTGCGCGAGATCGACGGCCTGGCCGACCTGAAGCTGAACGAGCAGGCGGAATTCGAGCTCTATCTCGCACCCAGTCACAGGATCCCGAACATCCTCCGCGAGATCGGACGGCTGCGGGAGGAGACCTTCCGCGTTGTGGGCGAAGGCACCAACAAGGCCATCGACCTGGACGAGTTCGACATCTACTACGACCACCTCTTCCTCTGGGACCGTGCCCAACGGCGAATCGCTGGCGCCTACCGTATCGGTGACGGCCGGAGCATCATGGGCAAGTATGGACGGCGTGCTTTCTACATCAGCACGCTTTTTCGCATGGACCGTCGCATGGACCGTGTGCTGCGAAAGAGTTTCGAGCTGGGCCGTTCATTCGTCACGCAGGATTATCAACGCCAGCGACTGCCCTTGTACATGCTCTGGCGCGGCCTGCTGCTGCACATGATGGCGAATACTGACATGCGCTACCTCATAGGTCCGGTGAGCATCAGCGCCACCTACAGCCGGTTCTCGCGCAAACTCATCATGGAATTCGTGCGCCAGAACCATTATGATGATGAGATGGCCGCCTGGGTGCGGCCGCGCAACCGGTTCAAAGTGCGCAACGACAAGTCCGACAGCGAGGCGCTCGTGCAGGCCTCCATGGCCGATCTGAAGAAGATGGACCGGCTCATCGCCGAGGTGGATCCCCATGAGACCGGCATGCCTGTGCTGCTGAAGAAGTACCTGCTGCTGCACGCCCGCATCATCGGCTTCAACCGCGACCCTCGCTTCAATGATGCGCTGGACGGCCTGATGCTGCTTGACCTGCATCGCCTGCCGGAGCGTACCGTGGAGGATCTTCGGAAAGGGATGACAGAGGCTTGAAGCCTCAGGCCCTTATGGCTGTTGGCTCCTGTACCATTGTGCGCCCCACACCTGTGCCCAGGCCCACGGATGCCTCGTGCATGTAAAGGGACCAATGACCGTCCGCGTATTCGAGCGCGCTCATGTGCTCGATCCAATCACCGGAGTTCATGTAGTTCACGCTCCCCTTGGAAGTATCGATACGCCTGATCTGGGGCTGGTGGATATGGCCGCACACCACATGGTCATACCCTTCATGCACGGCGATGCTCGCCGCCGTCTCCTCGAAGTCCCCGATGTAGGCCACGGCGCGCTTCACACTGCGCTTCACCCTTTTGCTGAAGCTCATGCGCGGCCGGCCGGTCCGCTCCAGGAACCAATTCACCACGTTGTTGATCCGGATGAGCAGGTCATAGCCGAAGCCGCCGAGTTTGGCCAGCCACTTGGCGTGCTTCATGGTCGCGTCGAAAATGTCACCGTGGAAGAACCAGTAGCGCTGTCCATCCACGGTGAGCACCAATTTGTCCAGGAGTTGCAGGTTGCCGAGCATGGCCGGGCTGTACCTGCGCAAGGCCTCATCGTGGTTGCCCGTGATGTAGTACACCGGCACCTTGGCCGCCATCTTCAACAGCCTCTTCAGGACCTGCATGTGGCTCTTGGGGAAATAGCTCTTCTTGAACTGCCAGATGTCGATGATGTCGCCGTTGAGCACCACCATTTTCGGCTTGATGCCCCGCAGGTAGTCTTTCAGTTCGCGGGCACGGCAGCCGTAGGTGCCCAGGTGAAGGTCCGAGAGCACCAGGATGTCGATCTTCCTTTTCATGTGGATCGCCGGGGCGCTGGTCGCGTGCCGCACGATGGCCAAAACTGGCCCAATGGTGTTTCCGGGGTATGAAGGACCGGTTAAGAGCGAGGAAGGCGTCCACAGGGCCTGTTCATGGTGCGCCGATCTTTGCACCATGGTGGGCAATGAAGGACATCATCCTGTGACCTTGGTCTTGGGGGCCAGTCCCAACCCGATGCGCTATGCCAACCTGGCCATCCGTCGGCTGCGGGAGCGGGGCTACCCGGTGCTCGCCATCGGGAAGCGCCAGGGTATGGTGGCGGATGTCCCCATCCAGCGGGAGTTGCCCCCGGACGCCTTGGTTGACACGGTGACGATGTACCTGTCCGCTGCGAACCAGGCCCCGTGGGAGGACCTGCTGCTGGCCTTGTCCCCGCGCCGCATCATTTTCAACCCTGGCGCCGAGAATCCAGCTTTCGCGAAGCGCGCCACCGCCCAAGGGGTCGAAGTGGAGAACGCTTGTACACTGGTCATGCTGGCGACCGGGGTCTATTGACCGTGCCTTCGGGCAAATGAAGAAGCCGTCCCCGGGGACGGCTTCTTCAGCGAATTCGGGAGGGTGGCCTATTGCGCCTCCCCGGCCGTTACGGCCTGGCGCTTCTCGGTGATGCGGGCGCTCTTGCCCCGACGGTCCCGGAGATAGAAGATCCGGGCCCGGCGAACCACGCCACGCTTGTTCACGTCGATCTTGTCGATGAAGGGGGAGGCCACCGGGAAGATGCGCTCAACGCCCACGTTGTTGCTGATCTTCCGCACGGTGAAGGTGCCGGTGCTGCCGGTGCCCTTGCGCTGGATCACCACGCCTTGGAACTGCTGCACGCGCTCTTTGTTGCCCTCTTTGATCCGGTAGTGCACCGTGATCGTGTCGCCGGCCTTGAACTCCGGATGGGCCTTGAGCGGGGAGTACTCCTTTTCCAGTTGCTTGATGCGATCCATGGCAGGTGTGCGTTGCGGGTCCGTGGTAGAGGAAGGGACCCTGAAATCGGGGCGCAATATTAAGCAACTTTCGGCTTCACTAACCCGCCCCATCCCCTTCCGATGGGGGGAGCAGGTGGGGGCGCCGTGCCTTGGTGCGTTCCACCGCGCGTTCGTACCGCCAGGCTTCGATGCGGGCCTGATGGCCGCTGGTGAGCACCTCCGGCACTTTCCAACCCTCATAAACGGCCGGTCGGGTATAGACCGGCGGGGCCACCAGACCGTCCTGGAAGCTGTCGCTCAGGGCCGAGGTCTCGTCGCCCAAAGCCCCGGGCACCAGTCTGGTGATGGCATCGGTGAGCACGGCTGCGGCCAGTTCCCCCCCGGACAGCACGTAGTCGCCAATGCTGATCTCGCGGTCGATGAGATGCTCGCGCACCCGCTCGTCCACCCCCTTGTAGTGGCCGCAAAGCAGGATCAGGTTCCCGATCACGCTCAGGCGGTTCACCAGCGGCTGGTTAAGCAGCTCGCCGTCCGGGCTCATGTAGATGGTTTCGGCGTAGTCACGTTCGGATTTCAGTTGTTCGATGGCCCGGTGGATCGGGCCCACCATCATCACCATGCCCGCACCGCCACCGAATGGCTCATCGTCCAGGCGCCGGTGCTTGTCCGTGCTCCATTGCCGCAGGTCATGGACGTGCACTTCCACCACGCCCTTGTCACGGGCCCTTTTCACGATGCTGGCGTCGTACCAACCCTGCATCAGCGCAGGTACGGCGGTGAGGATGTCGATGCGCATGGGTTCCGTGCGGGTGGCCGCAAAGTTGGGCCATGCGCCAGGTGTGTCCAAAGTCCGGTGGCCATGGCTCATCATGGAACATCCCTACCTTCGGCATGCCGATTGCCCCCCGGGGCGCCCATCTATTCCGATGACCATGATGAAGCGTACGCTCCTTGCCCTGTTCACTGTCGCCCAACTCGCCGTCCACGCGCAGAAGCATGTTTACGAGGACCTGCTTGTGATGTACGTGGACGAGAAGTACGAGAAGTGCATCGCAAAGGCCGAAGGCTATACCCTGAACGATGCCACCAAACGCGATGCGTTGCCCTTCCTCTACATCTCCATGTGCTTCCACGAGATGTCCAAGCAGGAGAAATACCTGAAGGACTACCCGAAGGCGGGACGCGAAGCATCGAAGTGGGCCGAGAAATACCGCCGCAAGGACAAGGAACTGGAGTTCTTCAACAACTACGAGGATTTCTGGATGTCACTCAACCTGGCGGGTCTGGAGGAAGGCGAGAACCTGTTGGACGACCCCAAGGGCCTGAGCCGGGCCCGGCAGGTCTTCACCAGCATGACCAAGTACTACCCCGAGAACCCCGGTCCTTGGCTGCTGCTGGCCATCACGCAGTACAAGGGCAATCTGGTGCGCGAGGCCGACGTGAGCTTGAAGGAGTTCGACAAGGCATTGAAGGGCGCGGGCGACATCGGCAACCTGCCCGCCGACCAGAAGAAAGCACTGAAGTCGGCACTGATCCGTTATTCGGACCACATGGTGGAGAAGGGCATGCGCGACAAGGCCCGGCAGTATATGGAGATCGGCAAGGAGCACTTCATGGGCGAGCCGGACTTCAAGTCCGTTTATGGCTCGCTGCACTGATCGACAGCGATAGGCCAATTCCACAAGGACGGAGGCTCAGGGCCTCCGTTTCTTTTTCCGCCGGGCGTTGGAGCGCTGTATCATGCGGGCCACGATCACGAACATGGCGATCATGAGGATGGCCCAGAGTACTCGGATGGACATGGCCGGGGCTTTCGGCCTAAGGTAAGGCCGCCGGTGAACGTCCGCGCCGCAGCAGGCGCAGGGCTAGGATGGGCAGGAGCACCAGGTCGGCAACCAAGGCGGTGGCCAGTGTGAGGCTTACGAGCAGGCCCATGTAGTAAACGCTGGCGAAACCGGAGAAGACCAGCGCGATGAAGCCTGAAAGGAGCATGATGCTCGTGATCAACAGGGCCTTGCCGGCCGAAAGAAAAGCGCGGCGCATGGCGAAGGCGGGCGAGCGGCCCTTGAGCATCTCGATGCGCAGTTTGCCCAGCATGTGGATCGTGTCGTCCACCGCGATGCCGAATGCGATGGTGAAGATGATGGCCGTGCTCACCTTGATGTCGATGCCCACCGCGCCCATGAAGCCGCCCACCACCAGCAGGGGCAACATGTTGGGCAGCAGGGCCACCAGGGTCATGCGCCGGTCCCGGAATACCAGGGCCATGATGGCCGCGATGAGAAAGAACGCGATGGACAGCCCGCCGATCAACTGGCCGCTGAGCTTCGCGTTGCTTCGGTCAATGAGGAAAGCCATTCCGGTCTGGTCGAAGCGGGCGATCTCGGGTCGTGTCCGTTCCCGGATGAAGGAATCAAGCACCTTGTTGCGGCGCATGTGCACATGTCCTCCTTCGTCCACCATGCGCCCACTGATCCTCGCGATCCTGCCGTCAGGCGTCGCGAGCCTGGCCATGTCATCACCTCCGGCAAAGGCCCCGGCTCGGCGCACAAGCCGGTGTGCTTCACCCGCTTCTTCAGGAAGGCGGTAGTAGGTCTCGTCACCCGCGTGGCTGGCCTTGTTCAGGGTCTTCACCAGGGTCACGGGAGACAGTATGCCCCGAACCCCATAAACCGTGGCCAGGTGATATTCCACGGCCTCCATGTCGCGCAGCGGCTCCAGGTCCCAGACGGTGCTTGCAGGGTCCGTCATGGTCACCTCCATCTCGAAAGGCCGCACCCCCCCGAAGCGATCCTCGAACCAGTAGTAGTCCTGTTTCTGTGGATCGTCCTCGGGCCAATCCTCCAGCAACTGGTTGTCCACCTTGAGCCGGGTGATGGCGAGCAGGCTCAGAACGGCCACGGCGGCGAAGGCCCAAGGGATGCGCCTCCTGTGGCGCAATACCCAGCGGAAGGAGGCATGCAACAACGGATACCAGGTGCTCCTCCGTTCGTCCACCTGTGCCGCCACCGGCGTGCGCACCAGCAGCAGCACGGCGGGCAGCAGGGTGAAGGCCAGCGCGAAGGCGAGAAAGACGCCGGCCCCGGTGTACAGACCGAACTCGCGGATGGGCGCGATGCCGCTGGTGAGCAAGGTGCCGAAACCGATAGCGGTGGTGAGCGATGTGAGGAAGGTGGCCAGACCGACCTCATGGTAGCTGATGGCCAGTGCGCGGCGTTTGTCGTGGCCGTTGCGCAGGGCGGCGATGTACCGCTCCAGGATGTGGACCACGTCGCTCATGCCCACCACGAAAAGGATGGTGGGCAGCAGCATGGTGAGGATGCTCAGCGGCCGGCCGAGCAGCGTCATCACGCCCACCTGCCACAGCACGGTGAGCCCCACCACGCCAATGGGCACGAGCACACCCCATAGCGTGCGGAATCCGATCGCCAGGAACAGGGCCAGCAACGCCACTGAAAGAGAGAAGAAGACCACCAGTTCGCGGCGCATCTTCATGATGTACCAGTACTGGCCGTGGATCCTGCCGCCCATACGCACCTCGCCCAGGCCGCTTAGCGCCACTACGGCCTCCACCGCTTCCAGCAGCTCATCACTGCGTTCTTTGCTCAGGTTCGGCGCGGTGCGCATCACCAGCAGCAGGGAGCGCTCATCATTGGACAGGAAGTGGTCCCGCAGACGTTCATCGCGCAGCAGGCGATCACGATCGGCGGCCAGTGTGCTGTCGTGCTCCAGACGGATCCAGGGAATGGTGAATGGTCCGACGGGTGTGAGGCGTGGTTCCTCCAGTCGCGTGGGGCCGATCAGCGAGATCACATCGGGCAGTACGGCCAGTTCGCCATGCAGCCGGTCCACATCGCGCAGGAATTCCAGATCCCAAACGGACGGCTCGTGGGTGAGCGCGAGGAGGAGATGGTCGTTGTCGTGGCCGAAGCGTTCGCGGTAGGCGAGGTAGCGGTCCAGTTCGGGATCGTCCGTGGGAAAGAAGCGCTCGAAGTCATGGTCCAGCCGCACGTTGCGCAGTGCCAGCCCGAATACGATGGACAGACCCGCCAGCAGCACGAGCACCACGCGGGCATTGCGCCGGGTGAGCAGCCTTTCGATGCGTGCGATGCGGCGTTCCATCAACATGGCCCGGTCGAAGCCGGTGGGCAAAGGTGGGCCAGTCGCCTTCAAGCGGGGTCTAACTTTGTGTTCCATGTTCCGGCGATCACCGCGTCCATTTCTCCTCGCAGGCGCCCTTCTCCTCGTGGCGCCATCTTTCGCCGGCCCCCTGGACAAGGCCTTCCAAGCGCTCGAGATCAAGAACTACTTCCTTGCGCGCGAGATCTTCCTGAAGCAGTCGCGCAAGCATCCCTTGCCTTCCTGGTATGGCCTGAGCGTCATCAGTGGCCGGGCCGACAATCCCTTCTTCCAGCCCGATTCGGCCTACGCCTTCATCCAGCGTAGCGATGCGGCCTATGGCGTGGCCAGTGAGAAGCAGCGCGCGGCCGCCGCGAAACTCGGGGTGGATGAGCAGGCGATCGCCGTGCAGCGCCACCATGTGCATGCGCTCGCGTGGGAGATCGCCAAGGCGCAGAACACCATCACCGCTTACGACCGCTATATCGAGACCCATCTCGGCAGTCCGTTCGTCGCCGATGCCACCCTGGTGCGCGATCATCTGGCTTTCCAAGTGGCGCGCGATGCGAACACCGCGGCGGCCTACCAGAACTTCCTGGACCGCTACCCGCGCGCACGCGAGGTCTTCGAGGCACGCACCAGGCTGCAGGAGGCCATCTACCGCGAGGCCACCGCCGATCGGGACGTCGACTCCTATGTGGGCTTCATCCGTGCGCATCCCGAAAGTCCGTGGGTGCGGCAGGCGGAGGAGGAGGTCTACCGCCTGAGCACCCCGCGCAGAACAGCGGAGGAGTACCGCCGGTTCATCGGTTCGCATCCCGGCAACCACAAAGTGTCCGACGCCTGGCGGGCGATCTATGAGCTTTACACGCGCGATCTGAGCGTTGGCACCATCACGCGTTTCCTGCAGGAGCATCCGGAATATCCATTCGTGGAGGAACTGGTGGACGACTACCGCACCGCGAGCATGTTCCTGCTGCCATTCCGGCGCGAAGGGAAATGGGGCTTCATCGACGATGAGGGCGTGGAACGCATCAAGGCCGAATATGAGTGGGTGGAACGATTCGAGGGCGGACAGGCGCTGGTGGGCCGCGATGGGCGCATGGGCACGATCAACCGCCAGGGCCGCGTAGTGGTGCCCATCGAGTTCGATGATGTCCTGGACCCCGCCGAGGGGACCAGCACGGTGGTGCGCGCCAACCGAGCCGGTGCGGTGGACCGCAATGGTGAGATCGTCGTGCCCATGATCTTCGAGGACGTCGGCGATCTCTCGCAAGGACTGGCCTACGCCGCACGGGAGGGTAAGTACGGCTACATCGACGCGCGTGGGCAGGAAGTGGTCCCATTCCGGTACACGTCCGCAGGCACTTTTCGCAACGGTCTGGCAGTGGTGGAGGAGGAAGGCCTGTTCGGCGTGATCGACACGCGCGGCAATGTGGTGGTGCCGCCGCGCTACGATTGGGTGGAGGGCTTCGACGGCACCGTGTCGCGCGTGCGGCTCAAGGGCCTCATGGGCATCATCAGCCCCTTCGGCGATGAGTTGATGCCTGCGGTGAACCAGCATCTGGGTCCGTTCTCCGGCGGCGTGGCCCTGGTGGTGCGCGACCGAAAGGCAGGCTACGTGGATGAGGCGGGGCGTTTCGTGGTGCCCCTACAGTATGAAGCACCCGAGGGCATCACCGGATGGGGCGATCCGACCCAAGGGCTCGCGCGTGTGCAACAGGGCGGCAAGCGCTGCCTCATCGACATGCGCAATGAGAAGGTGCTGCCCTGCCAGTACACGGAGATCGGCCCGCCCACAGGCGCTTTGGTGCCCGTGCGCAAGCGCGGCAAATGGGGCTATGCCCGCCGCGATGGCACGCTGCTGTTCGACAACCGCTATGATCAGGCCTGGGAGATGGTCGCGGGATACGCTCGTGTCCGGGCCAGCAACCTAATCGGTTTGATCGACAGCACCGGCAAAGAGGTGATCGTACCGCGGTACCGCGGCTTGCAGGAGGTCGGGCAAGGCCTTTATCAGGCCACCGGCGATCCAGGCACCGGGCTGGTTGACCAACTGGGCCGCGAAGTGATGTCCCTGACCTACGAAAGCGTGGTACTTGAAAGCGCCCACATCGCACGTGTGGAACTGGGCGGGAAGCTGGGCTACATCCGCTTGAAGGATGGCCGCTTCATCTGGAAGGAGGAAGGCTTCGGGTCGGCCTCAGCGGATTAGCGTCAGGTGCCCCATGAGCTGCTCGTTCACCGCGCCCAGGTCCGTCACCGCGCGGTAGACCAAGCGCCACACGTAAACGCCATCGGCCACGGGTTTTCCACCGAAGGTGCCGTCCCAACCGATCGTGGGGTCGTTGGCATTGAAGATCATTTCGCCCCAACGGTCGAAGATCTCCAGGCGGTAGCTCTCCACATCACCGGCCACCAAGGGTAGGAATAGATCGTTCACGCCATCATCATCGGGCGTGAAGGCGTTGGGTACGTGGACCGCCGGTCCGCAGTCGCCGGCGATGAGTTCCACCTGGCCTTCCGCGTCCACACAGGTGCCGATGACCGAAACGGTGTAGACCCCGGGTTGCGTCGCGTTGATGGCGGGTGAGGTGGAGCCATTGCTCCAGAGGTAGGTGGCGTCACCTCCCACGGAGGCGTTCAACACGGCCGTGGCGCCGGGACAGAGGATGCGGTCCGGTCCAAGGTCGATGGCATCAATGAAGGGCAGGAAGGTCACGAGCACCGCATCGCTGAGGCCGCAGCCGTCCACCGTCAGCGTCACCGTGTATGTGCCGCCGCTGTTCACCGAGATCGATGGTGCGTCGCTGCCGTTGCTCCACAGGATGTCGGCACCTGCCGCATCCACCACCAGCTCAACGGTGTCGCCCGCGCACGCCTTCACCTCAGGCCCCAGATCGGGTTGCGGCACCACGGGCATGTGCACCACCACGGTGTCACTGGCCGTACAGGCGGCCACGGAAGCCTGCACCCAATAGGTACCGCCTTGATCGATGACGATCGAAGACGACGTGGCGCCCGTATTCCAAAGCAAGGACGCGCCGGGCGCCTGGACGGAAAGCGTGGCCGTCTGCCCAGGACATAGTGTGAAAGGTGCGCCCAGGTCGATGGTGGCGGCCGAGAAGACGGCCACCTCGATGGTGTCCGCAGCGATGCAGCCATTGCGCTCCACCTGGACCCAATACGTGCCTGCGCCGGTGATGGTCCTGGTGCCAGAGGTACTGCCATTATCCCACAAGTAGGAAGCGCCGGGTTGCGTCACATCAAGCGACAACGAAGCGTTCTCGCAGAGCGTGGTATCGGCACCCAAGGCCACCACGGGGCCTTCCACCGCGATGACCGATGCGCCCACGCTGGCACTGCATCCGCTCACGGTCACGGTCACCGAAACAGCACCTGCGGTACCCGTGGTGTAGGTGGGGGCCGTGGTACCATCATGCCACAAATAGGTACCGCCCTCCGTGGTGGCGTCGAAGACCACTTCGCTGCCCGGGCAAAGCGATTGGTCACCGCCGATGTCCACCACCGGCAACGGGGTCACCGACACATTGATCGCATCGCTGGTGGAGCAACCCTGAACCGTGGCGGTCACCGAATAATTGCCTGCGGCCGAAACTGTGATGGTGGCGCTGGTGGCACCCGTGCTCCACAGGTAGCTGGCCCCTGGCAGCGTGGCGTCCAGCACGACGGAAGATCCCGCACAGATCGAAATGTCAGGGCCAAGGTCCAGCGACCCGGGTGCGACCACCGCGATCTGGACCGTGTCGCTCACGGTGCATGGCCCTTGCGTCACCTGAACCCAATAGGTGCCAGCGGTTCCCACGGTGATCGTGGGTGTCACCGCGCCTGTGCTCCACAGGTAGGATGAACCGGGCAGGGTGGCGTCCAGGGTGATCGTTTCGCCCTGGCACAGGCTCACGTCCGGGCCGAGGTCCACGGCGTCAGCGGTCACATAGACCACGTTGATGGCATCGGTGGAGGAGCAACCCGCAGCGTTGGTCACTGTAACACTGTAGGTGCCGCCTTGGGTCACTTGTATCGTGGGCGTTTGTGCGCCCGTGTTCCAGAGGTAGCTGGCGCCGGGTACGGTGGCGTCCAACAAGGTGGTGGCACCGGGGCACAGGGTCAGGTCGGGTCCAAGGTCCACTTGTGGCACGGGCAGAACCGTCACTTGCACCGAGGCGTCCACCGAGCAACTGCCCTGGGTCACAGTGACGCTGTATGTGCCATTGCTTCCCACGGTGATGGTGGGTGTTTGTGCGCCCGTGCTCCACAGGTAGCTGGCGCCGGGCACGGTGGCGTCCAGGACCACCGTACCGCCTGCGCACAGGGTCACATCAGGCCCCAGGTCCACCGGGGCCAGGGCTTGGTGCGTGATGGTCACCGCATCGCTGGCCTGGCAGCCGCTCGCGGTCACCGTTACACTGTAGTCGCCGGGCTGATCCACGGCGATCGTGGGGGTTTGCGCTCCGGTGCTCCACTGATAGCTGCCGCCGGGAACGGTGGCATCCAATACCACGGTCGTACCCGGACAAACGCTCAGGTCAGGACCCAGGTCCACAACGGGCAACGGGTTGAAGAGCAGATCCACCGCGTCGGAAGCACTGCAACCGCCCAAGGTCACGGTCACGGAATAGGTGCCGGAAGTGGTGGCGTTGAAAGTGGGTCCGGTGCTTCCGTCCTGCCACAGGTAGCTGGCACCGGGCAAGGTGGCGTTGAGCAGCGCGGATTGCCCAGCGCATAGGGTTTGATCCGATCCCAGATCCACCACGGGCAGTGGCGCTTGATCCACTTGGATCGCGTCCGAGGAAGTGCAACCACCCACGGTGACGCTTACGCTGTATAGGCCGGGTCCGGTCACGGTGAAGGTGGGACTGGTGCTGCCATTCTGCCAGGCGTAGGTGGCTCCCGGCGTGGTGACATCGAGTACCAGGGTCTCCCCGGTGCAGAGGGTCACATCGGGTCCCAGGTCCACCGGTGGCAAGGGGTTGTAGTTCACCGTGATCTGGTCGGACGCCGAGCAATTGTTGGCCGTCACGGTCACCGAATAGCTGCCGGGCGCATTGACCACATAGCCGGGGCCGGTGCTGCCGTCCTGCCACAGGTAGCTGCCACCGGCCACGCCGGCATCCAGGATCAGGCTCTCGCCCTGGCACAGCGTCACGTCCGGGCCCAGGTCCACAGGCGGCAGCGGTGTCACGGTCAGCGTCATCGCATCAGTGAGCACGATGGTGCCTTGCATGGAGATGTCATCCAGCCCGAAGTCGTTGCCGATGCCATCGCCGCTCATGGCGCGCAGGCAGATGTTGGCCGTGGTGAGTACCGCCGGTGAGGTCCAGGTGTGGTTGATGGTCTGCCAGCCTTGGCTGAAATTGGGCAGGGTCACCTCCGGTCCGCTGGGCACGCCATTGATCCACCACTGCAGCCGGGCTGGGGTGGCATTGCTCAAGGTGCGGGCGCGGTAAGAGAGGGTGTAGGTCTGTCCGGGGCATACCTGCACTTCCTGGCACCATACAAGGAACAGCGCGGAAAGCCAGCCGGAGTTCACCATCATGAACTGGCCGGCGCCCGTGCCGAAGAATTGCGGGTGATGGCTCGCGGCGTTGGTGCCGATCCAATAGTAGCCGTCACCGAGATTCAGGTTGCTGTTCAGCGTGAACTCCGTGGTGAAGCCCACATTGCCCTGGCTGAAGTTGCCATTGACGACCAACTCACCGGAGGGGTAGCTCACTTGGGCGGAATACACACCACCTGTGCCCACCGTGATCGATTGCTGGTTGGAGCCGGTGTTCCAGAGGTAGCTGCTGAAGCCCGGCGGCGCGGTGAGCGTCACGGACTCCCCCTGGCAGATGGTCTGGTCGGGACCGATGTCGATGGCGCAGATCGGCTGCGCATGGATCCGGGCCACACCCACCAGCAGGGCGGACACGCCGAGGTATCGCCACAGGTATCCGGAACAGGCCCACATCAGGAACGCGCGCACAGGACAAAGTTCGGACCATTGACGGGAATGGGGCCGTCCACGTCGCCTGAGGCTATCAACGGGCGATGAACACCCGGTTCACCTCCTCCAGCCGCAGTTCCTCCACCTCACCGAAGACCTGCCTCAGATGATCCAGCACACGGCCGCAGCGCGTCGCGCTGGCATCATCGTACCCAACGGTGTTGAAGAGCACGATACCGCCTATGGCACAGCGTGCGCGCAGGGCGTGGGCGAAGCCCGCCGTGTCCACGCCTCGCGCCAGGTCCAGGTCGTCGAACAGATCCACCACCACCAGGCCGAAACGCTCCGGGAGGGCATGCACCTGCACGGTGGCGTCACCGAGCACAATGCCCAGGCCTTCGATCTCATCCAACGCGAAGTGTCTTTGCGCGATATCCACCACCACGGGATCCAGTTCCACAGCGGTGATGGGCGCATCCAAGCGTAGCTCATGGCGGAGGATATGGGGCACGCTGCCGGCGCCCAGGCCCAGCAACAGCACATCATCCGGCGGGGCGTCAGCGATGCGCGCCTGCCGGAAGGCTTCCTGCCACACGCTGTGCAGGCTGCCAAAACTCTGGTTGGCCTCCGTGCTGTTGAGCACCTTGCGGCCGTATTCCCAGCGGATGCTGAGTGTGCCGTGCTTGCCTTCCACGGTCTCCACCGGCATGGGGTACAACCAGCTCAGCCATCGCTTTAAGCTATCTCCGGGCATGCGGTAAAGATGGATCCAGAGTCGCCATCACTTCCGTCTTCCTCGCAGCATCACATTGTATTTCCACCCCCCCTGGCTCGATTTGGCCTGGTAAAGCAGGAAGGTCATGCTGTCGGTATCGATCACGCTGAAGTTGCCGCCGAGGTGTTCGTTCTCCGGTGGGTGCGCATGGTCGTTCACGAATACCGGATTGTTGCGGTGCGGTCGGAAGGAGCGGCCACCATCCACCGAGAGATACACGCCAAGTTGTGCGTCGTCCACATTCCCGGAGCGGCCCCTGTAGGCCTGGCGTGTCACACGATGCTCCCACCAGCCGTCACGGAAGGCCATCCTGCCGGCCACCAGCAGCAGGATCGAGTCGCCACGCACTTCGATATGCGCCGGTTCCGACGTGGCCGGCGAACCGCGCCAACCCACATGATGTTCGAGCACGGGGGATGGATGTTCGTCCCACCGCAGCAGGTCCTTGCTGGTGGCCATGCCCACGCGCTCCACGCCTTCCGATGAAAGTCCATCGAAGAACATGATGAAACCGTTGCCGTATGGCTTCACCTTGGGGTAGAAACAGGCGGAGTCGTTCCAAGTGCGAGGCAGGCCGGGGGCGATGATGGCATCGGGCATCACCTCGTATGGTCCCAGCGCGGATGATCTTGAGATGGCCAAGCCGATTTGCCGCCGCCCCACCGCATCGAAACCATCCAGGAACAGGTGCCATCGCCCCGCGTGTTGCACCAGGTCGGAGACGTAGGGTGTGCGCTCCACGCCCTGGAAGATGCCACCGTTCGCCCACGCGCAGCGTGCGAAGTCCGCACCGTGCAGCATTGGTTCCCCTTCGGCGGCCGGTTCCCAATGGACCATGTCGGAGGAAGTGGCCGCATAGACCCGCGCGGTGTTCGTGTCGCATTCGTTGAGCAACATCACCCAGCGGCCCATGGCCTGGTCGAATGCCACAGGGGCGAAGTGGACGCTCTTCCCCGCGAAGCCCGGCCACCAAGCCGGATCGATGACCGGCTTCGGGACCACGTGTCGGAAGCCGCTGGGCTCCCGGTTCCAGAATGCGACGCGCTGGCCTTTGCGCGGCAGGCCTTCACCGCGCAGCGGAGCACCCGGAACGATGACCCCGGACCTGATGGCCTCGATCGCACGGAGATTCTCGCAGCCCGCATCGTGGTAGCGCCGCTCTTCGCCCCAGCCGATCATCCAGTGGTGCAGGTTCTCCGCCGTAATGTGGAAGTCCGGCGGAAGGTCGATGGTCATGGCTCCATACTCCGCGATGCTCTTCACCACCAGGTCCCTTCCGGTGAAATGGTTGTCCTGCTCCAGGTTGGTGATCATCGCCGGACCGTCCAACACGAAGGGAAACCGAGGCGCTTCCTCTTCCCGGCCACAGCCGGCCCAGACCACGGCGAGCATGGTAAGCGGTGGAAATGTGCGGATCCCCGGCGGCATGCGGCAAAGTACGGGGTGCCCACGGGCCATTCGGCGGTTGGCAGCAGCGTACTTTCGCGCCCCTTTGCGCGCCATCACCCGATACAAGCTCAGGAAGGTGGCCAAGTACGGCTTGGTCACCGTGGGCGTGGCCTGGGTGCTCACCTTGTTCAGCGGCCTGCCGATCGATGCCACGCTGGGCGTTTGGGCACTGCTGGGACTGTGGACCGGTGTGCTGGAGGAGTTCCTCTTCGGCCGCCGCTTCCGCGCTCTGGCCGTGCCTCTGCAGTTCCTGGGCAAGGTGCTCGCCGTGAATCTCTTCACCATCGCGCTCATCGCCATCACCCTGCCCATGGGATCCGGTGGCCTGCCCGTGCTGGAAGGCATGGAGGACCGCGGCCTGCTGGGCTTCCTCCGCATGGGCGGCTTCTACCAGCTGGTGCTGCGTGTGGTGGTGGTCACCTCCATCGCCATCCTGGTGGTGCAGATGGAAGAGTGGATGGGCCGGCGCATGTTCCTGGGTTTCCTGCTGGGCCGCTATGAAAGGCCCAAGACCGAGGAACGCGTGGTGCTGGCCATCGATCTGGTGGGCAGCACCTCCCTGGCCGAGCGCATGGGCGACCTGCGCTACTACCGCTTCCTGAATACCGCCTATTCGCTGATGACCGACGCCGTGCTCCGCAACGAGGCCGACATACACAAGTACGTGGGCGATGAGGTGATCATCACCTGGCCCATGCGCATCGGCGTGCGCGACCAGAATTGCCTGGACCTGTATTTCGACATCATGGAACGGATAGACGCCCACCGGGAGGTGTTGCTGCGCGACTTCGGTGAGGTGCCGCGCTACCGTTGCGCCGTGCATGGCGGCCGTGTCATCAGCGCGCAGGTGGGCCACATCAAACGCGCCATCGACCTGAGCGGTGACGTGATGAACAGCGTGTCGCGCATGCTTGACCTGGCGCGCACCATGGACGAGGACATCCTGGTGTCCGCGCAGTTGCTGGACCGTGTGCCGGCCGCCGCGGAGCGATTCCGCATAGGACCGCAGCATGTGGTGCCCGTGAAAGGCAGGCGGCGCGAGGTGCGCGTGCACACGCTGGAGCGGACCAGGCGGATGGAACCCTGACCGGTCCTGCGCTCAGGCCGGTGGTGCGGCGGACAGCGATGCGCCCGCGCCGGTGCTCTGGTGTTCCGGGGTCCCTACCTCGTCGTGGACGATCGTCCACAAACTGATGGGTTCGCGCTTGCCTTTCAACCCGATGGCGCCGATCTCCCGCAGGCGATAACTGGCCGGGAGCCGCAGCAGGTCCAGCAGGGCCTTGGGGATCAGGTTGTCCACACCGTATTCGTTGCACGTGTTCTGGATCCTGGCCGCGGTGTTCACCACGTCGCCGCTGAAGATCCGCTCACGCTTCACCAGCCCCACCTCACCCGTGGTGACCTGCCCATAGTGGAAACCGGCCTTGAAGGTGGGCACCAGGCCGTAGCGCTCCTGGTAATGGGCGGCGCGTTTGTGGAGCTTGTTCCGGATGTCCAGGAAGCAGCGCACGCAGCGCTGGCGCCGCAGTCCACGCCGCAACGGCCAGCTCACGCTGATCTCATCGCCCACATACTGGTAGATCTCGCCGCGCGAGTAGACGATGGGGTCGGTGATCTCCGTGTACAACTCGTTCAGCAGCTGGAAGTACTTCACGTGGCCGATGCGCTCGGCGATGGCCGTGGACGAGCGCATGTCCAGGAACATGAAGATGCGCATCTCCTGGCGCGGCTTGTGGTACCGGCCTGTGAGGTAGCCGATGCCACCGTTGCCGTACTGGTCGTTGAGGCGCACCATGAGCATGCTGACGCCCATGAGCAGGGTCCAGAAGAGGTATTGCCCCAGGAACTTCAAACCGAGAAGACGGTCCGTGAAGGCCTCCGAAAGCGGATGCTCCTGCTGTTGCCAGGCCGGCCAGAACGCTCCTGTGAAAACGATCACAGCGAACATCAACAAGGACATGACGCCCAGCGCTTTGAAGTACGCCAGTTTGCGCAGCCGGTCGCGCAGCATGAAGATGTAGATGCCACCTCCGGCCAGCCCCGCCAGCAAGCTGGGCAGGAAGCGCGCGTCCAGGCGGTCCATGAGCAGACTTTCCACACCGTGCGCCACCAATGTGTTGTGCTCCCAAAGACCGGAGAGCAGCCCCACCAGCACCCAGGCCAGGGTGATCCGCAAGGTGCGTTTGATGCGCAGCCTGGTGGGGGCGAGGGGGTCGCGCATGATGGTCGTTGGTCGCGGGTCCCGCAGGAACGGCGTTCATGCCATGCCTGCGGATGGCAGGCCGCGAAGTTAGCCGGGACCTTATCGTGGGTAGTGTCTCAGTTTGAAAGCCGCTGACCCTGCGCAGCTTACCGCTAAGCATGCTCCGGATCGTACCTTCGTGCCATGCCAAAGCCAAAGAGACCGCGCGATACGAACCAACGCGCCAAGAGCATCGTGGACATAGCCACAGGGGAGACCACTGACCCGGTATCCGAGGACAAGCGCAACCCCGCAGCCGTTGCCTTGGGCAAATTAGGAGGGAAGGCCCGCGCCAAGAGCCTAACCGCAGCTAAGCGCAAAGCCATCGCCAAGAAGGCCGCTATGCGACGGTGGAAAAAATAATCTGACGCGGGCTCTACGGTAATACTGTTGTCGGTCCCATGAACCCCCGTCCCATTGGAAGGGACGGGTACAGGGCGCCGGTGCGGTACATGAGGGCGGACGCTTGGGCCGATTGGGACTTGCCACGAGGGCAAGCATCCTAAGCGGAGTGTACGCTTCTCAGGGAAAGCCGGGGCCACAACCCCGGCTTTCTTGCGTGCAAGGTATGGCAACCCGCAATAAAGATCCAAATAGACATTTGTGCATACCGCTATGTATACATATCTTTGACCCGTCAAAGACACCACGCCATGAACCGCCTCCCCCTTGCCAAACAAGTCCAGATCATCAACATGCTCGTTGAGGGGTCCAGCCTGCGCAGCACGTCCCGCGTGTGCGACGTGTCCATCAACACCGTCACCAAGCTGCTGGTGGATGTGGGGCGGGCTTGTGAGAAGTTCCACGATGAGACGGTGCGAAAGGTCCACGCCCGCAACGTCCAGTGTGACGAGATCTGGTCCTTCGTCTACGCCAAGCAGAAGAACGTCACCGAGGACATGAATGGGGCTGGTGACGTGTGGACGTGGACGGCACTGGACAGCGATACCAAGCTGATGATCTCATGGTTCGTAGGTAGCCGCGATGCACACGCCGCCTATGAGTTCCTAACGGATGTTCGCAGCCGGGTCAACACCCGCATGCAAATGACTACGGACGGTCACGGCGTCTACGCTGGTGCGGTCGATGCCATCTTCGGCCAGTCCATCGACTACGCCCAATTGGTGAAGATTTATGGGTCGGCCGAAGGCAAGGGCAACGAAAAGCGGTACAGCCCCGCCGAATGCACTGGAACGCGCCTCAATGTAGTGAGCGGCCGTCCTGACGAAACGCTGATCTCCACGTCACACGTGGAACGGCAGAACCTGACCATGCGGATGGCCATGCGCCGCTTCACCCGCCTCACCAATGCCTTCAGCAAGAAGGTGGAGAACCATTGCTACGCCATCGCATTGCACTTCGTGCATTACAACTTCGTGCGCATCCACAAGACCCTGCGCGTCACGCCTGCAATGGAAGCAGGGTTGACGGATGACGTGATGACGATCGCCGATATCGTGAAGCTGGCCTACCCGGATTCAAAGTGAGACACTACCTTATCGTGCGTGTGAAGCGAAGGTCAAGGAGTTGTGTCCTTCGTGTACCGCGCTCGGCGCATGCGCCGCGGCAGCATCACGGCGTAATACCAGCTCACTGTGAGCAGGCCCGCCACGAAGAAGGACGCCGCCAGTGGGCGGGTGCCATCGTCGTAGAAGAACTCCCCGATCATCCACACGGAGTTGGCCAGGATCCAGAGCACCACGCTCAGGCTATGGAGCAGTTCACCAGCGTCCTTCCGGCATTGCCAGGCGATCCAGCCCGCCATGCCCACGGTGGGCGCCACCATGATCACCCCGGCCAGGTGCAGGTCCATCACCCAGCAGAGGTCCTTCAGCAACCAGAGGACGATGTGGAAATTCTCGTTCGCGCGCAGGTTCAGGAACATGGGTGGCGGTTTGCGGCAAAGGTGTGCGAACGGAGCCATTGGCGTATCGCACGGCGTTGTTGCGCCCCCATGGCATCGGGTACCTTTGGTCCCACGATGATGATGATGGGCGCATGGGCAGGACGGGCAGTGGGCGGGTGGATCTTGAGGGGCATCCTGTTCGTGTCGTTCTTCGCCGGGCATGCTCCCTCGGCGAAGGCTTTCCACATCCATCTCCATGGCATGGTCACCGAGTATTTCAGCGGTGCGCCCATGAAGGGTGTGCAGGTGCGTCTGGTGAAGGACAGCATCGAGCGGGAGACCGTGGTGACCGGGACCAACGGCCGTTATGAGCTCTATCTGGAGCGCGGATACGACTACCAGGTGTGGTTCCACCGCAACGATCTGGTGACCAAGTACGTGCGCATCGATGCGCGCGATATCCCGCTGAAACCCGACGTTCCCTTTTTCGACATGGACCTGCAGATGACCATGTTCCGTTGGCTGGAGGGCTTCGACCACTCGGCCTTCGACCAGCCGGTGGGCCTGGCCAGCTACAAGCATTCCGTGCGCAACCTCAATTGGAACGTGGATTTCACCAACGAACGCCGAGCGGAGATCAACCGGGTGATGATCAACTATGAGCGCGCCCTGGACAAGTACGAACGCGCCACGCGCAGCAACGGCCGCAAGGGGTCATCCTCCACCGTCAGGCGCAAGAAGAAGGTCACCTACTTCTGACCTTTTCCCCGGGCCACGAGCCGCACACATTCCACGGCCGGACGCACATCGTGCACACGCAGGATGTCCGCACCCTTGAGCAGGGCGATGGTGTTGAGCACCGTGGTGCCGTTGAGCGCTTCTGAAGGCGATGTGCCCAACACCTCGTTGATCATGCGCTTGCGCGAAAGGCCCACGAGCACGGGCGAACCAAGTGCCTTGACGCTGGGCAGGCCGTGCAGCAGCGCATGGTTGTGCGCCGTGGTCTTGCCGAATCCGAAGCCGGGGTCGAGGACCACATCGGCGATGCCGGCCGCATGGACCGTCCGCATCCTTTCGGCGAGGAACAAGGTCACCTCCGCCACCACATCATGGTATCGCGGCTCCTGCTGCATGGTTCGTGGCATGCCCCGCATGTGCATGGCCACATAGGGTACCCCCAAAGCGGAAACCGTGGACAGCATGGAGGGATCCAACAGGCCGGCGCCGATGTCGTTCACCAGGCCGGCGCCGGCCTCCACAGCGGCCCTTGCCACCGTTGCGCGATACGTGTCGATGCTGAGCCATGCTTCCGGGAACCGGCGATGCACGGCCTCCACCACCGGCAGCACGCGCCGCAATTCCTCCTCCACCGGCACCTCCTCAGCGCCCGGCCGCGTGCTCATGCCGCCGATATCGAGGATGGCGGCACCTTCGCTCAGCATGGTCTCCGCCGCGCGCAGCGCATGGTCCACGTCCACCCGGCTCGCGCTATGGAAGCTGTCGGGCGTGGCGTTCAGAATGCCCATCACCAGCGGGAACCGCGGTCGTACCAGCCGGTCCTTCATGCGCCACAAGGGGCCGCTATCTTCGCCGCGCTCCGTCACGGGGCACAAGATCCCGCTTCGCACAGGCATGGACAAGACCCTCGCGCAATACGACGCCATTATGGGGGAGTGCATCCGCCTCTTCGGGCAGAAGGCGCGGGACTACGGTACGGCCTGGCGCATCCTGCGGGTGCCTTCGCTCACTGACCAGATCTTCATCAAGGCCCAGCGGATCCGCACCTTGCAGCAGGTGGGGGAGAGCAAGGTGGGAGAGGGTATCCGGCCCGAATTGGTCGGCATCATCAACTACGCCGCCATGGCGCTGGTGCAGTTGGAGCGCGGCGTGGCCGAAACGCCGGACATGGACGCGGAAGTGGCCACCGCCCTGGTGCTCGATCGGATGCGGCATGCCCGCGACCTGATGACGCGCAAGAACCACGACTATGGCGAGGCCTGGCGCAGCATGCGCGTAAGTTCGCTGGTGGATCTGATCCTGATGAAGCTGTTGCGCATCAAACAGATCGAGGACAATCAGGGTGCCACCCTCGTCAGCGAAGGCATCGACGCCAACTTCCTGGACATTGTGAATTACGCCGTCTTCGCGATGATCCAGTTGGACGAGGGGAAGGGGTGAGGCATGTGATTATGTGCCCATGTGAGGATGGGCTCTTGTGACCATGTGCTCATGTGACCATGATGCCTATGGGAAAGATGAATGGCAGGCACAGCTAACGTCCACCCTCCAACGGCCCCAGCGGACTGTCGGGGCAATCCATGCGCCGCATCGTGTACACGCCTCCGGCGATCTTCCATGTACCTCGGTCCAGCACCAGCGTGAAGACGTCCGCGCCGCAGTGGCTGTGCCGGCCGTCGGCGTGGAAGTCGTACCGCATGGTCACCGTGGCGATGCCTTCGTCCACGTATACCACGGGATGCCAGTAGCGTTCGCGCCAATCGCCCTCCCCATTGGCCAGGGAGGCGAGATAGGCTTGGTGCGTCACGGCGATCGGGGGGCGGTCCGGATCCTCCGTGAGCACCGCATGGAACACGCCGTCGTTGGTGAGCGTCGCGGCCATGGCGGCCGTGTCCCGGGCGGCCATCGCGGCGAAGAAGCGGTCGATGACCTGGATGACCGCCGTCTCCGGCGCGGGTTGGCCCGATGCCTGAAGCACCGCGACAAGGGGAATGATCAGGGAAGCGATCCGCATGGGCGCGAAGATCAGAAGCCGCAGAAATACCTGATCGCGTCCGCGGCTTTTTCGAGGCCCAGATCGCGGCTTCGCTCCAGGTCGCCGCAGCCTTGCAGCAGTTGGTAGCTCATCAGGTAGGCCAGGCCACGGTCGTAGTAGTGCGCTGCAGGGTATTTGTCCAGTTGGATGGCGCGCGAATAATGTTCGATGGCTTCCGGGTATTCGCTGAGCAGCAGGTGAAGGTCCCCTTTGAGGTTCCAGGCGTCCGGGTCATCGGGCGCGCGGCGCAAAGCTTCCTCCGCATCGCGCATGGCGCCCAGGTGTTCCCCCAGGAACTTCAAGGTGTAGGCCCGGTTGAAGAGCAGGTCGGCGTGGCCGGCATCGCGCACCAGGGCTTCATCATAGTCGCGCAGGGCGCCTTTCAGGTCACCGGTCTCCTTGCGCACCAAGGCACGGTTGTACAGGAAGGTGACCTCCCCCTGGCCGAGTGACACCGCCTTGTCCATGTCGGCCAGGGCCTTGTCCTTTTCGCCCAGCGCGCGGTGCGACAGTCCGCGGTTGAACCAGGCCTGTGGCCAGGTGGGGGCGAGGGTGATGGCCTTGCTGAAGGATCTGATGGCCTCCGCATGCTCGCCACGCCGGGCTTGGGCCATGCCGCGCAGGTCGTGGGCCAGTGTGCTGTTGGGCTGCCCGGCCAGGACCCGGTCGGCGATGGCCTGGGCGCGCCCAGGGTCGTCCAGCCGCAGGTGCGTGAAGCCCGCTTTCAGCAGCAACAAGGTGTCCTCGGGAGAACCGGCCAGGAGGGTGTCCAATTCGCCAAGCGCCTGGTCGGGCCGCCCGATGGCGAGGTATTCGTCCACACGTGCCTTGCGCAGGATCTCGTCGTATGGGGCGATGCGCTGCGCCTCCACCATGTCCACTTCCGCTCCCTTGTGGTCGCTCAGCAGGATGCGCACCTTGGCCCGGCGGTCATGGATGTATTCGCTCATGGGGTTGAGCTTCAAGGCCAGGTCCATGTCGGCCAGCGCCTGCGTGTATTGCCCCAGCCGCGTCAGCAGCGCCGCACGTTTCATGTACGGGTCGGCGAAGGCGGGATCCTTCTGTATGGCGTTGGTGTAATGGAAATAGGCCTGCTCGGAATTCCCGAGACGCAGGGCGATGTCGCCTTGTTGGATCAGTTGGATCGCGTCCAAGCGGCGATCCAGTTGCGCGGGCAACAGCCCGGAGGTGGAAAGGGCCACCAAGGCGATCGCCGAACGGATGCGGAGGAGCATGGCAGTGCGCATGATGATGCAGCGGAAATGTAACACGGCCACCCAGGCTATGGTTGGCCGGTGTTCAACAGCCGATCGTGGGAAAGAAGCACCCTGCGCGGCCCGTCATCGCTGGCATCGCCGTCCAGGGCGCGGCTACCTTCGGCCCCGCTCCATGCGGCTCCATCTGCTGACATCGCTCCTCGCGTTCGGACTGGCCTCCGCCACTTGGGCCGTGGAGTTGCGCGTG
The DNA here is from genome assembly GCA_026129465.1 of Flavobacteriales bacterium. NCBI lineage: Bacteria > Pseudomonadati > Bacteroidota > Flavobacteriia > Flavobacteriales > Flavobacteriales bacterium. The sequence continues at coordinate 94,621 of JAHCIA010000001.1, forward strand.
CATGGCCTGGTCTCGGACCACCGCACGCGTGAGCCACTTCAGGAGGCGCTGGTGCGCGTGTACAAGAACGGGGAGAAGCAGCATGTGTTCCACACGGGGCCGGGCGGCAGGTATAGCGTCCGGCTGGACAACAACGCGCACTACGTGATCCGCTTCAGCGCGCCGGGCCGTGTCACCAAATGCTTCACCGTGGACACCAGTGGACCGGCCTGGGCGGACGACAAGCGCGCCACGGACCTGGAGGTGGAAATGACCCTCTTCGAACCGGTGGAAGGGCTGGACCTGGGTTGGTTCGACATGCCCATGGGGATGGCACGCTTCACCCCCATGACCGGCCACATCGCCTGGAACGCCGACTATGAGCGCCGCATCCGCCCCGAGGTGGACCGCCTGATGGCGGAAGTGGCCCTGCGGCAGGCGGCCATCGCCGATCGTGGCACCCGGTTGCCGGTGGGCACCACGCGCCACTGATACGACGGCCGAAGCAGCGCATCGCGTCATCGCAACGTCAAGACCGATGAACGGTCGCCGGAGAGACCATGGCGGCCACTACTTTGCCCGCATGACCATCCACATCACGCCTTGGGAACGGCGCGAACTGCCTTTCGGAAGGGGACCCGGGGAGTTGCCCGCGCTGCTGGAACGTTTGCTGGGCACACCTGCCCGCCTGATGGCCCTGACCATGCACGAGGCACCGGAGAAGTTGAGCATGCGCATGCAGGGCCGGTGGAGCGTGCTGGAACACATCGGCCACTTGGTGCACTTGCAGGACCGCTTCGATGAGCGTGTGGAGGATTTCGCGGCGCGCCGCCCCTGCTTGTGCCACATCGATCTGGAGGGACAGGACCGCCTCCTCCCGGGCTACACGGGCCGTGCGCTGGGCGATGTCCTGGAGGAGTTCCGGCTGAAACGGTCCTACTTCGTGGAGCGCCTCACCGAACTGGATCCCGGTGCCTTGGACCACCGGGCCGAGCACCCGTGCAGCAGGATGATGATGAGCGTGGTGGACATGGCCACCTGGCTGGCGGAACACGATGACCATCACCTGCTGTCCATACGTGCCATGTTGCAAGCCGGCGGGCGCAGGTCGATAGCCGGCTGAGGCCGATGGAGGTTGGCTGAGCCCACAGGATGTGCCGACCGTCGCATCCAGCACCTTCACTTCCCAGACCTTGGCCGCCCTTCAACTGTGAACCACTTGTTGATCCCACGGCGGGCCACCGGGGCCGGGCCTAAATTCGCCGCGAACCATACGCCCGGAAAGCATGCGCGCACTGCTCCTCATCTCCCGATTGATCGTCGGCCCGCTCTTCATCGTCAGTGGTCTCATCAAGGCCAACGACCCGCTGGGCTTCTCCTACAAGCTGGAGGAGTATTTCGCTGAAAGCGCGCTGAACCTGCCTTTCCTGGAGCCATGGGCGTTGACGCTCGCCATCCTGGCCTGTGTGGCGGAGATCGTCCTGGGCTTCGCGGTGATCTTCGGCGGCCGCATGCGGCTGGCCACCTCGGCGCTGGTGGTGCTCACCGTCTTCTTCGGCTGGCTCACCGCCTACACCGCCACATGCGATCCTTCCGCCACTTACACGGTGCTGGTGAATGGGCAGGAAGTGACCCGTGGCGTGACCTGCGTGACCGACTGCGGCTGCTTCGGCGATGCCATGAAGGGTTCGGTGGGCCGAAGCCTCACGCCTTGGGAGAGCTTCGCCAAGGATGCTGTTCTCTTCGTGTTCATCCTGCCGCTGTTCATCGCCTCGTGGCGCAAGCCGGGCATCACCTGGAACACCACCGCGCAGGACCTGGTGCTGCTGCCCTTCGCCCTGGCCCTGGTGGCGGTGTGGAGCTGGGTCTTCACCTGGTGGGGACCGGTGTGGTTCACCCTGGTGGGATCCGTGGGCTACCTCATCATCAAACGGGTGATGCAGGGTCAGCGCGCGGAGTGGGCCGCCGCCGCGTTCGCCACCATGATGACACTGGTGTTCTCGTGGTGGTGCATCAACCATCTGCCTGTGCGCGACTACAGGCCATACGCCATCGGCAAGAGCATCGCCGAACAGAAGACCATGGGCCGGCCGCCCGTGCAGCGGATCTACATGCTGTATCGCCACGTCCCCACCGGTGAGGTGAAGGAGTATGATGCCAGCGGCGCATACCCTTGGGATGATGAGGACTATGAGTACGTGGACCGCCGCATCGTGGAATTGGAGCCGGGCATAGACTCACCGGTGCAGGACTTCGTGCTCACCGACATCGACGGCATGGACGTGACCAACGACATCCTGGCCGAGGAAGGCCCGGTGCTGCTGGTGCTGACCTACGACACCCGCAAGAGCGCCACCAGCAACATCGCGCGCATCCGCACCTTGTCCGAGCAGGCCTTCGCCAACGGCTGGTACGTCTACGGCGTAAGCGCCAATGGCTTCGACCGCATCGAGGAGTTCCGGCACGAGCACCAGCTGCCCTTCGACTTCCTGCAGTGCGATGAGAAGACCATCAAGACCATGGCCCGCGCCAATCCTGCGGTGGTCTTGTTGAAGCAGGGTGTGGTGAAAGGATTGTGGCACGCGAACGATACGCCTGCTTTCGAGGAGGCGAAGGCCAGGTTGTAGGGAGTCCCGGTGCACCGGTGTCCGTTGTCAGTACCGGTCCAGGTGGGCTTTCTTTTCTGACGATGCGGTTCTTTGTGCGGCAGGCGAGACATTCGGATCCAAGTTGCCCGAGAGGGGCTTGTTGGCCGATGCCGATCAGTGCGCTGTCCCATCGAAAGTGACACCGGAAGCCTGACCACCGACAACTGACAACGGACGACCGATGCTGCACTACCTCGCACACCGCCTCCTCAACGGCCTGCTGGTGCTCTTCGGCGTGGTGAGCCTGGTCTTCCTCATCTTCAACCTCAAGCCCGGCGACCCCGCGCGCATGCTCGCCGACCAGCGCAGCAGCCCCGAGGCCCTGGCCGCCATCCGCCAGGACCTTGGCTTGGGACTGCCTTTGGGCACCCGCTACCTGCTCTACCTCAACGACCTCAGCCCGGTGGCCCTCATGCAACGCGCCAACCGCGAGCGCCCCGCCTACCTCGACGCCGAACGCTACGCCGTGGCGGCCACGCTACCCGTGGGCGGCGACAAGCTCCTCGTCCTCAAGGCACCCTACCTGCGCTTCAGCTACCAGAGCAGGCGGGGAGTGTCGGAGATTTTGGGCGAGGCCTTTCCCAACACCGCCATCCTTGCCGTGCTCAGCATGCTGCTCGCTGTGGTGCTTGGCCTCGCCATGGGCACCTGGGCCGCCGTGAAGCAAGGCACCTGGGTGGACAGCGCCTTGCTCGGCATCAGCGCCCTGGGCATGGCCGGCCCCAGCTTCTTCGTCGCCGTGCTCGTCGCCTGGCTCGGCGGCTTCGTGTGGTACGAACGCATCCCATTGCCCGTGCTGCCCCTCCTCGCTCTTCTCCTGTGGATCACCCTCCGCTTTACCAATTCTCCATACACCTCGAGGGCCTCAACTGGCCCACTGGCCCACCTGCCTGCCGGCAGGCAGGCTCGCCACTTGCCCCTGCTCCTCCTCGCGCTCTACCTCCTCGGCTGGCTATTCCACTGGCCCTGGGCCACCTTCTCCCTTTCGCTCCCCGGCACCAACCTGCCCATGAGCGGCAGCCTGCGCGATGTGGACCCCTTCACCGGGCCTTATTACAACTGGAAGCACGCCATCCTGCCGGTCTTCGTGCTGGGCATCCGGCCGCTCGCGGTCATCGTGCAGCTCACGCGCAGCAGCCTGCTGGATGTGCTCTCCCAGGACCACATCCGCACCGCCCGCGCCAAGGGCCTCAGCGAGCGGCAGGTGGTGCTGCGCCACGGCCTGCGCAACGCGCTGATGCCCGTGCTCACCGCCGTCAGTGGCTGGTTCGCCTCGCTGCTGGCCGGTGCCGTCTTCGTGGAGTACGTCTTCGGCTGGAAGGGCATGGGCCTGGAGGTCTTCAACGCATTGGAGCGCGAGGACTTCCCCGTGGTCATGGGCGCCGTGCTCGTCTTCGCCGCCCTTTTCGTGGTGATGAACGTGGTGGTGGACCTGCTCTATGCGGTGCTGGACCCGCGGGTGAGGACGGCGTAAGAGGAGCAAGGTTAGGCGCGTGCTCCCTGAATGCGTCCGGATTCACAAGTTGAACGCTGTTGCGCGGCTGTGCGCGCAATGGCGGTCAACCAATTGGTTGTGTGACCAGTTGCGACAACATCGCCTATGGCAGGTAGCACTATTCCACTATTGCGGTGGGTGCAGCCTACCTGTGTGTTGGAGGTCAAGGTCATCCAAGCGGCTGCGGTTCATGCCAAGTGCTTTCGTGCTGACATGCGTGTAGGGTTAAGTGGTCTTGCTCGAACTGTGCCCAAGCAGGGGTTGAACGTAACGGATATCGGGGTCATTCTCCAACAGGTGCGTGGCAAAGGAGTGGCGGAGGGTATGCACAGAAGCCGGTGCGGTGATATGCGTTTTCGCCTTGGCATCCTTGAAGATCTTCTGCACGCTCGCAGCGGCGTACTGGGCGCCTGACTGGCTTGCCGGGCCGGCTTGCTTGGGCGCCTTTCCGAAGAGCGCATCACCATCCAGGCGGGCGTGCCCCTTGAAGGTGGCATGCACCTTCTTCAAGCTGGGGCTGCCGTCCGCCACATGCCAACAGCGCGCGGTGTTGCTTCTGCGTGCATCACAGGCCTTGGCCAACGCGGTCAGGTCCTTGTCGTACCCGAAGCCCAGGGCAATGCGCTTCACCCCGTCCTGGTATAGGGCTTCGAGATTCACGACCGAAAATTCTTTGACGACCTCCATGGCGGTGGGATGGTGCCGATTATGGCAACCGCAGGGGGGTGATGCAGCGCGTTGTCGCTGAGGTCTGCCGACGGCGATCCCCATCTTTGCCCGATGCGAACGATAGTGGCCGGCAATTGGAAGATGCACAAGGACCGTGCGCAGGCGCTGGACCTGGTGATGCAGGTGGTGGGGGAGGCGGACAAGTTGCCCAGGGAAGTTGAAGTGGTGATGGCCCCGGCCTATCCATTCCTGGCCATGGCCACCGAGCGGGTGCGGGGCACACGCATCGCCATTGCGGCGCAGAACTGCCATGAGGCCCAGCAGGGCGCCTACACCGGCGAGGTGAGCGTGGCCATGCTGGGCAGCATCGGCGTGGGGGCCTGCATCGTGGGCCATAGCGAACGGCGCCAGTACTTCGGCGAGACCGATGCCACTGTGGGGCGCAAGGTGGAGGCCCTGTTGAAAGGTGGACTGATGCCCATCTACTGCTGCGGCGAGGTATTGTCCGAACGCGAAGCGGGCGACCACTTCGCCGTGGTGGAACGGCAGGTCCGCGAAGCCCTTGGTGGCTTGGATGCCAGCGCCATGGCCCGCTTGGTGGTGGCCTACGAGCCGGTCTGGGCCATCGGCACCGGCCGCACCGCCAGCCCCGATCAGGCGCAGGAGATGCACCGGTTCATCCGGGGCATCCTGCGCGGCATGGCCGGCCACGTGGCCGATGCCATCCCCATCCTCTATGGAGGCAGCTGCAAACCCGACAACGCCGAAGCGCTCTTCAGCCAACCCGACATCAACGGCGGCTTGATCGGGGGGGCGGCATTGGAGGCGGGATCATTCCTGGAGTTGGTGCGGATCGCGGGTGGGTAGTGGATCAGCTAACGATGTCAGTCATCCGTTGTCAGTTGTCAGTGATCTCAGGGAAGCAGGTGTTGCAACGGCGGAACGAGGGTGCCAGGGTAGGTGCGCTGTCAGGTACAGCCAACTGACGAATGACGATCCCACCAACCTGACAATTGACAACCGGCCCATCAACCAGCCGGACAACCAGCAACTGACAACCCCTCAAACCAACCTCCCTTGGACCACACCGAAGTCACCTTCCTCGTCAGCCCAGTCACCCCCTGGCGTGAGATCCTCCTGGTGGAGCTGGCGGATCTGGGCTACGACAGTTTCGAGGAGGGACACACCGATCCCGGTGGCGAAAGCGGCGAGTTGAAGGCCTGGATCCCCAGCGAGCGATTCAACGGCGCGGCATTGGGTGGTCTGCTGAGCTTGCGCGATCCGCATGCGAGCGTGAGTTGGACCAGCCGTGAGATCCCCGCAAGGAACTGGAACGCCGAATGGGAGAGCAGTTTCCAGCCGGTGGAGGTCGATGGTCGGGTGCGCATACGCGCCGAGTTCCATGCGGGGAAGCCCGGCTTCGACCATGAGCTGATCATCACGCCGCGCATGGCCTTCGGCACCGGTCACCACGCCACCACCCGCATGATGATCCGCGCCATGCTTGGTGTGGACCTGAAGGACAAGGATGTGGTGGACCTGGGCTGTGGCACCGGGGTGCTCGCCTTCCTCGCCGAACGCCTGGGCGCGCGCAGCATTCTGGCGGTGGACAACGACCCTGGCGCGGTGGAAAACGCCCGCGACAACGCCCGCCAGAACGGATGTGCCCGCACCATTGTGGAAAAGGGCGACGCCACCTGCCTCATTGGCCGGAAGTGCGACGCTATTTTGGCCAACATCGAGCGCAACACGCTCCTCGACGCCATGCCACGTTTCCACGACGCCCTGCGCCCCGGCGGGATCCTCCTCCTCTCCGGCTTCAGCCAGGAGGACCGCCACATGCTCGCCCAGCGGGCACGCGAGCACGGCCTGATCGTTGCGGAGCGTCTGGACGAGGGCGATTGGGCGTTGTTGGGCTGCAGGAAGGGAACATCCACCGAATGAATGGAAACGCCGCCCGGTGAGACGGGCGGGCAGGAGCTCATGATCGACATCTTCCACAGGACCACGGGCAGGTGGTCCGCCATGCCACTGCGGCCGGTGAGCGCTGCGGTGCTGATGTGCGTGGCCACCCTCGGGTGGTCCCAAACGAAACCCTTCTCCACCGATCCGCCGGTATTCCTGCAGGAGGTCACCGACATGCTTACGGCGGCCGACAAGAAGGAGGGGAGGGCCTTCGCCGAGGGCGTCTTCGCACCCGTGTGGAACGGCACCTTCTACAGCGAGAAGCAGCGGCTGCGCGTGGTGGACGTGGCCAACTTCATGCAGAAGAAGCGCTTCGAGGCCTTCCCGCACTTCCGTGATTACCTCGCCGCCGTGGCCGCCTTCCCCGGCGGGGGGCGCAAGCCGGATGAGTTCGACGCCTTCCTGCAGGGCATGGACCAATTTGTGAACAAGGGCCGCAAGCAGAACGTGGCCGCCTTCATCGCCATGTGCGCGGACCTCTTCCGTGAGAACGTGATGTTCCGCAGCGCCAGCACCGAGTGGCGCAGCACGGCGCGCTCCTTCAAGTTCGCCTTCGACAGCATCCCCATGATCCTCTTCCCGGAGGGCGACCTGGTCTGCCGCGCCAAGGGCGACAGCGCCGTGATCAAGGGCACCAGCGGCACCTATTTCCCCACACTGGAACTGTGGCGCGGCAAGGGTGGCCTGGTCACCTGGGAGCGGGCCGGGCTTCGGCCCTCGGCCACCTTCGCCGAATGGCGCCACACCTACGAGATCCGCGTGAAGAGTGCCGCCTTCGACGTGGACTCGGTGGTCTTCAACGACCCCTACTTCGAGCGCGGCATGCTGGGCAAGGTGAGCGACAAGGTGCTGGCCAATGTGGATCCCTCCAACGCCAGCTACCCGCGCTTCGAGAGCTACGACCGCCGGATCAAGATCCGCGACATCGCCGAAGGCATCGACTTCGAGGGCGGATTCTCCATGCAGGGCGCCAGGCTGCAGGGCTACGGCACCAAGGACGAACCGGCCTTCCTCACCTTCTACCGCGATCGCCGCCCCTTCATCGTCACCCAGGGCGAGCTCTACAGCATCGATCCGCAGCGCATCACCAGCGACGATGTGGCCGTGCGCATCATACTGGACAAGGACTCCATCCATCACCAGAGTGTGAGCCTGCGATTCCTACGCGACAAGAAGCAGCTCTCCCTGATCAAGAAGGACGAGGGACTGAGCAAGGGGCCCTTCTACAACACCTACCACAAGCTGGACATGTACTTCGAGGTTCTCTCCTGGAAGCAGGGCGATCCGTTGTTGCAACTGGGCAACCACCTCGGCAGCAGCCAGACCCAGGCCAGCTTCGAGAGCTTCGACTACTTCAAGGACAAGCGCTACATGGGCATGCTCGGCATCGATGCGGTCCACCCTCTGGTGCGCCTCAATGATTTCAGCAAGCAGAACGGCGGCAAGTTCTATGCGCAGGAGTTCGCCAGCTTCGCCAAGCTGCAGAAGCAGGTGGTGGTGCCCATGCTCATCGACATGGCCAACAAGGGCTATCTGATCTACGATCCGGAGAGCGAGTGGGTGGAGACCATGCCGCGCCTGCGCCAGCACATCCTCAACAACGCGGGCAAGCAGGACTACGACGTGCTGCAGATCAACTCCAACAGCGATGATGGGGTGAACGCCACGCTGAACCTGCTCAACTATGACCTGGCCGTGAAGGGCGTGGCGCGCATCGTGGTGAGCGACAGCCAGGACGTGAAGATCTTCCCCAGCGAGCGCAAGGTGACGGTGAAGAAGGACCGCGATTTCACCTTCGGCGGCGCCATCCAGGCGGGCAGGCTCACCTTCCACGGCAAGGAGTACTACTTCCACTACGCGCCCTTCATCATCGATCTGCTGAACGTGGACAGTGTGGCCTTCATGGCCACCAGCTTCGACAAGAACGACCGGGGCGAGCATACCCTGGTGCGCGTGAAGAACGTGCTGGAGCAGGTCACCGGCACCTTGGAGATCGACGCGCCCAGCAACAAGAGCGGCCTGCAACAGGTGAAGTACCCGTCCTTCCCCAAGTTCAACAGCGCACGTGAAAGCTTCGTTTACTACGACAAGCGCAGCACGCAACTCGGGGTGTATGGGCGCGACCGTTTCTATTACCGGTCCGATCCCTTCCAGATCGACTCGCTGGACAACTTCACCAACGCGGGCCTCACCTTCACCGGTACGCTCGTCTCCGGCGGCATCTTCCCGGACATCCGGGAGCCGCTCCGGTTGCAGCCCGACTACGCCCTCGGCTTCAAGCGCTCCACGGGCGCCGAAGGCCTGCCGCTCTATGGCCGCAAGGCGAAATTCACCAACGAGATCACCCTCAACGGGCGCGGTCTGCAGGGCAACGGCGATCTGGAGTACCTCACCACCAGCCTCTCGTCGAAGCAACTGGTCTTTACGCCGGACAGCACCTTGGGCCGCGCCGATACACTGGTGAACATAGCGTCCACCAAACCCTCGCGCGTGCCGGACGTGACCGGTGCGGACGTGTTCGTGCGTTTGGAGCCGGGCCGTGACGTGCTCCACAGCGAGAAGCTGAAGAAGGCCATGCGCATGTTCAATGGCGAGGTGGACCTGCACGGCCATACCGACCTCACGCCTGTGGGCATGACCGGCGGCGGGCTGGTGGATTTCCACAACGCCACGCTCGCCTCCAAGCTCTTCAAGTTCGAGACCATGCGCATCCAGGCGGACACCTCCGACTTCCGCCTCACCGACGGCGACATCAGCAGCATCGCCTTCAAGACCGACAACGTGAACGCGCTGATCAAGATGGACGAGCGTGTGGGCGAGTTCGTGAGCAACGGCACCGAGACCAAGGTGGAGTTCCCGGTGAACCAGTACATCTGCTTCATGGACCGCTTCAAATGGTTCATGGACCAGGGCGACATCGAACTGGAAAGCGACCGCACCGCCGCCGAGGGCAGCGAGGACCTGCAACTCTCCGGCTCCAACTTCATCAGCATCCGGCCCGACCAGGATTCGCTCAGCTTCATGGCCCCCAAGGCGCGCTATGATCTGAAACGGCACCTGATCACCGCCAACGAGGTGCAGTACATCCAGGTGGCCGACGCCCTGGTGACACCCGACAGCATGCGCGTGCGCATCCGCAGGAACGCCGTGATGGACCCGCTGAGCAACGCGGTGGTCACGGCCAACTTCGTCACACGCCACCACGTGATACGCGATGCCACGGTGGACATCAAGGCCAGGCGCAACTACACCGGCACGGGCACCATCGACTACAAGGACGAGGCGGACCGGACATTCCAGATCAAGCTGGGATCCATCGGTGTGGACAGCACCTACCAAACACGGGCGCATGGCCGCGTGAAGCCCGAGGAGGACTTCCAGTTGAGCCCGGCCTTCGATTTCCATGGAGACGTGTTCCTGGCGGCCAGCGAGAAGCACCTCACCTTCCAGGGCAGCACCCGCATCCAGCACGGCTGCGAGGAGCTCAAGCGTGGTTGGATGGGCTTCCGCGCCGCGATCGATCCGCTGGAGATCTTCATCCCGGTGGGCGATACACTATATGACGACCGAGGCGCGCCCATCGCGGCGGGCATCCTGCTCAGCAATGAGGACCCCTTCATCACATACGCCACCTTCCTCAGCCACACCCAACAGGACAACGACCGCCGGATCATCAGCGCGACAGGCCTGTTGCACTACGACAAGGGCCGCCGCGAGTACGTCATCAGCAACAAGGACAAGATCCGCCAGCGCGACCTGCCCGGTGCCCTGGTGAGCCTGGCCACCGACAACTGCGTGGTGATCGGCGACGGCCGTTTCGACCATGGCGTGGACCTGGGCCGCGTGGACCTGGTGAACGTGGGCGGCGTGCGTTTCGAGACGCAGGAGAACAAGGCCACCACCAGCGGCGTGCTCCTCGCCGACTTCCACTTCCAAGACAACGCCCTGGAGCGCATGGTGACCGAGATGCTCGGCTATCCGGAGCAGAAGCCGATGGACATCACCGCCACCTACTACGAGAAGATGATGCGCGAACTGTTGGGGCTGGACCGTTCGGACAAGCTCATCAGCGAACTCAGCATCAAGGGCGAGATCAAACGCCTGCCGGACGAGTTGGTGAAGCCCATCGTCTTCGGCGATGTGAAGATGGTGTGGGACGGTCCCGAGCAGAGCTGGCTGAGCCAGGGTGATATCGGCATCGCCACGGTGGGCAAGAAGGCCTTGTACCGCTATGTGAAGGGCAAGATCCACCTGGAGCGCAAACGCAGCGGCGACATCATGACCATCTTCCTGATGCTCGATGACCAGACTTACTGGTTCTTCCAATACACGCGCAACTACCTTTATGCCTACAGCAGCGACCAACAGTTCAATACGATGATCAGCGAGCTGAAGGACGACAAGAAGAAACTCGACGGCGGCAAGGACCTGCCCGCCTACCAGTTCACCGTCACCACCAAACGGAAGGTGGAGGACTTCCGCGACCGTTTCGGCCTGTGAGCATGGTATTCCCCTGGACATACGCGGCGATCGCCACCCTGGCGGCATATCTCGTGGGCAGCATTCCGGCGAGTGTGTGGTGGGGCAGGCTCTTCCATGGTGTGGATGTGCGTGAGCATGGCAGCCGCAACGCGGGTGCCACCAACACCTTCCGGGTGCTCGGCTGGCGCGCCGGGGTGCCCGTGCTGCTGATCGACATAGCCAAGGGTTTCCTGCCCGTGCGACTGCTGCCCAACCTCACGGACCTGGAGCCCGACACCGCACCTTGGATGTGGCTGCGTTTGGCCTTGGTCTTCGCTGTGGTCATCGGCCATCTCTATCCCGTGTTCGCCGGATTCCGGGGCGGCAAGGGCGTGGCCACCTCCTTGGGCGGCACACTGGCCGTGCACCCCGGTGCGGCGGCCCTGTGCATCGGGGTCTTCGCGCTGGTCTTCCTGCTCTCGCGCTATGTCTCGCTCGGTTCGCTCTGTGCGGCGGTGGCCTTTCCCATCGCCGTGGCCCTGGTGTTCCGCGAGACCAGTCCCGTGAAGCTCGGCTTCGCCGTGGCGCTCTGCCTGCTCATCTTCTACACCCACCGCCAGAACATCGGCCGCCTGCTGCGCGGCGAGGAAAGCCGCATGGACCTGGCCCGATCCGGCAGGGCGCGATGAAACCAAGCCCCACACCCCTAGGTACAAGGGCCCACTCTCGGATGATGACCCGCTCCACGGGCATACTCTTGTCGCTGCTCTTCCCCTTCCTGGCCCAGGGCCAGGGCGGTGATGCGCAGCTTCGCGCCAAGGCCGCCGCGCTCTTCACAGAGCAGCGGTTCGCCGAGGCCCTGCCGATGTACTCGCAGCTGGTGAGCCTGTCCCCATCGGACCGGGAACTCAACTACCGCTACGGCACCTGCCTGCTCCATGGCGGCGCGGACAAGGAGAAGGCCATCGGCCACTTGAAGTTCGCCGTGGAGGACCCCGCGACACCGGCGCAGGCCTGGTACTGGCTGGGCCGCGCGCACCACCTCAACTACCGCTTCGCGGACGCGCTCACCGCCTACCAGCGATACAAAGGCACCGCCGAGAGGAAAGTGCTGGCCGAGATGCCGGTGGACGCCCTGGAACAACAGTGCCGCAACGGCAAGAAACTGCTCTCCAACCTGAAGGAGGTGACCGTGCGCAACAAGGTGGAGGTGGCCGAGAGCGAGTTCTTCCGATTCTATGACCTCACCGATATCGGCGGTCGCATCGTGGTGATGCCCGACGAACTGAAGACGCCCCTGGACCGCAAGAGCAAACGCCGCGCGCTGATCTACCTGCCCGACAAGCCCGGACCGATCCACTACAGCAGCTATGGCAAGGAGGGGAAGACCGGCCTGGACATCTACCGCACCGAACTTCTGCCTGATGGCCGCTTCGCGACACCACAGAAACTCGCGGGCTTCATCAACACCGACGAGGACGAGGATTTCCCCTTCCTGCACCCGGATGGGAAGACCTTCTACTTCAGCAGCAAGGGCCACAACAGCATGGGCGGCTACGACGTGTTCAAGGCCGCCTACGATCCCGGCATGGACGCCTTTGGAAGACCGGAGAACCTGGACTTCGCGGTGAACACGCCGGACGACGACATCTTCTATGTGGTGGATCCCGAACACCGGGAAGCCTGCTTCGCCAGCGGCCGCAGCAGCCAGCAGGGGCAATTGCACGTGTATCGGGTCTCCACGCAGCGCCAGCCATTGATCATCACCGTGCTCAAGGGCACCTACGCCAGTGAGTTCGATGCCAACGACCGACGGGCGCGCATCGTGGTGGAGGACGCCATGTCACGTGAGCAGGTCGCTGATGCGCGCACGGACATGAATGGCGAGTACGTACTGGCCCTGCCCCGCAGCGGTCGTTTCCGTTTTCTGGTGGATTGTGGCCCCAGTGGCAAGACCCACATCGGCCAGGTGGAAGTTCCCCGCAACGAGCAGCCCAAGGCCTACCGGCAGGAATTGGGTCTGGTGCGCCATGGCGATCAGGAGAAGCTTGTGATCCGCAACTATTTTGATACCCCGCTGGATGACGACCTCATCGCACTGGCCATGGACGAGATACGGCGGCGGGCCAGACTGGACATCACGGAAGCGCCTGTCGTGGACGCCACGCCAGCCAATGAAGCACCGGTGGCGGACGTGATGACAAGAGCCGGTTTCACAGGCGACATCGACAAGCAGGCGGCATTGCGGATCGCCGAAGAGGATGCCGCCGACCTGGATCGCCAGGCCATGGAACTGGATGGCCGCGCCAAGGAGGCCTGGACCATAGCGTTGGAGGCGATCGCCGAAGCGGAGCGTGGCACGAAGGAGGCTTCGGCGCTGTTGGAAAGCGCCGCCAACGAGGATGACGATCGCCTGCGTGACCAGCGCATGACCGAGGCCGCGAGACTGCGGCAGCACGCACGCGAAGCGGGTCAACGGGCCCAGGCGGCGCAACGCACCGCGCGCGATCTGGAGAACGAGGAATTGGCCACGCGCCAACAGGCCGCACAAGCGGGCAAGCTCGCCACCGACCTGCGGACCACGCTTTCCACCGGCAAGGACGAACAAGCCCTGCCGCACTTGACCGCCTTGCGTGAGCGGGTCGATCTGCGTGGCAGCGCACAGGCGCAGGCGGACATCACCGAACGCATGCGCCGCGATGCCGCGGATCAGGAACGCGAGTCCGCCAAGGCCCTGCAACGGGCACAGGCCAAGCGTGGTGAGGAGAATGAGCTGGCCGATCGCATCAGGCGCCTGGAACGCGAGGAACAGGAAGCCAAAGGCAGGTCGCGCAAGGACCAGATCGCCGCGGAACTGACCCAATTGCGCGAGCAGCATGGCCATTTGAAGCAGGAGACCGCCGCCGCTTTCGCAAAGGCGCGCACCATGGAACGGGACGCCACCCTCATGCGCGGGCAGGCTTCCCTGGCGCGGCATCTGGTCTCGACCAACGACCGTGGCAGTGTCACCGTGCCCGATCAGGGAAAGCGCGATGGCCTGGCCACACGGATCGTGCAGGCCCAGGATCGCATCGAGGCATTGCCCATCGACGAACGCTTCGATGCCATGATCGCCGCATCGCCGGCCGACGTGGAGGCCCGGACATTCGACTGGGACCTGGCCACCGCAGGTGTGGCCATGGGTGGCGTACGGCCCGGCACACGTGCCATGGACCGCGGCGAGGAGGATGCGCAGCGCGCGGCCGCACGTTCCACGGTTATCGCATCGGAAGGCACCGCTGATGCCGCGACGCCGAAAGGAGCTCGCGTGGAACAGCCGGGGATCTCCAAGGACGCGCCCGACGCGGAGGAGGCCATCGCCGCGAGGACGAACCCAGGCACGGAGAAAGCGGCGCCTCGCACCACGGAGATCCAGCGGACGGAGGCCATTGACGCGCCACGCCGGGCCGAGGTGAAGGAGGTCGCAGCGAATGCGGATGACCGTTTCATGCTGGAGAATGAAGCGGCTGAGCTGCGCCAGATGGCGGCGGCCGAAAGGAACAAGGTCCGTCGGGACAGTCTGGAGCGGCGCGCGGTGGAACTGGAACGCAGGATCGCCTTGTCCCCGAGCGCGCCGATCGATGACGCGCCTGCCGCGACCACGGAGCTTGGAGCGGCATGGAGTGAGGACGGAGAGGACCTCGCCGATGCGCGGCCGCAGGACCCCACACGCGTACCCCTCGTTTTCGGGCCGGACGCGAAGCCTGAGGAGATCATTGACCGCCTGTACCCTGGCTACCAGGGCGACAAGACCCGCTTGGAACGCTTGACGGATGCCGATGAACGCGCCGCCGGTCTGCATGGCCTGGAGTTGATGCTGGCGGACAGCATCCGCGGCGAAATGGCCCTGCAGGTGGCCGTGCTCGAACTGGATCCTTTGCAGGCCGATCGCGTGCTGCCGCGCGTGGAGCGCCTCCGGAAGTTGAGGGAGGAGCACCTGCGCCTTGCCGAGGAACATCTCGCCGGCCGCCAGCGTGAGATCGCCGAGCTCGCGGCCGATGCCGGAAGCGAAGCACCGGCGAACGCCAATGGCAAGCGACATGGCAACGGTACCGTGGGCCACGATCCCATTCTCGATCGCTTCGTGGCCTATGCCGAGGATGTCCGGCAGGTCTATGCCAGCCGTGTCGCCTACCGTTCGAAGAAGGTGGATGACGCCGTGGCCTTCAAGGACGCCGACCTGGTGCGGATCGAAGCGCTGACCGGCCAGATCGATTCTCTGGTGCATGAAGCCGCCGGGAAGCCGCGCAAAGAGTACGACCGGTTGCAGCGCAACGCGGATCGCCTGCGCGATGAGCAGCTCATCATCAGCACGGACATGGGCCAGCGCACGGCATTCCTCAGCCGTGAGGAATGGCGGGTGGCGCAGGACAGTCTGAAAGGCCAGGAGAAGACCGTGTCCAAGCGGGGGCTGCCGCCCACCGAGCCGCTGTTGTTGATGGCCCAGGGAATGAAAAGCGACGCGCAGCGCCAGTTCGATCAGGCCGCCCAGTTGCGCAAACGCGCGGACCGCATCGACGACATCATGGAGCGCGACAGCCTGTATCGCACCGCCTATGGCCTGGAGTTGCAGGCGCTTCGCGAGTTGGACCGTGCCTTGACGGTGAACAGCCACTTGGCCGGAGGGGACCATCTGCGTGGCGAAACGCTCACCTACGAGCAGGTGGCGATGAAGGTGTTCGGCATCACCGAAACGATGCTTGCCGATGCGCGCCGTCCCGCGACTCCGGCCGCGCGATCGCGTGAGGAAGTACAAGCGGAGAAGCCCGCCGTGGAGCTGGCATTGCGTGATGTGGTCGCGGAACGTGATGAAGCGCAGGAAGCTTCGCGTGCGTTCAATGCGGCCCCTGTTGCGCCGCCCTTGGTGGCCGATGATGCCGTGGCCATCGTGCGCACGACCGAAGCGGAGACCGTCACGGAGCGACCGGCGCCGGCCGAAGATCCGCGCGTGGCGGAAGCGCGTGCCAGGGCCGAGGCGGATGCGCAGCGCAGGGAAGCCGCTGTGGCACCCACGGCGGATGAGGTCTTGAAGCGTTACAAGCACTTCCTCGATCCCGATCTGGCGCAGCTGGCCTCCATGGACATGAAGGAGCCTGCCGCACCGCGTCTGATGGACCAGCGCGTGGAGCGCGCCACCACGGAGGCCGCCGCCCTGGAGCGCGTGGCCGTGGCCAAGGCCGATCGTGCGACCTTCCTGGAGGACAGTGCGGCCACACTGAAGAAAGGCAAGCGCGCCGAGGTGGAACGCCTCGCGGTGCGCACACGGGTGGAGTCCGATTCGCTCATGGCGCTGTCGGTGAAACGCAACGAGGATGCCCGCACCTGGACGCGGGAGCAACGTGAGGCCGAGGATCTCGCCGCGCTGCGCGATAGGTTGTCGCGCTACTATTATCTGGACGCGGAGGAAATGGACATGGTGCTGAACGACGCGGACCAGAGCAGATACTTCCAGGCCAAGACCCGGGCCTTGGAACAGTACGATGCGGCCTCCGAGGCCGATGCGGCAGCCAAGGGCCTGCGCGAGCTGGCCGCGGTGCTGCGCACCACCGCGCCCCGATCGCCTGCCGACGCCGTGCAACGCGAGCGCGCCGCGGTGCTGAACACCCGTGCGGACGCATGGCAGGCCAAGGCTGATTCGTTGGACAATGTGGCCGCGCGCCTGCGCGCCGCGGCCTCCATCAATGAAGGCCAGGCCACCGTGCTGCTGCAGGGGCTTTCGCAACAGGACCCCAGTGGTCTGATGGCGCTGGAAATGCGTGCCCGTCGCACCGAACCCCTGCTGGGCGAAGCGCACGCTGAGGCCGGGTTCCCTAAAGCGCCGAAAGAGACCGTCACGGCCCCGGCGCCTGCCGCTGCGGTGACGCCTGCTCCCGTTCCGGAAGCACCAGTGGCCGCCACCATGGAGGTGGCCACCCTGCGCATGCCGGATGAGCTCGTCAGCGACATGTTCGAGTTGCGCCTGGCCGGCACGCGGCGCATGGAGCCGATCCCGATCGATGCCGCCATGCCGCGAGGTCTGGTGTACAAGGTGCAGATCGGGGCCTTCCGCCGCCCGGTGCCCGAGGAGGCTTTCAGCGACATGAGCCCCATGACGGGCGAGCGTCTTGAGAATGGGGTGGTGCGTTACATGGCCGGCATGTTCACCGGCTATGAGCAGGCCGCCGCCGCCAAGGACAAAGTGCGCGATCGCGGATACCGGGACGCCTTCGTGGTGGCCTATCTGGATGGCAAGCGTGTCACGCTGACGGAGGCCAGCCGCATGGGCGGAGGACGTCCTGCGGCGGCTGTTGCCAGTGGTACCGCCACACCACCGGCCGCAACGGTGGCTACCATCGAGCGGCCCCTGCCCGCGGCACCACCGGCCGCCGCCACGGAGGTGCTGGCGAACTATCCCCCCACGGCCGAGGCCATTCTTTCGGCATTCGCTCCGGTGGCGGAAGCGACCAGCTACTACAATGTGCCGGGCGCCGCTCCTGCGCGGCAGGTGGAGACCATCCAAGGCCTCTTCTTCACCGTGCAGGTGGGTGTGTACAGCAGGCCCGTGGCGCTGGACAAGCTCTTCAACATCACACCGCTCAACAGCGAGCGGATCGAGGGCGGCAAGGTCCGATACACCAGTGGGCTGCATCTGGACATGGAGAGCGCGCGTACCGGCCGCGAACAGGCCATCGCCCGCGGCGTGAAGGATGCCTTCGTCACCGCCTACCTCAACGGGCGCCGCATCCCCATGGGTGAAGCGAACGCCTTGTTGGAGCGCTTTGGCCCGTCGATCCTGGCCAAACCCTGATCCCGTCCGCATCCCGATCCGGATGGCGGCACCTGGCCCGCTACATTTGCGGTACACCTGCCCATTCGAGATGAGTACCAAGCACGGACACGAGGAGGCGCTGCTGGAGGAGATCCTCCAGGAGCCTGGCACCAGCAAGGAGATCATCCTGCACAACGACGATGTGAACACCTTCGATCATGTGATCGACTGCCTGGTGGAGATCTGCGGACACGACCCCATCCAGGCCGAGCAATGCGCGTGGATCGTGCATCACAACGGCAAGTGCAGCGTGAAGCGTGGCACCTTCGACCAACTGGAGCCGCGTTGCACGGCCTTGCAGGACCGCGGCCTTTCCGCCATCATCGCCTGAGCCATGTGGATGCGAGCGATGGCCATCCTGCTGCTTGCCGGTCTGTTGACGGCCTGTGCCAAGGTGCCCATCACCGGACGGCGGCAGATGAACCTGATCAACGAGACCACGCTGATCGGCATGGCCGATGAGCAGTACCGCGAATTCCTGCGCACCCATCAAGTGCTGCCGCCCAACGATCCACGTGCGCAACAGGTGCGCGGCTGCGGCGACAGGATCGCGGCGGCGGTGACGAAGTACCTCACGGAGAACGGCATGCAGAACCGCGTGGGCCAGTTCCAATGGGAATTCAACACGGTGCAGGACCCCACCGTGAATGCCTGGTGCATGCCCGGCGGCAAAGTCGTCTTCTACACCGGCATCCTGCCCGTCACCGCCACCGAGACCGGCCTGGCCGTGGTGATGGGGCACGAAGTGGCGCACGCCGTGGCACGCCATGGCAACGAGCGGATGAGCCAGGCCATCGCCCTGGAGGGTGCGGGTATGACGCTGGAAGTGCTCACCAGCCAGAAGCCCGGATTGACACGCGATATCTTCCTGCAAAGCATGGGTCTGGGCAGCGGACTGGGCATGCTCGCCTTCAGTCGCAAGCACGAGACCGAGGCCGACAAGTTGGGCCTGATCTTCATGGCCATGGCGGGCTACGATCCGCGCGAGGCGCCCATGTTCTGGGAGCGCATGAGCGCCCAGAGCGCCGGCCAGGCCCCGCCCGAACTGCTCAGCACGCACCCCAGCGATGCCACGCGCATCCGCGATCTGGAGGCCTACATGCCCGAGGCGCTCAAGTATTACAAGCCCTGAGGCCATGGCCTTGGGCAAGGGCATCGCGCGCAACGCCGTCCTCGCCTTCGGGCTGCTCTATCGAATGCTGCGCCGGCCACTTCGGGCCGTGATCTTCACGCTCGGCGCCAGTGCGCTAATGATGATCATGCTGGCTTTCACCCGTGTACCATTCGATCTGCATCGCTGGTTGGGAACGGCAGCGGGCGGGATGGACCGGGCCGCGGAGGCCGAGCTGATCGTGGTGCTGGGTGGCAGTGGCATGCCCTCGGGACCCGAGTTGTTGAGACTGCACCATGCGGCGGCGTTGGCCGAGAACACCCCGGGCGCCGTGGTGGTGGTGATGCATCCGCACGACACGGCCGTGATGGACGCCATGTTGGGCGAGTTGTCGCTGCGCGGGGTGGACAATGGGCGCATGACGCCATTGCTGGATGGTGCCAATACCCGCGAGCAGGCTCTTGCGCTACGTGCTGCCATGCCCGGTACCATGGCGCGGCGGATCGCCCTGGTCACGGCGCCGGAGAACTGCTACCGCAGCGTGCGGGCTTTTCGGCGGGCGGGATTCGCCAACGTGAAAGGTGAGCCGGCCTGGGACACTCCGATGTTCATCGACCTGGACTACGACCACCGACGGGTGGGGGGGAAGCCCTACGTGCCGGACGTCTCCGCCAGCGCCGCCCTGCGCTACGACTTCTGGAACCGCCTGAAATTGGAGATCACCTGTCTGCGCGAGTTCGTGGCCATCGGCTACTACCGGCTCAATGGCTGGATCTGATCCCGGATGCGACCCGGAGCATCCCCGTTGTGGACCTATCCCTATCTTCGCCGCCGCTTTCCAGCAGATCCACCTGGATGGCATCGGGACCCGTAGCTCAATTGGATAGAGCATCTGACTACGGATCAGAAGGTTTGGGGTTCGAATCCCTACGGGTCCGCTGACCACAACGAGGCCTCCGCCATGCGGGGGCCTCGTGTTTTTCAGGTCGCTGGGCCAAGGTCTGGCCACTGGTCCCCAAACGGGCGATCGCGGGTTCCTGCACGGTGTGGAAACCACGCCCCCCGCCCCGCCGTACGAGCACCGGCATACGTCCATGCGATCCTCCCGGACAAGCGCAGGGAACCATGGCGGGCCGACTCCAAGAACCTGAACAACAGACACATGTCCACCCATAACCCCTTTGCGGCACGTCTCGCCTTCCTGGCCATGGTGGCCGCTCCGCAGTGCTTCCTGTACCTGCCACATGCCAATGCACAGGTGGCCGGCCGTTACGATTTCTCACAGCACAGCGATAGCTACACGCCGATCGGTTCCACGGGCTGGTCCGCACTCTTCGGCACAGGTTGGGACAATGCGGCGGTATCCGTGCCCCTTCCATTCAACTTCCAGTTCGGGCCGGAGAGCTATGACAACGTCATGGTCTCCACCAACGGGTTCATCGTGTTCGGCAACACGCTGGCGAACAATGCCGGTGGAGGTGCCTATGTCAATGGGAGTGTTCAGGGCCTCTACCTGGGTGGCAACGCCACGGACAATGGCATCGCCGGCTTCAACGCGCGATTGGCCGAGCGCACCTTCGCCACCACCAACGCTACGCGCACCAGTGGCTCACCCGTGCTCACCGTGGCCAGCACCGCCGATCTGCGCGTAGGCATGTGCATCACCGGCACGGGCATCCCTGCCAACGCCGCCGTGGTGTCCATCAGTGGCAACCAGGTGACCATGAGCGCCAACGCCACCAGCAATGGCACCTCATCGATCACGCCCAGGGCCAATGCGGTCGCTGGAACCATCGGCACAGCACCGAACCGAACCTTCGTGGTGCAGTACACACGCGTGCGCCGCGATGGCAATAACGACGATGTGAACTTCCAGATCCGGCTCCATGAAGGAGACGGAAATGTGCTGGCCCAGACCATCGAGGTCGTTTACGGGGCCTGCTCCACCACCGAGACCAACACGAGCCGCCAGGTGCAGGCAGGTCTTCGCGGCACCACCTCGGACTTCCATGCGCGCACCAGCACCAGCGATTGGAGCGCCACCTCGGAAGGCGGCAGCAACACCAACCGTGTGCAATTCACCTCTTCCATCACGCCTCCCAACGGTCTCCTGTACCGTTGGACACCCAATTGCACGAGCCCCGTGGCCACGGCCACGGTGGAGAGCGATTGTGCCGGTGGCACATTCAACATCCTGGTGAACGTGACCTCGCTGGGCAATGGCGCTTCGGTGGACATCAAGGCCAATGGCAGCACGGTGCACGCGGGAGTGGGCACCGGTGTCCATGTGTTGGGGCCATACCCCATCGGCCAGAGCCGCACGGTGGCCGTGGCCCATGCCAGCAGCACAGCCTGCGACCTGGGTCTGGGCAGCTTCAGCAGCCCGCTGACCTGTGTGGCCAATGGCGGTTGCCTGGCCACGCCACACCCTGCGATCGCCGCCAACAGTTGTTCCGCCGGAGCCGAACTCAAGGCGGGCATCGCCGTGACGGGAGAGGGTGACGCGCTGGGCGTGAACACGCAATTGACGAGCGTGGACCTGATCATCGCCCATACGAGCCGCAACCAATTGCGTGTGTACCTGACCGCGCCCAATGGTGCTGTCCGTGAGATGATCATGAACCGCGGCGGCCCGCGATCGAACTTCGGCAACCCGGGCAATTGCCCCACCGCCGTGTTGACCTTGGATGACGGCGCCGCGCAATCCGTGGCGGACATCCCCAACAACTTCGCGAGCAACAACATCACCGGCAGCTGGCGCCCGGAGCAGACCCTGGCGGGTTTCAGCGGCGACCCCAACGGCACCTGGGTGCTCACCATCTGCTCCTCGGGCGGCAATGCGGGTACGCTGCGGCATGTGGCGCTGAATTTCTCGCCGGTCGATTGCCAAGGTGTGGCGAACGGCCCCGCAATTCCCGGTTCGCCCTGCGATGACGGCGACCCGAACACCACAGGCGACGTATACGGCGCCAATTGCACCTGCAGTGGTGCACCTGTCACCTTGTACAGTGCCGCGTCCGGCGCCATGGGCAGCACCATCTGGAGCCTCAGCCCGGGTGGACCCATCGCACCGAATATTCCCAATGGCAACGCCCATGTGGTTATCCGGAACGGGCATGCCATCAGCGTGGATGGCACGCGTTCGGCCAAGTCGCTGCTGGTGGAAACCGGCGGCTCCTTGGACATCGACGCCGGCACCCTCTCGGTGGGCGGCCACGTGACCAACCATGGTGTCGTGCTCGGTGGTACGGGAACCCTGGCCGTGATCGCCAACACACCGGTGACCATCGGTGGATCGGCGCCCCTGCCGCTCTTCAACCTCACGGTGAACACCCCGCAGGGCACCTCGGTCACCACGCCCATCACCCTGCTCGGCACGCTGCAACTGAACGGTGGCACCTTCACCGCCAATGCGGCTGTGAAACTGGCCAGCAACGCGTTGCGCACCGGCCGCCTCGGTCCCGTGGACCCCGGCGCCAGCTACGTGGGCAACATCACCATGGAACGCTACATCCCCGGTGGTGTCACCAACTGGCGCATGCTGGGCAGCCCGGTGCAGGGCGCCACCGTGAACAATTGGAAGGACGACTTCTTCACGGCTGGCTTCCCGGGTTCGCACTACCCCAACTTCTACGATCCTCCCGGCAGCGGAATCCACTGGCCCAGCATCCGCCACTATGTGGAAAGCAACCCCGGTCCTTCGCCCTCGGATGGACTGGTGGGCGTCACGAACGCGAGCATGCCCCTCACCCCCGGCAAAGGTTTCGCGGCCTGGTCCGGTGATGGCCTGTACAACACCAGCCCCTTTGTCATCGACGTCACGGGTCCGCCCACGATCGCCTACGCGCCGTTCACGCTGCCGATGTCCTGGACCGATACGGGCAACCCCTCCGCCGATGGCTGGAATCTGGT
Organism: Flavobacteriales bacterium; assembly: GCA_026129465.1. NCBI lineage: Bacteria > Pseudomonadati > Bacteroidota > Flavobacteriia > Flavobacteriales > Flavobacteriales bacterium. Next base: position 117,708 of record JAHCIA010000001.1, read on the forward strand.
GAGCAACCCGCTGCCCAGCGCCATCAGCTACGGCGCCATCGTGCGCGGTGCCAATGTGGTGAACGCCTTCCACGTGTTCGATCCGGTGAGCGGCAACATGGCCACCTGGAACGGTTTCGTGGGCAGCAACGGCGCCAATGGCACCATCCAGAGCAGCCAGGGCTTCTGGCTGAAGGCCAACGGCCCGGCCGTGAACACCACCGTGAGCGAGAGCGCCAAGACCGGCAGCCAGAGCGGCGGCATCTTCGGTGGTCTGGAAGGTCCTCCGCCACCATCGCTGCGCCTGCGGATCGCCAGTGGCCTGAACAATTTCAGTGACGAGACCGTGGTGGTCTTCGCCCATGGCAGCCCGGTCTTCAACGAAGAGGAGGGCGATGCCTTGAAGTTCCCGTTCAGCCATCCGCAAGCCCCGCGCATCGCCACTCGCGTGGCCGATGGCCCGGACCTGGCGCTGAACCACCATGGTGCGCCGGATGGCACGATCCACATCCCCGTAATGCTGCATGCGCCCGTCACGGGCACCTATACCATCACCGCCACCGGCATAGAGTCCCTGAACGGCCTCACCTGCCTGGTGCTGGAGGACCTGCTCACCGGCGTGCGTGTTCCCCTGCATGACGGCGCCACCATCACCATCGAGATCGCCGCCGACGCGGATCCCGCTCTGCCGCGCCTGCTGTTGCACCAGAGCGCCATGCTGGTCCATGAGGTGCAGCATGTGAGCTGTCACGGCAGCGGCGATGCCTCCATCACGCTGCACAACCCGGGCGCGGTACCGGTGGACATCACCTGGACCGATGCCGAGGGCGACATCCTGGCCGTGATCGAGGGCATGCTGGGTTCGGCCGCGCTGCAAGGCCTGGGCGCCGGCCACTACACGGCGCACATCGGCGGCACCGAATGCCCCGCGCAATCGGCGCAGTTCACCATCGAGGAACCCTGGGCCATGGAACTGTTGTACACCATCACCCCGGCCACCTGTGCCGAGAGCACCGACGGCCATGTGCTGCTGGAAGTGCTGGGCGGCGTGTGGCCCTATGAGATGCTGTGGAGCACCGGCGCCACCACGCCCGATCTGGAAGGGGTGGGCGAGGGTTTCTATGGCGTGGAAGTGACCGACGCCAACGGTTGCGTGATCACGGCGAACGGCCTGCACGTGACGGCCCCCGAGCCGATCGCTGGCGCGCTGGTGGCACCCACCACCGTCCAGGTGATGGAGCCGGTGCAGTTCAGCAGCACCGCTGATGCCGCCGAGGAACGCTTCTGGGACTTCGGTGATGGCCAGACCAGCACCCACGCCACGCCGCTGCATGGCTACGCGCAACCCGGTGAGTACCAGGTGACACTGGTGTTGCAGGACGAGGAATGTTCCCGGACCCTGGGCACCACGGTGTCCGTGGGCCTGCTCACCACCCTCCAGGACCTGGCCAATGACGGCCCGCGCGCCTGGAGCGCCGGTGACCTGATCACGATCGAAGGCGCCATGCCGCAGGACCTTCACCTGCATGTGTATGATGCCACCGGCCGCACGGTCTACACCGGCCGCATCCCGGCGAACACGCCGCGCCACGAGATCCCCACCCACACCTGGACGCCCGGCCTCTACTTCCTGAACGCCAGTACCGCTTGGGAACAGTGGACCTATTCGCTGCCGGTGGTGCGGTGAGGAACCGCGATATTCGCTTGACGAAGCCCCACCGGATGTTCCGGTGGGGCTTCGTCTTTCCAGGGGTGGTCAACCGCGTGGGAGGGGGGGTGGGTCACAAGGCATCAACCGTCACTTGTGGATAAGTATTCCAGTGTTACTTTTCACCGCGTAACCCTGCCTCCGGTACATCAGACCCCCTCCCCGCCCAAGGGAGTCCACTCCATACCCACCACCCCCCCCCCCCGGCGCGCCTTGCCTCGCCGCCGGACCACTGCACCCCATACCTGAAAACCTGCCCTGGCCACCTGATGTGGCCAAGGATCGCTTGCCCCCCTACCGAAACCCCTGCACATGAAACGGTTCCTTACCCCTGTACTGCGTAGCGCGATGATCGCCGTGGCGATGGTCGCCTTTCTTGGATCACAAGCGCAAGTGGATGTCTCCGGCGCCTTGGTCGGCAACGGCACATACGGCACCCTTGGGGCTGCCTTCACCGCCATCAACGGCGGAGCCCAAACGGGGGCCAACATCTTGATCGAGATCACGGGTAATACCACCGAACCGGCCTCGGCCACATTGAATGCCGGTGCGTGGGCGACCGTGACGATCAATCCATCCGGTGGCGCCACGCGCACGATCTCCGGCAACCTCGCGGCTCCCTTGATCAACTTGAATGGTGCGGACAACGTGACCATCGATGGGTTGAATTCCGGGGGCAACGCGCTGGTGATCGAGAACACCTCGAGCGCCGCCACAGCCGGCACCAGCGCCGTCCGATTCATCGCTGATGCCGTGAACAACGTGGTGCGTAAGTGCACCATCAGGGGCTCCAACACGACGGGCGCGGCTGGAAATGGCACCATCTTCTTCAGCACGGGGACCAGCACGGGCAACGACAACAACCTGATCGAGGAGTGCGTGATCACCGCCGCTGGGAGCAACCTGCCCCAGATCGCCATCAGTTCCACCGGTACATCCGTCGCCGTGGACAATAGTGGCAACACGGTGAGCGGCTGTGAGATCTCCGACTACTTCAATGCATCCACGGCCTCCACGGGCCTGTACCTGGTGAGCAACAGTTCGGGCTGGACCATCAGCGACAACAAGTTCTTCCAGACCGCCACGCGCACGGCCACGTCCGGTGCCATCCACCGCGCCATTTACATCAATACCGCCTCAGGAAGCGGTTACTCCATCACCGGCAACACCATCGGTTTCGCCAATACCGTTGGCACTGGTACCACCTCTTATGCGGGTGCCATAGCGAATCGGTTCATTGGTATCGAGTGCGTGGCCGCCGCCACACCGGTGAGCAGTATACAAGGCAACACAGTGGCGGGGATCTCCTTGGCCACAACGAGCGGCGCGACCACCACCCCTGGTGTTTTCGGCGGCATTGTGGCCAATGCTGGGGTGAACATCGGTACAGTGACGGGCAACACCATCGGTGCAGCGACAGGAACCGGTTCCATCGCCATCACGAGTTCTACTGGTGGCGGGCGTTCCTATGGCATCTACGCCACTTCTTCAACGGGCGCGATCGACATCCGCAACAACACGGTGGCCGGTATCACCTATGCGGGTGCCACGGCGGCCATTGGCACGAACCTCAATGCCATCGAGGTGAATGCGGCGGGTTCCGGTACCACCTTGAACATCGTGGACAACCAAGTGGGGAGCGCCACGGCGGGTTCGTTGACCATCGGTCTGGCGGGCACCACCACGGGCACCTGCTCTTTGCTGGGTATCGCCAGTGCGGGCGCTGCTGGTACCGTGAACATCTCGAACAACGTGTTGCGTGGCGTCACGATGCATAGCACTACGAGCAACTTCATCGGTATCCAAAGCACCGGAAACGTTTCCGTGGCCAACAACATCACGGACAACCAGCTGGGCAATGCCGGGGCCGGTGTTGTGAACTTCACCCGGGCAAATTCTGGGACCTTCACGGGGATCACAGTGACCAGTGGCACATCGGCGTCGAGCCTGAGCATCACGGGCAATGATCTGCGGGGAGTCGTCTACGACCTCGCCTCTTCGGGTGCCAACACCTATGTGAGCAATACGGGGGCCGTCCTCAATACCAACATCAGCAGCAACACCTTCACCAATCTGAGCGTGAACACCACGGGCAATGTCACATTCATCAGCAACAGTGTCATACGGCCCGCCAATGCCGTGACGAACGTGAACAACAACGGCATCGTCACGGGCTTCAGCAAAACGGGTTCGGGCGGTGCGGTGCAGCTATACCTCTCCAATTCTTCCACCCCGAGCACCGGCAGCGATACGAACACCGGCAACGATTTCAGCAACATCACGCTCACGGGGGCGACCTCCTTCGCGGGATGGCAGAACACGGATGGCAGCACATTTTCTCCATATGGCCCGCAGAAGAACGTATCGAACAATACGTTCAGCAACATCATCCTGGGAAGTGGGGCTTCCAACATCCTGCAGGTGGGCTACAGCCGGACCACGGCCACGAACACGGTGGCGAACAACGCGATCACGAACATCTCGGGCACGGGGAGCATCACCGCGATCAACATGCAGCAGGGCCCGCACGACATCACGGGCAATACCATCCGGGGCATCACTTCCACAGGCACGGCGGCCGAAGTGATCGGCATCCGGCAGGCGCAGATGGGTGTGGGCACGATGAACATCCGGGGCAACCTGATCGCGGACATGCAGTCGGGTGGCACCACGGCTGGTCTGGTGCGGGGCATCGACCTGGTGGGCGGCACCAGTGGCACCACCACCAACGTGGTGAACAACCGGATCGGCGATCTGCGGATGCCCGCATGCAACAGCACGACCGCGTTCCTGCATGGGTTCCATGCGAACATGGGCACGACCGGATTCAACATCAGCCTGAGCTACAACACCATCTATCTGAGCGCCACCAGTTCGGGGGCCAGCTTCACCACGGCCGCGGTCTACTGCAATACGGCTCCCACGCTCACCATGCGCAACAACATCCTGGTGAACATGTCCACGCCCAACGGAGCGGGCAACCGCACGATCGCGTATCGGCAGGCGGCCACTGGATTGACGAACTATGGCGCGGCCAGCAACAACAACTTGTTCTATGCTGATACGCCGGGTCCCACACGGGTGATCCATTGGAACGGCACCACAGCTTATGAGACCCTGGCCAGCTGGCAGGCTTTCGCGAGTCCCCGCGACGCCAACTCCGTCAGCGAGCTGCCGCCCTTCCTCAGCACCGACCCCACCAATGCCGACTACCTGAAGATCGACCCCACGGTGGCCACACAGATCGAAAGCGGCGGCATCGCCATCGCGGGCATCGACGACGACTTCGAGGGCGACATCCGTTTCGGCAGCGTGGGATACACCGGAGGTGGTGCCGCGCCGGATATCGGTGCGGATGAGTTCGAGGGTGTATTGCTGGACATCGCGGCGCCCATCATCAGCTACACGCCGCTGAGCAGTGCGTGCGGTACCGGTGCACGGACCCTGTCGGCCTCGATCACCGACGCCAGCGGGGTGCCCACCAGTGGCGATGGCCTGCCGCGCCTGCGTTGGCGCATCAATGCAGGTGCCTGGGCCTATGTGACCGGTGTACACATCAGCGGCAGCACCTATGAGTTCACCTTCGGCGCCAGTGCGGCCGAGGGGGACGTGGTGGAGTATTACGTGGTGGCCCAGGACAACGCCGGTACGCCCAACGTGGGCGCTTTCCCTGCGGCCGGTGCAGGTGGTTTCGGCGCCGATCCGCCCGCGGCGAGCACACCGCCCACCACGCCCAGCAGCTATACGGTGCTGGCCGTGCTGGCAGGCACCTACAACGTGGGCAGCGGTGAACCGGCCCCCTTCAACAGCCTGCCCAGCGCCATAGCGCACTACCATGCGAGCTGCCTGGGCGGCGCAGTGGTCTACCAGCTGATGGACGCCAGCTACCCCCTGGCCTCCACACTGGCCATCAACAACCACCCGGACGCCAGCAGCGTGAACACGCTGACCATCCGGCCGAATGCGGCCACGGCCGTGCTGGTGAGCGGCACCATCGCGAGCAACCCGCTGATCAACATGAACGGGGCGCGCTTCGTGATCTTCGATGGACTGAACACGGGCGGGGCGACCCTGACCATCCGCAATGCGAGCACGTCCGCTGGCACCGGCACCAGCACCATCCGCTTCATCAACGACGCGGTGAACGACACGATCCGCAACTGCACCCTGGAGGCGGCGCATCAATTGGGCGGCATACTGGAGTCCGGTGTGCTGGTCTTCGCCGGGGGCGCCACCACGGGCAATGACGATATCGTGATCGCCAACAACATCATTGGTGCGGTCTCCGGTGGCACGGTGGGCAAGGCCATCTATGGCAACGGCAGTACTGGTTCGCTGGCCGTACACAACAGCGGTGTGCGGATCCTGGACAACGAGATCCGGGACTATTTCCTGCCGGCAGCAACACACTACGGCCTCTTTCTGAACACAGGCTGCACGAACTGGACCATCAGCGGCAACAAATTCTACCAGACCGCGGCACGCGTGACCAGCACCACGTCCGCGCACCGGATGCTGGAGATCAACACGGCCTCCTTCGCCGATGTGGGGGGCTACGACATCAGCGGCAACACCTTCGGCTTCGCGAACGCCTCGGGCACGGGCATCTACGACATCAGCGGCACGAACGGCAGTTTGCGCGCCATCCACCTGGGCTTGAACTCTGGCAACACGGTCCTGACCAATATCGATGGCAACATTTTCGGGGGCATCAGCCTTGGCACCACCACCAGTGGCACCACGAGCAACTCGCCGTTCCAGATGATCTTCGTGAACAGCGGTCTGGTGAACATCGGCGTCAACGCCGGCAACATCATCGGCAGCCAGACGGCGAACAGTCTGAGCTTCACGACCACGTCGTCCAGTTCCACGGATGTATACGCCATCCATAACTTCTCCTTGCTCCCCACCACCATCAGCAACAACGTCATCGGTGGCATCACGGCCAACCTGGGCACTTCTTCTCTGACGAGCATCCTGTCGGGGATCACCGTGAACACGAGTTCATCGGTGGCTTCGACCGTGAGCAACAATACGGTGGGTGGCACGGTGGCACACAGCATCCGGCAAACGGGAGCGACCACGGGCAGCGTGGTACGGGGCATCGCCTTCGTTACGAGCAGCGCCACGGTGGCGGACAACCTGGTGCGGAACCTGAGCAATGATGATGGCCAGGCGGCCGTGGGCGCGGCATCCGCGGTGACGGGCCTTTGGTTCGGCAGCACCGGCGTGAACCATACGGTATCTCGCAACACGGTACACAGCCTGCGGAGCACCAACGCCGCCGGCACGCGGGCGGTGCTGGGCATGTACTACACCTCCTCCAGCGGCACCAACATCGTGGAGCGCAACCTGATCCACTCGTTGGACGCGGCGGCCACAGGGGCCACGCTGGTGGGCATCAACATCGCGGGCGGTACCACCACCTACCGGAACAACATGATACGTCTTGGTGTGGACGCGGCGGGCGCATCGATCACAGTGCCGCTCACCATCAATGGTATCTGGGACGTCTCCGGCGCCACCAGCCTGCACCACAACAGCGTGTACATCGGCGGCAGCGGGGTGGGCGGTACGGCGAACGACAGCTGGTGCCTGTACACCGCATCTTCCGGTCCGGTGCGCAACTGGAGGAACAACATCTTCCACAACGCCCGGAGCAACGCCGGTGCGGGTGGCAAGCACTACGCCATCCGGGCCATCAGCGTTTCTGGCCTGACGAGCAACTACAACCTGTTGTACGCTTCGGGCAACGGAGGCGTGCTGGGCTTCTTCAGCTTCGACAGGCCCACGCTGGCCTCCTGGCAGCTGATCGGACAGGACGCCAACAGTGTGACAGGCGACCCGCGCTACATCAACCCAGAAGGTGATGCGGCCACACTGGACCTGCACATCGACCCGGTGCTGCCCACGCCGATCGAAGGCACGGGCGTGCTGATCGCCACGGTGACGGACGATTTCGACGCTGAGACCCGCAGCGGGTTGACCCCGACGGACATCGGTGCGGACGCGGGTGATTTCGTGTTCGGGGAAGCCACACCGCCCACGATCGTCTACACGCCGCTCACCACGCCAAGTTGCGACCTGAGCACGCGCGTGCTCACCGCCACCATCACGGATGCCAGCGGCGTGCCCACAGCGGGCGTCGGCCTGCCACGCTTGCGCTGGCGCGTGAACGCCGGTGCTTGGAATTATGAGACGGCGGTATGGCTGGGCGGCGACAACTACGAGTTCACCTTCGCTCCGGGGCTGGTGAGCGCGGATGTGGTGGAGTATTACGTGGTGGCCCAGGACAACAACGACAACGTGGGCACCTTCCCGGCCGGTGGCGGAGGCTTCAGCGCCAACCCGCCCGCCGCCAGTGTGCCGCCGCCGGCCAGTGTGCTGAACATCGGCCTCATCCTCAACGGCACCTACCTGATCGGCAATGCGCAGCCCCCACCCTTCAATACACTGCGCACCGCCATCGATGGGTACAACAACGCCTGCCTGACGGGGCCGGTGATCTACGAGTTGGTGGACGCCAGCTACACCACAGGTACGGGTGAGGTCTTCCCGATCGCCATCAACAACAATGTGGATGCGAGCGCCACAAATACCTTCACCATACGGCCGGCCGCCGGCAATGCGGCCACTGTCCAGGGCACTTTGACGGGCGGCCCGATGATCGACCTTTTCGGGGCGCGCTATGTGACCTTCGATGGCTTGATGAGCGGCGGCGCTTCACTCACGATCGCCAACACCAGCACTGCGGCCACCAGTGGCACCAGCACCATGCGTTTCGCCAGCGATGCCGTGTTCAACACCATCACGCGCTGCGCGGTGCAGGGTTCGAGCACTTCGGCGGCCGGAACCAATGGAGGCAACATCTGGTTCGGTGCCAACAGTAGCAGTACCGGCAACGACAACAACACGGTGAGCCTTTGCGACATCGGTCCCGCCGGCGGCAACCTGCCCAGCAAGGGCATCTACTTCACGGGCACCAGCAACGCCAATCCCGGCACAGGCAATAGCGGCAACGTCATCGACAACAACAACATCTTCGACGTTTTCCATCCCACGGTCAGTACCGCCTTCATCGACGTCAACAGCGGTACGCCCATCCTGACGATCACCAACAACCGGATGTACCAGACGGCCACGCGCACCATCACGGATGGCAGCGTGACCATTACCCATCACGGCATCCGGATCGCCAACACGAACGGCAACGGCTATACGGTGACAGGTAATACCATCGGCCATGCGGCCGCGGATGGCACGGGCACCTACAACCTGGTGTTCCCGGTCTCTGGTTCCTGTTTGACCTCCTTCGTGCCCATCCTGGTCAACGTGGGCATCACCACGGCGAGCAACGTGGACAACAACATCATCCGCGGCATCGCGATGAGCGGTGCGGGCTGTGGCACGGGGACCACGGCGGTTTTCCGGGGTATTTACATAACGGCTGGCCTCACTACATGCAACGGCAATACCGTGGGAAGCACCACCAGCGCGGCGTCGATCACGCTCACATCCACAAGCGCCAGTGCCGCCGACGTCACAGCCATATACAATTTCGGTTCGAGCGACTGGACCACGAACAACAACCAGATCGGCGGCATCACCACCGGTGGCGGCACTGGTGCGCGGAATTTCTATGGTCTTCGCTGCAACACGACCTCGTCCAATTCATGGACAGCGAACAACAATACCATCGGCGGCACGGTGGCCAACTCCATTGAGAGCGCATCCACGAGCACCGCCGCGCTGATGCGTGGCATATTGGTGGAATCGCCATCGGCGAGCCTGAGTGGCAACCTGGTGCGCAACCTCAATGCGGCGGGTGGCACGGGTACTTTCGTCTCAGCGAGTGTCATCGGCGTCAGCATCACAGCCAGTTCGGCCAATCATACCCTGAGTGGCAATGCGATACACAGCCTTTCGAACACCAATGCTACAGGCACCCGCCATGTACTGGGTATCCACTTCAATGCCAGCACCGGTACCAACCTGCTTGAGAAGAACTTGGTGCACAGCCTCAACCTGGCCAGCACCGGTGGTACGCTGATCGGTATCAACAATCCCGGGGGTACGGTCACCATACGGAACAACATGGTGCGACTGGGCATCGACCAGGATGGCAACGACATCGCCGTTCCATGCTTCATCTATGGCATTTGGGACCAGGGGGGGACCAGGAACATCTGGCATAACAGCGTGTATATCGGTGGCGCCGACGTATCCAGCGGAGCCTCTGAAACCTTCGCTATTTATGCTGATGGAGCGAGCACGCGCAGCTACCGGAACAATATCCTGTTCAATGCGCGCAGCAACGCGGCAAGCGGGGCCAACCACTATGCCATCCGCATGTCCACGCTCACTGGACTCACCAGCGACCACAACAACCTGCACGTTTCCGGCAACGGCGGGCACATCGGATTCTTCACCAGTGCGCGCCTGACATTGAACGACTGGCGCACGGCCACCAGTGGCCGGGATGTGAACAGCCCCGGTGGGAACCCGCAATTCATCGCGCCCAATGGTACCGCGGCCACGGTGGACCTGCACATCCATCCAACGAACCCAACGCCCATCGAAGGCACGGGCTTCGCGGTGGCGGTGACGGACGACTTCGACGGGGAGGACCGCAGCGCGCTCACGCCTGTGGATATCGGCGCCGATGCCGGTGACTTCGTCTTCGGCGACCTGGAGCCGCCCACGATCACCTACACGCCGCTTGGAAGCCCGGGTTGTGTCACTGGCATGCGTTCCCTGGATGTGACCATCACGGACGTGGGTTCCGGTGTGCCCACCACAGGCATCGGCCAGCCGGTGCTCTACTGGCGCATCAACGGTGGTGGCTGGACCGGTGAGACGGCCACCACCATCAGTGCGCCCACTTTCACATTCCAGTTCGGTGCGGGCACCAATGGCGGCGACCTTGTGGAGTACTATGTGGCGGCGCAGGACGGCAGCGACAACGTCACCACGGAGCCCTTCGCCGGTGCATCGGGCTTCACGGCCGACCCACCCGCCGTGTCCACGGCTCCCACCACGCCCAGCAGCTACAGCATCAACTGGACGCTGAACGGAACCTACGCCGTGGGCACCGCCCAAGCGGCGCCATTCAATACGCTGACCGGTGCCATTGGAGCCTACAACGCGGCCTGCCTTACTGGTCCGGTGGTCTTCGAGTTGGAGGATGCCACCTACAGCACGGGCGAGACCTTCCCGATCACCATCGCTTACAATGCCGATGCGAGCAGCACGAATACGCTGACCATCCAGCCGGCGGCGAGCGTCACGCCCACCATCACAGGTTCCAGCACAGGCGCGATCCTGCTTCTCAATGGCGCGGATTGGATCCGCATAGAGGGCAGCAACGCACCGGTGGCCAATGGTCTATGCCAGACGAATTCCGCGCGCCACCTGACGATCTCCAACACGAGTACCGGCACATCGAGCGCCGTGATCTGGCTGCAGAGCGCCGCCGGCCCGGCCTTCGGCGCCACCAACAACATCGTGCGCAACTGCATCGTCACCGGGAATTCCTCCACCACCACCTTGATGGGCATCGGTTCGGGCAGTGCCACGATCGGTACCGGGTCGCTGGGTGTGGACAACGACGGGAACACCTTCGAGAACAACGCGGTGTCGAGCTGCCAGATCGGCATCTACTCGGTGGGTGCCAGTGCCGCGAACAAGAACGAGGGCACGGCCATACGGTTCAACAACCTGAACACCCATGGGACCGCAGGCATTTTTGCTCGATTCGAGAACAGCATCGGCATCACAGGCAACAATGTGGATGGGGTTTTCAGAACAGGCGCGCTCGATGTGATGGGGATCTCGGTCGGGTTCGCACATTCATCAATCACTGCGACAGAAGCTGGGGTGGGAGAAGTGACCAACGCGACCATCACACACAATACGATCGGTTCGGTGGTGAACAACAACCAGTGGTCGGCGGTGGGTATCGCATACGGTGCTGCCACGACTGGTTCGTCCACAATAGCGAACAACACCGTCAGTGGAGTTGCGGCGAATGCCACCAACCCCGACATATCCGCTGGTATCCTCTTGGGCGGAGGAGCGGCCACAGTGAATGTCTACCACAATACGGTACGCATGCAAGGCACCATACCGGGTACTACGGCCGCGACCCAGACGGCTGCGGCTTTGGCCATGGTGGGCGCCGGTGCATCGACCGACATCCGCAACAACATCCTGGTGAACACCCAGCAAGGGAATGCCGGAGCCTCACTACGATTCACGGCGATCGCGCTGGGTCATGCCACGTACACCTTCACCTCGAACAACAACGACCTGTTCGCTGGTGGTGGTGGACCGGGAACCTACACCACAGGCATCACGGGCGGTATCGTGGTTGGTACGAGCCGGGTAACATTGGCCATCTGGCAAGGCATCACGGGCAAGGACCTGCTGTCGCAGAACGTCTCACCAGCCTTCGTCAGTGCTACCGACCTGCACCTGAGTCCTACGTCAGCGGTGAATGGTGCGTTGGTAGGCACAGGGGCCAATGTGGGCATCGCCATCGACATCGATTGCGAAACCCGGCCCGCACTCCCCACCATTGGTGCTGATGAGTTCCGCGCCATCTATTACAGCCAGGCCACCGGTGATGTGAACGCACCCATCTGGGACGTGGTGCCTGTGGGCACGGCTGGTCCTGCCATTTGGGGCGCCGCCAGCAGCATGGTGGTACAGAACCCCCACTTGGTGACCAACACCGCCGATGTGGACGTGCGCGACCTGACCGTGGACAATGGCGGCACGCTGACGCTGACGACCAACACCACCCTGACGGTGAACGGCGCCTCGGCCAGTTTCACCGGCGCCGGTGCGGTCGTCGCCGAGGATGACAGCGAATTGAAGATCGCCGGTGTGGGCGCCTTCGCGCTGAGCACCACCGCAAACCTCTTCCTCTTTGATCTGACGGTGGACCGTGACGGCACCACCACGGTGAGTGGTTCTGTGCGCCTGCAAGGCACCCTGCTGCTGGAGGACGGCGACTTCGATGCCACCACCGCCAACGTTCGCCTGCGCAGCAATGTCAATGGCACCGGCCGCTTGGGTCCGGTGGGCACCAACGCCAACTATCTGGGCGACCTGCGTGTGGCGCGCTGGATGCCCAACGGTGCCACCAATTGGCGCCTGATGGGCAGCCCGGTGCTGGGCGCCACGGTGCAGCAGTGGGATGACAACGTGATCACCGGCGGCTTCCCCGGAAGCGACTACCCGAACTTCGACAACCCGGTGGGCAGTGGCATCCTGTGGCCCAGCGTGCGCTTGTACGCCGAGGAGACCGAGGACCCGGACCCACTCGAGGGCCTGGTCAGCATCGAGAACGTCACCAGTCCGCTGGTGGCCGGTCGCGGCTACGCCATCTGGTGCGGCAATGGATCGGTGAACAGCAACCCTTTTCAGATCGATGTGACCGGCCCGCCGCGCATCGCCAAGACACCCTTCACCCTGCCGATGACCTGGACGGAGAGCACGCCCCCCGCACCCGCAGCCGACGGCTGGAACCTGGTGAGCAACCCGCTGGCCAGTCCGATCGATTTCGACCTGCTCTCCCTGGGTGGCGATGTGGAGGAAGGCTATTACATCTACAATCCGGATGATGGCACCACGGCCTACTGGGATGCCGTGCTGGGCACGAGCTTCCCCAATGGCGTGCTCAACGGTGTGATCCAAAGCAGCCAGGGCTTCTGGTTGAAGGCCAATGGCGGTGCCGTGACCACCACGGTGGACGAGAGCGCCAAGGTGGCCGGCAACAGCGGAGGCCTCTGGGGCGCCGGTGAGGAGGTGGCCGACCTGCTGCGTTTGCGCGTCACCGGCGATCAGAACGCGTTCAACGACGAGGCCGCCGTGCTCTTCGCACAGGGCAGCCCCGCCTTTGGCCCGGGCGATGCGGCCAAGATGCCGCACAGCCACCTGGACGCCCCCCGCATCGCCACGCACAGCAGTGATGGACATGCTTTGGTGCTGAACCGCTTCGGCGCCTACACCAGCGACATCACCATCCCGGTCTCCATCCGGGCGGGTGTGGCGGGCACCTACACGATCACCTTCACCCATGGTGAGATGACCGCGCTGGGTTGTTTGCGCCTGGAGGATCTGGAGACGGGCATCTTCACCCCGGTGGTGGATGGTGAGAGCTACACCTTCACCCAGGCCGCTACCGGCGAAGAGGCTGTGATGCGCTTTGTACTGCATGCCGCCACACCGCTCACCCTCACCACGCAGAACGCCATCTGCGGCGGCACGGCCACTGGCGAAGCCCTGGTGGACCTCGGCAGCCAGGTGGCCAACGTCACCTGGAGCGACGGCTTCGGCAACCCGCTGCTGGTGCAGAACGGCATCACCGGACAGGCGGTCTTCGCGGGCCTGCAAGCCGGGGAGTACAGCGTGCTGGTGGAGGTGGACGGCTGCGGTCCTTCGGAGCAGACCTTCCTGATCACCGCACCGGAAGTGATGAGCGCCACGGTGGAGACCCTGGACGCCACCTGCCCGGACACCATGGATGGCCAACTCAGTGTGGACGTGCTCGGCGGTGCGCTGCCCTACACCTACCTATGGAGCAATGGCGCCACGGAAGCCTCCATCGCCGTGGTGGCGGGCAACTACTCGGTGATCGTGACCGATGCCCAAGGCTGCGACCTGGAGGTGGGTGGTCTGGTCGTGGGCTCAGGCCCGGCGCCGGAAGCCGCCTTTGAGGTTGAGCAGACGACCGTGGTCATCAACACACCGGTCCACTTCACCAACACCAGTGTCGGTGGCGCGGGCTACCTCTGGGACTTCGGCGATGGTGCGAGCTCCACCGAGGTGGAACCCACGCATACCTACACCATGCCCGGTGTGTATACCGTGACGCTGACGGCCTTCGGTGGCGTGTGCAGCATCAGTTGGTCCATGGACATCGTGGTGGAACTGGGCACTGGTCTGTCCGATTCCATGCTGCCGGGCGTCAACGCCTGGGGCGCCGAGGGCCTGTTCTTCGTGGAGCATGGCTTCGAGGGTGGCACCCTGTACGTGGAAGTGCTGGATGCCGCCGGCAAGCTGCACCGCCAGTGGAATCTGGGCGCCGCACCCGGCCGGGTGACCTTGCCGGCCGATGGCCTGAGCACCGGCATCTGGCTGCTGCGCGTGACCCATGGCCACCAGACACGCACCTTCAGGATACCGTTGATGCGCTGACAGAGGCGCCTCTGAGCAATGGCCAGCCCCCCTCACCATGTGGTGTGGGGGGCTTGTCTATTCAAGGCCTTGGACCCCTCCGGTGGACGATATGACCTTGAGGGACAGAAGGTCATGAAGCAAGGCCTGGGCCCCGATGAACAAAAGTTTCTTGACACGGGGCATGGATCCCCCACACATTTGCCGACCTGCGCAAATCCGGTTTCGACCAATTGCACTTATTCGTAGATGGGTCGAACAGATTTTGCGACAAAGCAACTGATAACCCCGACGAAGATGGTCAAGGCATACGTCCTGATGTTCGTGCTGCGTGTCACTGTACTGGCCAGTCTGGCTTGGATGTTCGCGTTCACCCAGGTCTTCGCCCAAAGCATGGGCGACCACCGCAGTTACCAGAGCGGTGATTGGAGCGACCCTGGTACATGGGAACTATGGGATGGTGCCAATTGGATCCAGGAGTACAATGTGTTATACCCAGGTTCCGTAACACTGCCCGGCGATGGTTTTCCTGTGATAGGAAGCACAGCCACGAGTGCGAAGACGAACACCAACAATGTGGCCCATGTCATCACCCTGCCCATGGGGATCGTGGCCGGCGACCTCATCCTGGTCTTCTGGACCGATGCGGACAATAGCGGTACCAACCCGACCCTTGCGGGATACACGCAACTGGCATCGAGCAACAGCAGTGATGCTGATGTCTATCGGAAGGTGTGGTACCGTATAGCCGATGGGACGGAAGGGGCGACGGTCTCCACCAATGCATTCGGTGACCGCAGTGCGCATGTGACGTACCGCATCGAGGCTGGAACCTACCAAGGTGTGCCCTTCATATCCGCCAATGCCAATGGCACGAACAATGCCCCGAACCCGGCCAACCTGGATCCCGGACTCGGATCGCAGAATTATCTCTGGATCGCCAGTGCCCATGCGGCCGAGTCCCAGACCTTCACCATTCCGGACGATTTCACCGATGCATTGGACGCCCGGTCCACCGCCAGCAGTACCAATTCCAACCAATGCCAGGTGATCACGGCCAGGCAATTCCTGGAAGGAACCGCTTTGGACCCTGGTGCCTTTTCGTTGGGAGGCAATGCCACCCATACGGCATGGACGGTGGCAGTTCAGGGCTTCGGAGGTACCTACCCCCACCCGGTGATCGTCAATTCCGCCACCGGGGTGCAGAGTGGTGCCAATGTGACCTCACACGCGATCGCCATTCCGGAGGGACTTGCCGGAGACATGCTGGTGACCGTATTCTCCGTGGACGGCAATCCAACGGTGACCACCACCAGCACGGGGTGGAACAAGCTCGGGCAAGGCAACGAAGGTTCCGTGGTGGGTGCCGTTTTCTGGAAAATGGCATCCGGTCCGGCATCCGGGGATGATGCCCTTTCCTTGACCACCAGCGCCAGTGAGCGCAGCAGCCATGTGACCTACCGCATCCGCGGCGCATCAGGGATCTCCGGCTCGTCCGCGACGAATGACAACGCGAACAGCAATCCGCCTTCCCACTCACCGGCGGAAGAAAGCTATTTGTGGATCGCCACACGCTCCGGCGATGCCCAAGTGGTGGCGACAGCACCTCCGGCCAATTACTTCAATATGCTTACGGTGTCTGGAGGGCATACGGATGGTGCTTCAACCAACACCGCGTACCGGATCATCAACCCCGCAGCGGCCTCCGAGGACCCTGTCGGGTTCACCAGCGGCACGGAGGACTGGGTTAGCTGGACCTTGGCCATCCTGGGCCCAGCGCCGGTGCCGGGCACCGAACCCATTGATATTCCCCGCATGGCCAGTGGAGATGGTTTCCCCGTGGTGGGCGCCACGGCCAGCAGTGCGAAGACCACCACCGGCTCAGCCGCGCATGTGGTGGATCTGCCGGTGGGCATCCAGGAGGGTGATCTGATCCTCGTCTTCTGGACGGATGCGAGCAACAGCGGCACCAATCCAGTGCTGCCGGGGTACACGCAACTCGCCACCAGCAACGCCAGCACAGGCAACGTATACCGCAAGGTGTGGTACCGTATCGCTGATGGTACGGAGGGGGCTACGGTCTCCACCTCCAATTCCTTTGGGGACCGCAGTGCCCATGTCACCTACCGCATCGCAGCGGGGACCTATACGGGTCTGCCGTACATATCCACCAATGCCAACAATACCAACAACGCGCCCGACCCCAACAACCTCAACCCCGGACTGGGCGTGCGGAAATACCTATGGCTGGCCAGTGCGCATGCCGCGGAATCACAAACCTTCAGCATTCCGGCCACTTTCAGCGATGCCGTGGATTCCAGGACCACCGCGAGCAGCACCAGCGATCAACATGCCCAAGTGATCACGGCACGCCGATTCCTTGAAGCCGCACAATTGAACGTAGGCCCATTCGGTTTGGGAGGCAATGCCACACATACCGCATGGACCTTGGCCATACAAGGCGCGGATGGTTCCCACGCCACTGTCCGGAATGGGCATGTGGTGACGGTGACGGAGGACGGTTCCGTGGATGATCTGGTAGTGGAGAGCACCGGCCTGCTGGACATCAGCACAGGCTCATTGGTCATCAACGGCACCAGCGTGGTCGTCAATGGCTCCATCGAGGGCGCATCGGGACATCTGATCCTCGGGGACATCAACGAAGCGGCCATTCTTGTCCAAGGTTCCGGCAGCATGGACCTGTTCGATCTGACCGCACGCACGCCGGCCGATGTGACCTTGGAAGTGGATCTCGACATCCGCGGAACCTTGGCGGTACGTGCGGGCGACTTCGATGCCACCAGCGCCACGGTAAGGCTGATCAGCAACGTGGATGGCACTGGCCGCCTGGACTCCTTGGTAGCCGGTACCAGTTACACCGGCATACTGACCATGCAGCGCTATATTCCCCAAGGGGCCACCAACTGGCGCCTGTTGGGAAGTGCGGTGGACGGACAGACCTTGCAGCATTGGAAGGATGACTTCCTCACGGCGGGCTTCCCGGGAAGCCATTTCCCGAATTTCGACATGCCTGTGGGCAGCGGCATCCTCTGGCCCAGCATCCGCTACTACAATGAAACGCACCTTGGTCCCAACCCACTCGATGGCCTCACAGGAGCCGAGAGCATCACTGAGCCGCTTTCCGTGGGCAAGGGTTGGGCGGTCTGGTGCGGCGACACCCTGGGGACCACCGCCGCTTTCACGATCGATGTCAAGGGTCCACCGCGGATCGCGCAGACGCCCATCGCCTTGCCGGTGAGCTGGAGCAATGGCGGAACGCCCTTGGTGGATGGCTACAACCTGGTGAGCAACCCGCTGCCCTCGCCGATCTCCTTCGCGGCGATCCAAAGAGGTGCCGATGTGGAGAACTACTACTGGGTCTTCAACCCGGTGGACGGCAACAACGCCACATGGAACGGTACCGTGGGTGCGAATGGCGCGAACGGTATCATCCAGAGCAGCCAGGGCTTCTGGCTGAAGGCGAATGGACCTTCCGTGGCCACCACGGTGCATGAAAGCGCCAAGGTCTCCGGCAATACCGGTGGCATTTTCGGGGGGCTCACCACACTCCCGCCGATGGTGCGTCTCACCCTGCAGGGCAACAACAGCTTCAAGGATGAAGCGGTTGTGGTATTCCAGGATGGTACACCGCAGTTGAACAGCGGTGACGTGCCCAAGCTCAGTTGGAGCAGTGCTGGCGCCCCGCGGATCGCTTTGCGCAGTGCGGAGGGCGTGGACTTGACGATCGACATGTATGGGGAGTACACCACGGACATCAGCATCCCCGTGCTGGTGCAGGCACCGTCGGCAGGCACCTACAAGGTGCGCGCCAGTGACATGGTGGGCATCAACAGCCTGACCTGCCTGACGCTCGTGGACCTGGTGACCGGGACGATCACACCATTGACCGAAGGCGCGGAGTATACCTTCAGCATGCCCGCGAGCCCCAACACCAACACACCAAGATTGCTGCTGCGCGCCTCCGCGCCTCTCCCGCAGTACGCCACCGATGCCACCTGCTCCGATGCCGCGAATGGTAGCGCCACCGTGGTGAACATCGGCGAGAATGCCATCGAGGTGACCTGGAGTGACCTCCTCAACAACGTCCTGCTCGTGCAATCCGATGTTCTGGGCGTGGCGACCTTCACTGGTCTACAGGCCGGGGAGTACAATGTGACCGTGAGCAGCGACGCTGGATGCGGCCCGCTCTCTTCCATCATCACCATCGATGCGCCAGATGCACTGATAGCCGACGTGGAGAGCACCGAGGCCAGCTGCCCGGATGCCGAGGACGGCATGCTCACGGTGGAGGCCGTGGGTGGCACGGCTCCCTATTCCTATCTGTGGGACAACGGGGGAGAGGAAGCCCACATCACGGGAGCAACAGGCGGTTATGCCGTGACCATCACCGATGCGAACGGTTGTGTGTTGCAGGTCTCCGGACTTTCCATTGGTGCGGGCCAGGGTCCTGTGGCCGCCTTCTCCCATGGACCGGGGCCGGTCGTGGTCGGTACGCCGGTGGAGTTCACCAACAACAGCATCGACATGCAGTCGAGCACATGGGACTTTGGCGATGGGAACGGCTCCACCGAACCGGATCCCACGCATACCTACACCATGGCCGGCATTTACACTGTGACGCTGACCGTGAACAATGGCGATTGCACGGACAGTTGGTCCACCGAAGTGGTCGTGGAACTCAGCACCGGACTTGAGGACATCGGCCCGACGGGGATCACTTCCTGGGCCGCTGATGACCAACTGTTCCTGGACCACGATCTCGAGGGCGGTATGATGCAGGTGGAGTTGCTGGATGTGGCGGGCAAGCTGCATCATCAGTGGAGCGTTGGTGCGATGCCAGGGCGGGTATCCTTCCCCATGGCTGGTCTCAGCGCCGGTGTTTGGGTGGTCCGCGTGATCCACGATGGAGCGCAACACACCTTCCGCGTGCCCCTGGTGCGCTGATCGAAGCCACTGCCTGACGAAGCCCCGCCGAGGTCAACACCGGCGGGGCTTCGTGTTCTTCGCCATCGCGATCACTGCGGCCCTTGGTCCGCGCGGTGCTTGGCGTCCTGCAATACACTGTCCAGGTCCCAGTGGATACGATGCAGGAAGGGTGACTTGCGCTCGGGGCAATCCGCCAGGGCGCAGATGCCGCAGGAGCTGGGCACGCAGGGATCCATGTGGATGAAGAGCTCCACCGGCCGGGGGCTGCGTTCGTTCACCAGCCGTTCCATGGCGGCGATCTCCGCATGTGCCCGTTCCAGCGGGTAGTACCAGGGCAGCGTCACATGACAATCGATGTGCAAGGTGCGGCCGAAGCTCACCACGCGGAAGTTGTGCAGGTCCACCCAGTCCGGTCGCCTGGCCGCTTCCAGGATGGCGATGGTGGTCCGCGCCGTCACCATGTCCGTCTCGTCCATCATGCCCGCCACCGCTTTGCGCAGCACGCGGAAGCCCTGCACGGTGATGAAGACACCGAAGCCGGCCGCGAACACACTGTCGATCCAGACCAGGTCCGTGAGCAGGATGAGCACCAGACCGCCGAGCATGGCCACCGTGCTCCATGCGTCGCTGAGCAGATGTGTGCCACCGGCCACCAGGGTGGGGGAGTGGTGGCGTTTGCCACGCTGCAGCAGCACGAGTCCCATCACCAGGTTGATGGCGCCGGCCAGCGAGGTGAGCACGATGCCCTCCTCCAACCGGTGCAACTCGTTGCCCGCCAGGAAGGCCATCGCCGCACGCACCACGATCGCCATACCGGCCAGCATCACCAACGTGCCCTCGATGCCCGCACTTATGAATTCCACTTTCCCATGGCCGTAGGGATGCTCACGGTCGCGGGGCTTGCTGGCCAGCACCAGGCTGTACAGCGCGAAGGCACCGGCCACCACGTTCACGATGCTTTCCAGCGCATCGGCCAGGATCGCCGAACTGTCCGTCCGGTGCCAGGCAAGGAACTTGATGCCCATGAGCAGCGCACCTGTTCCCAGCACCCAGGCTTGTACACGGATGTCGCCACGCGCCGTCATGGGACAAGTGTAACGCGGCGCAGGTAACTTGGCCGCATGGATGTCCAAGTGCTGGCCCGACGGGCTTTGGTGGGATTGGATTCGGGCCTGATCGACCGCATGCTCGCCGAAGGCCGCGTGGTGGAAGTGCCCGAGGGCACCCATCTCCTTCACGAAGGCGGCTATGTGCGTGAACTCCCCGTGCTGTTGGAGGGATTGGTGCGCGTGTACATCGGGCATGAGGACAAGGAATTGCTGCTCTATTGGATCCAACCTTCGGATAGTTGCGTGATGAGCTTCGCCTCCCTGCTGGAGCGCGCCCCCAGCCGCATCAACGCGGTGACCGAGAAGCCCAGCACGCTGCTGATGGTGCCCGAGGCCCTGGTGCGCACCTGGCTGCGTGAACATCCCGATTTCGCCGAGTTGATGTTCCGCAACTACGCCGAGCGCTATACCGATATGCTCCGCACCGTGGAACAGGTGGCCTTTGGTGATCTGCCCACGCGCCTGCTGGAATACCTGCGCAAGCTGGGCACCGTGGGTGGTGAACCCTGGATGGACCTGCGCCACGCCAAGCTGGCCCAGGAACTCGGCACCGCGCGCGAGGTGGTGACCCGAACCCTGAAGAAGCTCGAACGCGAAGGTGCGATCGAGCAAGGTCCCAAAGGCATCCGCGTGCTGAAGTGACATCGGTCACCGGCGCCGGGTGGCCAGCTTCCAACCTTTGCGATGGTTAGGCGTTTTCCTGCCACAAGAACCTCCGATCCCATGAAGACCAACATCGGCTCCTTGGACCGTGTGCTGCGCATCGCCTTGGCACTTGTGTGTTCCGTACTGTATTTCACCGGAGTGGCCTCCGGCGTATGGGGTGCCGTGGCCCTGGTGGTGGGCGGTGCCATGCTCGTCACCGCCGCTGTGGGGTGGTGCGGCCTGTACCAATTGACGGGCATCAACACCTGCAAGGCGAAATAGGCCTGGAGCGCCTATTGTCAGGGCACGGGGCCATGGCCCTGTGAGGATGGCCCATCGTTCTCCCTGAGCTTCAGGGAACCTAATGGGCCGGGTTGCGTATCCTTGCGCCGTTTTTCAAGGACCCCCTCCCGCATGTTCATCCTGATGGCGCTCCTCTTCGTGCTGGGCTACCTGGCCATCGCGTTGGAGCACCCCCTGCGCATCAACAAGGCCGCCTCGGCCATCCTCACCGGCGCCGCGGTCTGGACCGTGCTCATGCTGGGGCAGAATGCCATTTTCCCCGAGGGCGGGCATGGCGGCCACGAAGGACTGACACACCACTTGCTGGAGCACCTCGGCGAGATCGGCTCCATCCTCTTTTTCCTCATGGGCGCCATGACCATCGTGGAACTCGTGGACGTGCATGAGGGCTTCCGCGTGATCACCGACCGTATCACCGCCAAGAAGAAGTACGCGTTGCTCTGGGTCATCTGCCTGCTCAGCTTCTTCATGAGCGCCGCGCTCGACAACCTCACCACCACCATCGTCATGTGCGCCCTGTTGCGCAAGCTCATCAAGGACAAGGAGACGCTCTGGACCTTCGCCGGCATGGTGGTGATCAGCGCCAACGCCGGCGGCGCATGGTCGCCCATCGGCGACATCACCACCATCATGCTCTGGATCGGCGGGCAGGTCACCACCTTCAACATCATCGCCAAGCTCATAATACCCAGCCTGGTATGCCTCATCCTGCCCCTCTTGTGGATGGCACGCGTGGTGAAGGGTGAGGTGGAGCGCCCCGATGCGGTACGCCCCAGTGGCCACCACGGCGGCAATGTCACCGAGGGCGAGCGCAAGCTGGTCTTCACCCTGGGGGTGGGCGCACTGCTCTTCGTGCCCGTCTTCAAGGCCGTTACGCACCTGCCGCCGTTCATGGGCGTGATGCTCGGCCTGGGCGTGCTGTGGGTGGTGACCGAAGTGATCCACATGCGGCATGGCGTGGACAAGCGCGGCGACCTGATGGTGACCGCCGTGCTACGCCGGATCGACATGCCCAGCGTGCTCTTCTTCCTGGGCATCCTGGTGGCCGTGGCGGGCCTGCAGGTGGCCGGCCACCTCACCTTGCTGGCCCAGGGGCTGGACCACAGCTTTGGTGGCGACATCTACCTGATCAACGGCGCCATCGGGGTCCTCAGTTCCATCGTGGACAACGTGCCCCTGGTGGCCGCGGCCATGGGCATGTACCCCATGACCATCTATCCTCCCGACCACCTCTTCTGGGAGTTGCTCGCCCTTTGCGCCGGCACGGGTGGCAGCCTGCTCATCATCGGTTCGGCCGCCGGCGTTGCCGCCATGGGCATCCTGCACATCGACTTCATCTGGTACATCAAGCGGATGATGATCCCCGCCGCCATCGGCTACTTCGGTGGCATGGCCACCTTCTGGCTCATGTTCCACTGAGCCGATCGGCCCCCGATCGTGGATAATGCCGGGAGACTTAGATCCCCGTTCACATCCGCCGACCCTGATCCTGCGATCTTTGCGCCCGGAAACGATCCGGTGCCGATGGTCGCCCTCTACGCCCGCCTGCCGCTGATGGCCGCCCTGCTGCTGGGGAGCGCCATGCTTCAGGCCCAGACCACGGTCTTCTTCCAAGGATTCGAGAACGATGCGGTGGCCTGCACCGGCGAGAACTGGCCTTACACCGGAGGTGTGCGAAATAGCCAGACCGCCCGTACAGGCAGTTGGTCGCTACGGGTGGGCAGGCAGGGTGAAAGCAACAGCGTGATCTTCACGGACCGTAACGTCACCGGCCTGGACAACATCCAGTTGCAGGTGTACCACAGGGTACTGCCAGCGCCCAATCCTTTGGGTGGTGATGGGCACGGCATGGATGTGCGCGAAGGTGCGGTCATGCTCGTTCGGTTGAACGGAGGCGCCTGGACCCCGATCGGCCGGGTGGGCGGGTTCGACAACCACAACTATGCATGGAACGCGGCCATGGGAGGTGCCCCATCGGTATCGGCGGGGTGCAATGTCTACCAAGCACCGAACCCCTTGCTGTACGATGTGCCCGCAGGCACCACCACCATTGGGTTCCGCGTGATCAGCATTGGCCTCAACGGCAGCACCTGCGCCACGTTCAACACCGCCATGAACGCGGGCACGACACCCAGCCTGTACGACCGCACGGATGAGGGCTTCTACATCGACGACCTGCGCCTCACCACCACCACCACCACGCCCTTGCCCGGCATCTGGACCGGTGCCGCAAGCACCGACTGGTTCAACTGCGCCAATTGGAGCTTCGGCTACGTGCCCACGGCGGTGACGCCCGTGCGCATAGAGCAGACCGCGAGCGCCGGATGCATTGTTGGCGTGACGGGCACCGCCACAGCGGAATGCGCCTCCATTCTTCACCGATCCACCACGGGCACCAGCCGCAACCTCACGGTCTCCAACGGCAGCACGCTCAACATCTATGGTCCGCTCACGGTGGAACGGAGCAATGTGAACACCGCCCTGGTGACCGGTGTGGTGCAGAGCAGCACGCTGTCCGCCACCAGCATCAACCTCATCGGAAGCGCGCCGGGCAACTACGACGCGGTGGTGCGGGCCGAGACCAATGGCACACGCATCCTGGTGGAGACCGACGTCACCATCAACGGTGGTGGCCTGCTGGATCTGGAGAGTTTCGCCGGTGGTGGGCGTTTGGAACTGGGCCGCGACTTCATCAACCTGCGCGATGAAACGCATTTCCACCAAGTGAGCAGCACGGTGGTCTTCAATGGCAATGGGGCACAGAACATCAGCACGGCCAACGGATCGGAGGTCTTCCACAACCTGCGGGTGGAGAAGACCGGTGGCGATCTGTCGCTGCTGTCGCCTGTGCAGGTGAACAACCAACTCGCTTTGGTGGGTGGCCGTGTATTCACCTCGCCCACCGAGCTGCTCACCCTCGGCGCCACTGCCACCGTGCTGCTGAGCAGTGACGCCTCCTTCGTGCATGGCCCGATGGAGAAGATCGGTCTGGTGGACTTCATGTTCCCGGTGGGCAAGGGCAACAGCCTGCGGCCCTGTGGCGTTGGCGGCATAGCGGGTGTGGCGGGTGACGCCTTCACTGCGGAATACTTCCCCGAAAGCGCGCGCGAGTTCCCATTCGCCAACGTGTTGGAACCCACCTTGGACCATGTGAGCGATTGCGAGTACTGGACGATCGGGCGCAGCCATGGATCGCCCAACGCCACGGTGCGGCTGACCTGGGACACGCCCGAAAGCTGTGGTGTGACTGATCTGCCCAGCCTGCGTGTAGCTTACTGGGACGTGGCCATCTGGCGCGATCGCGGCAACGGTGGCGCCACGGGCGATGTGAACAGCGGCATCGTACCCACCTCGGGCACGCAGACGGATTTCGGCGATTTCACCCTGGCCTCCATCAACGGCAGCAATCCCCTGCCGATCACCCTGCTGCATTTCCGTGCAAGACCCGAGCTCGGAAGGGTGCGGTTGGATTGGGCCACGGCCATGGAGATGGACAATGACCACTTCACGGTGGAGCGCGGCGCTGATGGCCTGCACTTCGCCGACCTGCTGCAAGTGCCCGGTGCGGGCCACAGCCAGACGGTACTGCACTATCTCGCTTGGGATGATCGCCCGCTCGGAGGGATCTCCTACTACCGTTTGCGCCAGACCGACCACGATGGAACCAGCGCTTGGAGCGATATGGTGGCCGTGCGTTTCGAGGGCCCCGGCGCACTGAACGTATGGGCCGTGGACGGTGTATTGCAAGTGCAGCACCCATTGCCCGCCGATGCCTTGTTGGAACTCTTCGACGCCTCAGGACGGCTGCTCCTGGGTCGGATCGCCGGTGGCGAGGGCTTGGTGACGCTGGATGCCGGCTCATATGTCCCCGGCGTCTACCTGCTTCGGGCCAGCCACGGCGACCGGGTGCTGGTGATGAGGTTCGTGCGGTGACTGGAAACTGATCGTGTCTCTGGGGTGTAGGTCGATCCCTCCTTGAGGGGAGGGGCTTCGATCACCGATCGGCGCGTTGCACGCGCCTGGATCTTTTTTCCGGCGCCTTATTCGCTTGAGCAAGCTCGGCTCTTGGTGCGTGGAAGAAGATCGCCCGCCTGGCGGCGGGCGGATCGGCGATCGGCGGAGAGGGAGGGATTCGAACCCCCGGTACCCTTGCGGGCACATCTGTTTTCGAGACAGACCCGATCGACCACTCTGGCACCTCTCCGATCAGGGGCGCCAAAGATAGCCGCCCTACTTGCCCGGGATGGATGGTGATGGGTGGTGACAGGCGGTGGGGTGGATGGTTCGGCCACCGCTATTTTTCGGCCATGAAGAACCTGTTGCTCGCCCTTGCCCTTCTGCTGTCCGGCAGCGCCTGGGCCCAGCCCTACCTGATCGGCAACCGCTCGATCACCTTCTTCGATCCGGCACGCAACAGGAACATCGGCACCAACCTCTACTATCCGGGCGTCACTTCAGGCAGTAATGCTGTCGTGCTGCCCGGTCAATGGCCGGTGCTGGTGATGGGCCACGGATTCCTGATGGGCACCGGTTCTTATTCGAACATCTGGCAGTACTTCACGCCGCGCGGTTACATCGTGGCGTTGCCCACCACCGAGGGCGGGTTGCCGCCGAACCATGGTGCCTTCGGTCTGGACCTGGCCTTTGTGGCTCAGGCGTTGCAGGCCGCCAACAACGATGCTTCTTCGCCCTTCTTCGGCAAGGTGGCACCTGCCACGGCGCTTATGGGGCACAGCATGGGCGGCGGGGCGAGCTTTCTGGGCGCGGCCAACAACAGCAACATACAGACGGTGGTGAATTACGCGGCGGCGGAAACGAACCCCAGCGCCGTGACCGCCGCGGGCAGCACGCTCGTACCCACTCTGGTCTTCGCCGGCAACAATGATTGTGTGACCCCGCCCGCCCAGCACCAGCTGCCCATGTACCAGGCACTCACCGTGCCCTGCCGCGCCTATGTGAACATCACGGGAGCGAGCCATTGTCAATTCGCCCAGCAGGACTTCACCTGCGGCCTGGGCGAGATCGGTTGCTCGGCGGGCATCAGCCGCTCCGCACAACATGCCGTGATGAACGACTTCGCCGGGCTGTGGCTGGACCATTTCCTGAAAGGGGTGCCCGGTGCCTTGGCCGCCATGATCGACAGCCTTTCCACGACCAGCCGCGCTGTGACCGATTACACCTGTCTGCTGACCGGGGTAGAGGAGGTCACGAAGCCCGGTCTGACCCTCGCCCCTGTGCCGGCGGTTGATATGCTTCGTGTGTTCGGCGCTGCTCCAGGCGCGGTCGTGACCGTGATGGACCTCACCGGCCGGGCCGT
Source organism: Flavobacteriales bacterium (assembly GCA_026129465.1). Lineage (NCBI taxonomy): Bacteria > Pseudomonadati > Bacteroidota > Flavobacteriia > Flavobacteriales > Flavobacteriales bacterium. The sequence continues at coordinate 144,898 of JAHCIA010000001.1, forward strand.
GCTGCCCCTGCGCACGCTGCCCCAGGATGGGGTGCTGGACACGCGGGACTTGAACACCGGCACCTACGTGCTCATGGTGGTGGAGGGCGGACAGCGCATCATGCGTTCCTTTGTGGTGGCGCGCTGATCGTGGCTTCAAGGCATGGTCCTGGCGTGGCCAGCGGTATGCGGATATCGCTGCTTCTCCTCCTGGTCCTGTCGGGCATCCGTTCGGAGGCCCAGGACAGACGTCTGTTGCGTATGCAGGAAAGCACGGTCGTCTTCGTCAGTGAAGCACCATTGGAGCGGATCTCCGCCATCAACCGTCGTTCCTCCGGGATCATCGACATGGCGGCCCGCACTTTCGCGGTGCAGGTGCCTGTGGCCGATTTCGAAGGCTTCAATTCTCCACTGCAGCGGGAGCATTTCAAGGAGAACTACATGGATGAGCGGGCCTGGCCCAACGCCCTCTTCCAAGGGAGGATCATCGAGGATGTGGACCTTTCAGCGCCGGGCGTTCATGAGGTCCGTGCGAAAGGCAGGCTGAACATCCGTGGCGTGGTCGTGGAGCGCATCGTGCCCTGCCGCTTGCGGGTGACGGTCGCCGGGGTACGTGTGGAATGCGACATGGAAGTGCCCTTGGATGACCACGGGATACGTGTGCCGCGCGTGGTGCGGCAGAAGATCGCGCCCGTGGTGCACATTCGTGTGGACGCCCTGTTCACGGAAGCATCGCCCAAGCCATGAGGGTCACGGCCTGGCTGGGCATCCTGCTGTTGGCGCCATCGTTCGCCCAGTTCCCGCAGGTGCGTACCCAGGAGGTGCGCATGGGCCAGCAGCGGCCCGCCATACACCGCATCGCGCAGGATGCCCTGGGTCTCGTATGGATCGGATCGGACAAGGGCCTGCTGCGTACCGATGGGGAACAGGTGGAGGTGATGTTGCGTACGGATCCAGCCTCGGTCACCGCACTGGCCGCGGCCGACAATGGCGTGGTGGCCGCGTTGTCCGACGGCCGCATCGTGCGCTGCGATGGAAGAAGCTGCGAGGCCACACCGCTGGGGGCTTCCCTGATCGATACACCCGCCAGGGGAATCCTGTACATGCCGGACGGCGCATTGCTCCTGGGTACCTATGGGGCAGGACTGTGGATCCTGCGTGAAGGCCGCATCCTGCGTGTGACCGAGAAGGATGGTCTGCCCGATGACCACGTGAACGGCCTGTGCCTGCTTGATGATGGCGCTGTGGTGGCCGCCACCGACCAGGGTCTGGCCCTGTTGCGCGACGACCGGGTGACGCAGGTGTACGGCGAGGCGGAGGGCGCTCCGGACAACCTGGTGCTTTCGGTGACCACCGATGGAACACGGGTATGGGCCGGCACCGATCGCCACGGGCCCTTTCGCTGGGACCCGCGCACCGATACCCATGCCCTGCACCAGCCGTTGGAGACCTGGGGCCATGGAGCGGTGGTGGCCATCGCCGTGCAGGGCGGCCAGTTGTGGCTTGGTACGGACCGCGAGGGTCTGCTCCTTCATGAATACTCGCCATCGGCAGGTGCTGGTGCACCACCCCTGTTGCGGCGTGAACCGGAAGCCACCGGCCACGGTGTGCACGACCTTTTCGTGGATCGCGATGGGGCCGCGTGGTGGTGCCGTGGCACCGAACGCCTGCACCGCGCCGATCCCCGGGTGCTTGTGATCGCCGACCACGAAGGGGTGGACCTGCGGCGGATCACCGCCATCACGGTGGACAGGCAGGAGCGCATCTGGTTCGCCACGCAGGAAGGGCTGTTCCATCATCCTGCCGCTTTCGCCGAAGGACACAGCATGGGCAGAACAGCGGTCCGGACCGATCCGCGCAAGCCCATCGTATCGCTCACGGCCGCGGAGGATGGCACCGTATGGGCGGCGACCTTCGGCGATGGTGTCATCGCGATGTCCCCGGATGGGCGCGTCCGGCGACATATTTCGCGCGAAAGTGGCATCGATGATGACGTGCTTGTGGCACGCGCCCGGGGCGACACCGTCTGGTTCGGCACCCTGAGCGGTGTGCTGGAATGGCGCGATGGCCGCTTCCATCGGCATGATCTGCCCGGCACCGGATTCGTGTACGATGTGCTCCCGCTACCCCGTGGCGAGGTGCTCGCCGCCACCGACGGCGATGGCGTGGTGCGGTACCGGGATGGAGCATGGCAGGTGGTCCCTTCGCCGCACCGCACCTTCTACACCCTGCTGCGCGACGGGGAAAGACGTACCTGGGCCGCTGGTCCGGGCACCGGCCTGTGTGAGGTGATGACCGACGGTGTTCGCTGTGCAGGCCAGGACCTCGTTCCATTCGATGGTGACCTCTTCGCGCTGGGTCGCCTCGGAAGCATGATCGCCGCTTTCGGCAGCACCGGCATCGCCGCGTTCGACCCAGGAGCCAACGCATGGTCGGACCTGGGCATCATGCTCGGCCTGGGTCCCTTGGACGCCGAGTTGAACAATGCCTGTGATGATGCCACCGGCGCGCTATGGCTGGCCAGCACCAGTGGACTCGTGCGTATCAGGTCCACGAACCAGGCACTGACACGTGGCATACCCACGGTCATCACCGCCATGCTCATCGGCAACGAATCCGTGGGACCTGTCAGCCATTGGACCACCCCGCACGACCGCAATGACATCACCTTCCACTTCACCGGACTGCACTACGCCGATCCCGGTGCATTGCGGTTCGAGGTGCGGCTGCTGGGGCATGATGACCGCGGTTTCATCACGCGGGACCGCGCCTCGGCCTGGTCCGCGCTTCCTCCCGGTGAATATCGTTTCCAGGTAAGGGCCTTCATCGGAGAGGCGCCAACGGTGGACAATTGGGCCGAGGTGACCTGGGTGGTGCGGCCGCCCTGGTGGCGCCGGCCATGGGTGATCGTTCTGGCCGTGCTGTCCATCGCCACGCTGGTGACCGCATCGGTGCGTGCGCGTGAGAAACGCCTGCGCGAACGCGAGCGCATGCGGCGCGAGCAGGTGCGCTTCCAACTCGATGCGCTGCGCAGCCAGGTGGACCCGCACTTCCTCTTCAACAGCTTCAACGCCCTGGTTGAACTGATCGAGACCGATCCCGGCAAGGCCGTGGAGCATGTGGAGCTGCTCAGCGTCTTCTTCCGCAACATCCTGCAGGTGCGCGACCGGGAGCGCATCACCCTGGCCGAGGAGATCGCACTGCTGCGCACCTATTTCGCCTTGGAGCAGCGCCGCTTCGGTGATACCATCGCCATGGAGTTGCAGGTGGATGATGCCGCGAGAACGAAGGGGATCGTGCCGCTGACGCTCCAACTGCTGGTGGAGAACGCCCTGAAGCACAACATCATCGCCGGTGACAGGGTATTCACCATCCACGTGCGCGCCACACCGTCGCATGTGGAGGTGGAGAACCCGCTGGTCCCGCGCCTGTCCCCGCCACGCTCCACAGGCTTCGGCTTGGAGAGCATCACCAAGCGCTACGCGGCGCTCACCACCCGCCCGGTGGAAGTGGTGCGCAGCGCCAGCGATTTCCTGGTGCGGATACCTTTGCTTGGACCGCGGCCATGAGGATCCTGATCATCGAGGACGAACCGGCGGCCGTGAGCCGCCTGCGCAAACTGCTGGTGAAGTGCGACCCCGGCGTGGACGTGGTGGCCGATCTGCCCAGCGTCTCCGCAGCGGTGCGTTGGTTCAAGGAGCATGACGCACCCGACCTGGCCTTTTTCGATGTACGTCTGGCCGATGGCGACAGCTTCGAGATCTTCCGCCGTGTGGATGTGCCATGCCCGGTGGTGTTCACCACGGCCTTTGATGCGCATGCGCTGGAGGCCTTCCGTGTGAACGCGCTGGATTACCTGTTGAAGCCCATCCAGGCCGATGATCTGGGCCAGGCACTGGAGCGGGCACAGCGCCTTCGTATGGTGCGCGATCACCAGGCCATGGATCTGGCGCGGCCAACCACCGCTGCCGCCACCCCCGTGCGCCGATTCCTCATCCGCTATGGCGAGCACTTCAAAGTGGTGGAACCGGACGACATCGCGTACGTCCATTCCCTGCTCAAGAACACCTTCCTGCGCACCCGGGAAGGGCGCGACCTGCCGCTGGATGAAAGTCTGGATAAGTTGGAGAAGCAACTCGACCCCTCGCACTTCTTCCGGTTGAACCGCCAGTTGATCGTGAACGTGCACAGCATCAAGGAGCTTCTGGCCTACAGCAAGAGCCGCGTGAAGGTGTTGTTGGACCCGCCCTATGATGACGACGCCATCGTGAGCAGCGAGCGCAGTGCGGCGTTCAAACGCTGGCTCGCGGGCGGGTAGTACGGATCACCGCTCCATCGGCCATTCTGCCCGCTCCATCGGTTTCCATGATGCCGGCCCGTCGGCCCATCCCCAGCTTCACACCATGGCGAAGAAACGCCGCGAAGCCATGGACCCGCTCACACTCCTCGACCCCCGGGACCTCGATCGGCTGCTGACCACCGATGCGCCCCGTCTGCCCGGTACCATCATGCGCCTGAACCACGCACCGCGCTACCACAACCTGCTCGATGCCATCGCCATCACCTGCCGGGTGCTGGAGCTGCGCAAGAAGATCGATGACAGGTCCTCCAAGGACCAATAAGGGGGATCCGGATGCCGGTCAGATTTCCGCTGGACACGACCATGCTCCCGCCAAAGGCCACACCACCCATGGATCAACGGCGAACGACCTTCATTGGAACCATGGCCGACCAGGCGATGGCGGTTCCATTGGGCCGGACCGGGTCATTCCCGTTCCATCGCCATCATTTCCCGTTTCGTCATCATGGGACGAACATGGTTGGCGATGGTGGGTACCTTTGATGTACAAGTGAACGGAACGCGTATCCTCCGACAAGTCCGCATGAACATGATGACCTCCATGGGAACCGGTCGCCTGAAGCTGCTCTTGCCCGCAGCGCTCGCCTTGGTCATCGCGCTGCCTTCCTGCAAGCACGAACCACAACTGGAGCCGCTGGTGCCACTTGTGGATGACAATGGTGAGGAGCCGTGCGACCCGAATGTGGTCTACTTCCAGCAGCAGGTGCTTCCGATCCTGCTGAGCAACTGCGCCGTGCCTGGCTGCCACAACCTGCCCACGGACGAGAACGACGACATCCAGATCACCAGCTACGAGACCCTCATGGGCAGCGGCATCGTGCAGGATGGCGACTTCTGGGAGGTGATCACCGACAACGATCCGGACAAGCGCATGCCGCCCCCGCCGCAGAACCCGCTGAGCCCGGAGCAACTCGCGATCATCTACCAATGGTTGCAGCAGGGCGCCCAGAATACCAGTTGCGCGAACGCCGGTTGCGATACGTTGAACGTGACCTACGCCCTTACCATCGTTCCCTTGGTGCAGCAGAAATGCCTGGGATGCCACAGCGGCGGCGCGCCGCAGGGCGGACTGGACCTTTCCACTTGGTCCACCCTCAACGCCTTGGCGCAGGATGGGCGCCTGAACGCCTCCATCACGCATGACCCCTTCGGGGTGCCCATGCCGCCCAGTGCACCGATGCTGCCGGTCTGTGATATCCGCAAGTTCCAACTCTGGATCGCCGATGGCGCGCCAAACAACTGATCCGATGCGCCACCTGATCGCGACGATGTTCCTGTTGTCCATCGGCGCCACGAGCTGCTACTACGACAATGAGGAGGAGCTCTATCCCTTCGCCTTCTGCGATACCCAGAATGTGAGCTGGAGCCAGGATATCCGACCCATCATCCAAGCCCGATGCGCCACTCCGGGTTGCCACGTCACAGGAGCACAGGCACCGGACCTGACCACCTACGCCGGAGTGAAGCAACAAGCGGACGCGGGCCGCATCAAGGCACGTGTCATCGACCGGACACCCAGCGTGATGCCGCCAGGCGGAGCCCTGCCCGGCTGCGACCTGCAGCAGGTAACGGCCTGGCTGGCGGCGGGGGCACCAGAGAACTGAAGCCATGAAGATCAAGACCATGATAGCCGTAGGAGCCACCGTGGCCGTGGTGGCCGGAGTGTTCGCCTGGCGCGAATACAGCCGCGGTCACCAGGACAGCGCCAAACGCAAGGCCGCCGCCGCCATCACCGCGCCCGAACTGCTGGAGGCCTTCCGCGCCGATGAGGCCGCCGCCACGGCACGTTTCGTGGGCACCACCGAACAGGTCATCGAGGTCAGCGGTGTCATCCGCGAAATGGGGCAGGAGGCCGATGGACGCTGGAACGTTACGCTCGAGACCAACGACGATCCCGGCATCGAATGTGAATTCGCTACCGCGGTTCCCAGTGTCTGGACAGCTGGCCGACAGGTGACCCTGAAGGGGGTCTGCACGGGCATGGACGACCTCTTCGGGCACATCCTCATGCAACGTTGCGCTGCCGTGGAATGATGGCATGGACTTCGCCTATGGCCACCGGCCACTAAGACCAAACAACAAGATCGACATGAACCTCCGAAACATCCTCTTCGCCGCGGCATCGCTGCCACTGCTCGCTTCCGCCCAGGAGCGCTATTCCACGCGCAACGGGCTCATCAGCTTCTTCTCCGAAACGCCCGTGGAGAACATCGAGGCGCACAACCGAAAGGTGAGCAGCGTGATCGATATCACCACAGGTGCCATGCAGTTCGCCGTGGTCATCAAGTCCTTCGAGTTCGACAAGGCCCTGATGCAGGAGCACTTCAACGAGAACTACATGGAGAGCAACACCTTCCCGAAGGCCGACTTCAAGGGCAAGGTGACGGGCTTCGGCGCCGAGCAGCTGGCCTCCCCGGGCGAGTACAAGGTGACCGTTGACGGGGATCTGACCATCCACGGCGTCACGCGCCAGGTGAGCCATCCTGGCACGATCACGGTGAACAAGGACGGTACCCTTAAGGCCGTGAGCGACTTCGTCGTGAAGCCCGAGGACCACGGCATCAAGATCCCCGGTGTGGTGCGCAAGAACATCGCCGAGGAGATCGCCGTGAAGGTGCGCATGGACTACACCAAGATGTAGGTCTATCTTCACCTGTGCACATGTTCCACACCACGATGCCCTCCAGACGACCCGCGTGCACCTTCGTGTTGGCGTTGATCGCCGTGCTCGCCTCGGCGCCCATCAACGCACAGGATGACGACCTCTTGAGCCTTTTGGGCGAGGAGGAGGCGGAGCCGGAGTACACCCTGGCCGCTTTCAAGACCACGCGGGTGATCAACGGGCACAGCTTGGAGAACACGCACCATGGTGTGCTCGACTTCAGGATCGGCCACCGGTTCGGTTTCGTGAACGGGGGCTTCGATGAGTTCTTCGGCCTGGACGGTGCCACCGTGCGCCTGGGCCTGGACTATGGCGTGAACGAGAAGCTCATGGTGGGCATTGGCCGCAGCAGCTACCAGAAGACCGTTGACGGCTTTGTGAAGTACAAGTTCCTGCGGCAGTGCGACAGTGGCTGCGAGATGCCCATCACCCTCGCCGTGGTGGCATCCTCATCCATGACCACATTGCGCAGCACCGCGCTGCCCTGGTACGATCCCGCCCGGGAGGACTATTTCACCCATCGCCTGGGCTATTCCTTCCAGTTGATCGTGGGCCGCAAGTTCAGCGAATCGTTCAGCGTACAACTCAACCCCGGTGTGGTGCACCGCAACCTGGTCACTTCAGTGGACGACCCGAATGATGTGGTCCACATCAGTGGTGCGGCACGCGGGAAGCTCACCAAGCGCATCGCCCTCAACGCCGAATACTTCTACGTGCTTCCCGATCAGTTGCCGGAGTCCGCACGCAACAGCCTGTCTGTGGGTTTCGACATCGAGACCGGTGGGCACGTCTTCCAGTTGCACTTCACCAACAGCACCGCCATGTTCGAGCGGGGCTTCATCACGGAGACCGTCGGGGACTGGGGCAAGGGCGACATCCACTTCGGATTCAACATCTCGCGGGTCTTCACCTTGCACAACCCGCGCAAGCCGAAAGTGGACTGATCTCAGGCTTGGGCCGATACGGCCTCGCGCACCAGCAGGTATTCCGCCAGGTTCTCCGGCTCCAGTACGCCCACCACGCGTCCGTCCTGCTCCACGGGTACGCATCGGTGCTGGCCGGTGAGCAGTTTGGTGCAGGCTTCGTGCGCCGGTTCGTCCGGCGATGCGGCCTGTACAGCGGCAGGGGACAGATCACCCAAGGGCACATGCCTGCGGTCCTCGCTCAGGGCTTGGATCAGGTCGCGCCGGGTGAGCACGCCCAGGCAACGCTCGCCATCCATCACCAGCAGGTCGCTGTCGCCTCCGGCGAGCAGCTCACGCACGGCCTGGTCCACGGTGGCCGTGGCGGACATGGCCCAGAAGCGGGTGCGCATCACATCGCGCACGGGCACCCCGCGCAGGGCCGTCTGCTGGCGTACCATGCGCGATTCGGCCCCGGCGGCGAAGAAGATGAACACACCGATGAGCGCCAGGAAGGGGTGCCGCATCATGAAAGCGACGAGGACGAAGCCGATCGCCAGCAGGCGGCCCAGCCCGGCCGCGATTCGGGTGGCGCGGTCGCGGGGCAGGAACATGCCCAATAGCGAGCGCAGGATGCGGCCACCGTCCATGGGGAAGGCCGGGATGAGGTTGAAGAGGAAGAGCCACTGGTTCATGAAGAGCAGCACCAGCAGCACGCCGGCCACATGGCGCGGGCGCATCAACTCCTCGGGGTCCTCCGGTACCGCGTAGCCGGGGAAGAACAGGGCCAGCGCCAACCAGGCGAGCAGGGCGATCACCAGGTTCACCGCAGGGCCCGCCACGGTGATCCAGAACTCCTTGCGGGGTTCCTCAGGCATGCGTTCCAGGCTGGCCATGCCGCCAATGGGCAACAGGGTGATGTCGCGGGTGCGGATGCCGAAGCCTTGCGCGGTCAGGGCGTGTCCGAATTCATGCAGCACCACGCAGGCGAAGACCATGAGCACCAGGCCGATCATGACCAGGATGTCGCGTGGTGCCAGACCGCCGCTCAGGCCCACCCAGGTGATGTAGCCGGGCAGAAGGAGGAAGCTCCAGTGGACATAGACCCGGATACCCCGGAAAGTGAACAGGGCGGCCGAGCCGCGCAGGGTGGGCGCCTGTGCCGGGGTGGCGGCCATCAGTGCGAGGCCTGCTGCAGCACCAGCATGGGGATGTGCGTGTGCATGGCCAGTTTGGTGGAGGTGCTGCGGTGGAAGAGTTGCTCGAAGAGACCGCGCTGCCGGTGGGTCACCACCACCAGGTCGGCATCGCTCTGGTCGGCCATGTCGTGCAGGGCGGTGTTCACATTCTCGCCACTGATGAAGTGGTGGCTGTGCGGAATGGCGCCCATGACCTCATCGTAAAGAGCGGCGGGCCCGGGATCGGCGGCATCATCCTCGCGTTCCACCACCCGCACGATCATCACTTCGGCCTGCGACCAGCGGGCGATGTCCAGCAGCACCTTCAAGGTGGTCTTGTCCACGGGGCCACCATCCTCGGCCAGCACGATGCGGCGTGGGGTGCGGTAACGTGCGTCCTGGGGCACGGCCAGCACGGGCAGCCCCCCATGCTTGATCACATCGGCGGTGTTGCTGCCCATGAGCACCTCCTTGAGACCGCTGGCGCCCTGGGTACCCATCACCACCAGTTTAGGGGCGTCCTCGTCCTGGGCGAAGCGCGATACCACCAAGGGCAGGTCGCCATGTTCGCAGGCGGTGCGTATCTCGGCCTTGGCGGCTTCGGGGTGCTCTCCCTTGAGCTTCTCCACGAAGGCGTCGACACCTTCACGGGCTTCCTTGGCCAGCAGGTCATCGATGCTCCACATGGTGCTGGCCGCGCCACGTGGCAGCATGTACGCATTGAGCACGGTGAAGACGTTGCCTTCCGCGCCATGGAGTTGGATGGCGTACAGGGCGGCGTTCAGCGAATTGGTGCTGAAGTCCGTGGGGATGAGCACATGTGCCATGGCGCGCGGGAATGGGGTTGGGGTGGCTCAGTGGCCGTGGCCATCGCCGGAGGCCTTCTGGCCCGCGGAATCCACCAGGGCATAGCCGATGAAGACCAGGGCGATCAACGCCACGAAGCTGATGAGGCCCTTGATGTTGCCCACGCCGTCCGTGCTGAGTAGCGAGAACTGGAAGGGGATGAGGAAGGCGATGAGCCAGAGGGCGAGACCGATGTACTTCTTCATCGTGTTGTTTGCTTGTTCGGCCGCCAAATTACATGTTCGCCGTCATGGGGCGTGGCCGCCCACCCCGCAAGCGCCCAAGGTCCATGGTCATCTGTTGGCCAGAAGTTCGAGCCGGCGCTGGTCGGCGATGCGGATATCGCGTCCCTGGATGTTGATGAGGCCCTCGTCCTTCAGGTCGCCCAAGGTGCGTATGAGCGATTCGGTGGCCGTGCCCACGATGGTGGCGAGGTCCTCCCGGCTGATGCGCACACCCAGCCCGGGATCGTCCTGGCCGGCGTACCGCTGGTGCAAGCGCAGAAGGGCCTGTGCCACGCGCTGGCGTACACTGGCATAGGCCAGTTCCAACAGCCTTTGCTCACTTTCCTTCACCTCACGGCTCAGCATCTTGATGAAGCGGATGCTCACATCGCGGTCCTTGTAGAGCAGGGCCAGCAATTCCTCGCGGGGGATCACGGCCAGCTCACAGGGTTCAAGGGCCTCGGCGCTCTCGTTGCTGCGGCCGCCTTCCAGCACGGCCATGTGGCCCAGGAAATCGCCGGCACCGAGCAGGCCGGTCACCAGTTCCTTGCCGTCGTGGTTGATCTTGAAGGTGCGCACCTTGCCTTTTTGGATGAAGAAGACCGAACGCAGTTCGTCGCCTTCGTGGTAGATGGTCTCCTTGCGGTCCACCTGCCGGGTCTTGCGGTCCTTGGAGATCTCGTGCAGGGCGGCCACGCCGCGTGCGGTGTCGAGGAAATCATGGAGTCCCTCGGCGGTATGGTCGAAGCCCTTGCGGAAGGTGCCGCTGCGCTTCAAGCGCCCTTCGATGGCGTTGAGCAATTCGCTTTCCTCGAAGGGTTTGGTGATGTAGTCGTCCGCGCCGAGGTCCATGCCTTTGCGCACATCGCCGCGCTCGGCCTTGGCGCTGAGGAAGACGAAGGGCGTCTCGGCCGTGGCGGGGTCGCGCGAGAGGAGGTGCAGCACGCCGTAGCCGTCGAGTTCGGGCATCATGATGTCGCACAACACCAGGTCGGGGTTGTGTTTGCGGGCCAGTTCCACGCCACGGCGGCCGTTCTCGGCCCGCAGCACCTTGTAGTTGGCCAGTTCCAGGATCTCCGCGGTGTTCTCGCGCATGTCCTGGTCATCCTCGATCAACAGGATGGTCTTCATGGGGTGGGATGTTTTGGGGCAGTTCTGCGATGAAGGTGGAGCCCTGGCCTGGAGTGCTCTCGAAGCCGATGGTGCCGCCCATCAGGTCCAGGTAGCGGCGCACGAGGTTCAATCCGAGTCCGGTGCCCTGCACGGTGAAGGCGTTGCTGGCGCGGAAGAAGCGCTCAAAGAGGTGGTGCTGGTCCTCCACCGGAATGCCCATGCCCTGATCCTTCACGGTGATCGTGAGTTTCCCGTCGGCGATGGCGGTCTCCAGGTCGATGCGCTTGTCCTCTGGGCTGTACTTGATGGCGTTGCCCAGGAGGTTGTTCAGCACGTTGGACAGCATCTGCCGGTCCAGCCGCACCAGCCTTTCCTGGCCCTGATGATCATAGTGTATCGCCTGTCCTGGTTTGGCCAGTGCGCGCAGGTCCTCGATCAGCTCGATGCAGAGGTGGACCAGGTCGATCTCGTGAGGATCGCAGCGCATCATGCCCTGCTCGAGCTTCTCCAGCGAGAGGAACTCATTGAGCATGGCGGTGAGTTCGCGCACCTTGGTGCGTATGCGCTGGATGTGCCGGTCCATTTTTTCGCTTTCCGGGGCGCCCTGCGCATAGCGGGCGATGAGGTCGGTGCTGCTCATGATGGTGCTGAGCGGCGTTCGGAACTCGTGCGAGGCCATGCTCACGAAGCGCGACTTCAGCGCGTTGAGTTCCTTTTCGGCATCCAGCGCCTGGCGGAGTTCCTCCTGGGCGTGCCGAAGTTCCGCTGTCCGGGCCTCCACCCGGGCCTCCAGTTCGGCGTTCACCCTTTGCAGTTCCTTCTCGATGCGCCGGCGTCGCGTCACATCGGTCACCAGGGCCATCACATAGCGCTCGTCATCCACCACGAAATGGTTCAGGCTCACTTCCACGGGGAAGAGGCTGCCGTCCTTCCGCCTGCCCAACAGTTCCAAGCCAGCGCCCATGGGCCGTTCCACGGGCCGCTTGTCATAGGCGCTCCGGTGTATCTCGTGCGAGCGCCTCAGGTCTTCTGGGATGAGCATCTCAATGGGCTGTCCCAGAAGCTCGCCTTCCCCATAGCCGAAAAGCTCAGCCAGCCGGGGGTTGCGCAATTGGATCACACCTTTCTTGTCCACCACCACAAGGCCTTCAGCCGCCGTGCTGAAGAGCATGGCGCAAATGCGCGCCACCTGGTCCGGCTCGAAATGGGTCCGCATCCCGCCGCCCAAGATAGCCGGGAGGGTCATGTGCCTGCCTCGCGGATGCTGCTCCCGCCGGAGCGTTCGTCATAGACCTTCCACGTCCTCAGCGGGCGCGCGTACAGGTTGAGGGTCACCGCGCGCTGGCCGCTGTCGTTGATGTAGCGATGGATGCTCCTGCCATTGTGGAGGTAGGAGAAGGAATCGCGGTCCAGCTTGGCGGCGCTCACCCGGCGCAGGTTGCCGCCCGGACCCGGCTCAAACCGCTCCTCCACTACGGTTCCCCGCACCGGATGCACCCAGGCTTCCTCGGTGGCATAGTCGTGGATGCTGGTGCGCTGGCCGGGCTCGTAGCAGATGAGCAGAAGTTCGAAATCATCGGTGCGCGCGATGCAGTTGCGCGTGTAGCGCTTCGGATGCCAGGTGCAGAGGTCATCGAAGGCCTCGGGCAGGATGTCCACACGTTCCAATATGCGCAGGTAGCCCTTGTGCATGGGTGCTTCATGCAGGGCCTTGACCAACTGCTCTACCGTACGGATGCGTTCCTGGGACATGTTGCCACGCGGCGGATCGGGCAAATGTGGCGGGCCATTCCCGGCAACGGACTGATATCCGTCATGCCTTTTGGTCCGTACTGCCGACATCGTCTGGGTACGCAAGTAAGGCCGGTCCTGTGGGCCTGCCCATGAGCGTGGTCAACCCCGGGTATGAGCGGGATCAACCCACCCGCAGGGTGATCACCGGAATGGAGGCATGGTTGGCCACCGTTTCGGCCACACTGGCGTTGAGGAATCCCTGGATCGCACCACGTCCATGGGTGGGCAGGGCGATCATGTCCATGCCTGCGCGGTTCGCGAAAGCCATGGCACCCTCCGCCACCGAGAAGTGGTCGGTGATGTGCAGCGCGACCTCGGGTTCGAGTTTGGCGCCCACCTTGCGCAATTGCTCCAGGGTGGTGTCCGTGTCCTGGAAATGACCAGGGGTGTTCACATAGAGCAGATGATACTTGACGCGCTGCCCTTCGAGGGGGGCTATCAGTCGTGGGATCCATCGCTCGAGGCCTTTCTCCAAGGGATCGCAAGGGACCACCACGTTCGCGATGCGCGCGGGTGGCGCATGGTGCAGGGTGATCACCGGCACGGTGGCCATGCGCACCACGCGCTGGGTGTTGCTGCCGATGAAGGCTTCCTTCAACGCGCCCGCGCCATGGGTGCCCATTACGACAAGGTCCGCTTTGTGCGCTGCGGCCAGGGCCATCACATCCTTCCAGGCGGCGTTGGGGGCCAGTTCATGCACCACCTTCACTTTGCGCCGCTCCAAGGCCGCGGCCGTGCGCTCCAGTTCGGCGCGCGCCCGGCCCACACGTTCGCGCGCTTCAGGATAGAGGGCTTGCTGTTCACGGGGCGCCTTGCGTGCCATTCCGGCACTGGTGAAACGGCCTTCCAGCCAGGTGTCGGGCACATCCACGGAATGCACCAGCCGCAAGGTCGCGCCGTGCTTCAGGGCGAGACGTGCGGCCAACTCCACGGCATGTCCGGCGGGGATGCTGAAGTCGGTGGGGACGATGATCGTGCGCATGGGGTATGGATGGGTGGAGATCGCTCCGTGGCCTGCGAAGATGTCCGCAGGGCATCAGGTGGCGCATGATATCCGTCAGGATCGCCTGCCAAGCGAAAGGGGAGCCGCAGCTCCCCTTTCAATAGGTCAACAACGGAGGATCACTTCCGCTCCTTCAGCGCCACATAGTCGCGCTTGGTGGCACCGGTGTAGATCTGGCGCGGGCGGCCGATGGGCTCCTTGTTCTCCTCCATTTCCTTCCACTGGGCGATCCACCCCGGCAGGCGGCCCAGGGCGAACATCACGGTGAACATGCGCGTGGGGATACCGATGGCGCGGTAGATGATGCCGCTGTAGAAGTCCACGTTGGGGTAGAGCTTCCGTTCGATGAAGTAGTCGTCCTTCAGGGCGATCTCCTCCAATTGCTTGGCGATCTCCAGCACGGGGTCGTTCACGCCCAGCTTGGCCAGCACGTCGTCGCAGCTCTTCTTGATGATGCGGGCGCGTGGGTCGAAGTTCTTGTACACCCGATGCCCGAAGCCGAAGAGGCGGAAGGGATCGTTCTTGTCCTTGGCCTTGTCCACCCATTTGCGGATGTCGCCACCATCGTTGCGGATGGTCTCCAGCATCTCGATCACTTCCTGGTTGGCCCCACCGTGCAACGGGCCCCACAGCGCGGCGATGCCGGCGCTGACGGCGCTGTACAGGTTGCTCTGGCTGCTGCCCACCATGCGCACGGTGCTGGTGCTGCAGTTCTGCTCGTGGTCGGCATGCAGTATCAGCAGGGTGTTGAGCGCGTCGGCCACCACGGGGTCCACTTTGTACTCCTCGGTGGGCAGGGCGAACATCATGTGCAGGAAATTCTCCACGTAGCCCAATTTGTTGTTGGGGTACATGTAGGGGTGGCCCAGGTTGTTCTTGTAGCTGATGGCCGCCAGCGTGGGCATCTTGGCGATGAGCCGGTAGATGGTGCGCAGTTTCTGGTGCTGCGGCCGGTGCGGGTCCTGGCTGCGGGGGTAGAAGGTGCTCAGCGAGTTCACCATCGCCGAGAGGATGCCCATGGGGTGGGCATTGCTCGGGAAGAACTCGAAGAAGTGCTTCATGTCCTCGTGCACCAGCGAGTGGTAGCGGATGTTCCCCTCGAACTCCTCCAATTGCCTGGCGTTCGGCAGGTCGCCGAAAAGGAGCAGGTAGGCCACCTCCAGGAAGCTGGCCTTCTCGGCGAGCTGCTCGATGGGGTAGCCGCGGTATTGCAGGATGCCTTCCTCGCCGTCCAGGAAGGTGATGGCGCTGCTGGTGGCGCCGGTGTTCTTGTAGCCGTAGTCCAGGGTTATGTAGCCCGACAGGTCGCGGAGCTTGCCGATGTCGATGGCCTTCTCGCCTTCGCTTCCGGTGATCACCGGCAGTTCGTATTCCTTGCCATCCAGTATGATCCGCGCCTTCTCACTCATCGTCTCGGGTATGCTTGGGGGTTCTTTTTCGTGCTATGGGCGCTAAGGTAGCTACAAATGGAGCGCGTCGAATGGCCCGCGCATGAACGCTGAAAGCCCCGGTACGCCGGGGCTTTCAGAAGATATGGCGAAGACCCGGAGGACCCTCAGCGGCGGCTCTTGAAGGTGGCCATGAAGGCCTGGTAGTCCTGCTTCTTGTAGTGCCCCTCGCCGAAGAAAACGAGCACGGGTTCCAGTTGTTCGGGCGTCATGTAGCCCTGCACCGGCGCCAGCACGTTCATCTCTTCATCCAGGTACACGATGGTGGGATAGGCGATGCGGCCGTTGACGTTGGCGATGGCGTAGGTGAGCTGGTGCGTGCCATTGCGCCCGCCGGCCCGCGCCGGGTCGAAGTCCGGGTTGCTGAGCTTCTGGCCTTTGAAGGTCACGGCCGCGCCGCTCTCGGCGTCGAACTTCACGGGGTAGAAGTGCTTGTTCACGTAGTCGGCCACCTTGGGGTCGCTGAAGGTGTTGCGGTCCAGCATCTTGCAGGGGCCGCACCACTGGGTGTAGACGTCCACGAAGAGCGGCTTGGGAACCCGTTTGGTCTTGGCCTGGGCCTCCTCCATGCTGAGCCACTGGATGGCTTTGGTGGTGGTGGTGCCGGGCGTCTGGGCCTGGGCATGGCGGACGATGGCCAGGAGGCCGAAGGCCAGGGCGCCGATGAGGAGAAGGCTGTGCGTGCGCATGTGCGGTTGGAATGGTCGGCGGAAACTCAATGATCGTGCCGGATCAGCGTACGCCATGCATCATGCGGTTCAAGGGTCCGGAGATCAGCAGCAGGAAGATGCCGATGCCCACGGTGACCATGCCCATGGTGCCGTACACCTCGGTGTAGGTGGCCAGGGTCTCGGCGGTGTCCAACGCTGCGGGATCGCTGCCCTCTTCCGCCCCGGTGAGCTTGGCCAGCAGCGCGGCGGCGTAATTGCTGAAGGCGAAGCTGAGGAACCAGGCGCCCATGGCCGTGCCGGTCATGTCCTTGGGCACCAGCTTGGTCACCATGCTCAGGCCGATCGGCGAGATGAAGAGTTCCCCCACGGTGTGCAGGAAGTACAGCAGGATCAGGGTCCAGAGTGGCACCAGATAGAGCTCGTTCACCGGGGCGATCTTCACCACCAGATAGCCCAGCCCCAGCAGAATGATGCCGATGCCGAACTTCATGGGGATGTTCGGGTTCTTGCCGATCCGGTTCAGGTAGACCCAGAGCATGCTGAAGACCGAGCCCATGACGATGATGAAGAAGGGGTTGAAGAACTGCGTGGTGGCGGCGCCCATCTCCCAGCCGAAGACATCGCGGTCCACGTTGCGGTCGGCGAAGAGGGTGAGCGAGGTGCCGGCCTGTTCGAAGCAGGCCCAGAACACCACGTTGAAGACCATGAGGATGATGAAGACGAGCATGCGTTGCAACAGCACCTTGCCTTCCTTGACCCCGCGGGACAACAGACTCCACAGCACGTAGGCCAGCGCCACATAGAGCAGATAGCCCACCACGCTGGCGTTCATGATCAGGAAATAGAGGATGGGGATGATCACCAGCGAGGCGATGATCGTGGTCCACTTCAGGGTGATGGGGCCCAGATAGGGGGCGTTGAGCTTCACGGGGTCGGGTGCCTCGGCCACCTGGCGGAAGGTGTTCTGCCCGCCCACGAAGAAGCCGATACCGGCCAGCATGCCCAGACCCGCGAGGGCGAATCCGTACTCGAAGCCGAACTTCTCGCCCACCTCGGCACAGACCGTGGTGGCGAGCAGGGCGCCGATGTTGATGCCGATGTAGAAGATCGTGAAGCCCGAGTCGCGGCGGGGGTCACCATCCTTGTACAATTTGCCGACGATGCTGCTGATGTTGGCCTTGAAGTAGCCGTTGCCCACGATGATCGTGCCCATGCCGATGTACAGCCAGTGGTCCGTGCCGCCCAGGATCATGAACTCGCCGATGGCCATGAGAATACCGCCGAGGATCACCGCGATACGGTAGCCCAGGATCTTGTCGGCGATCATGCCACCCAGCACCGGCGCGGCATAGACCAGGGCGGTGTAGGCCCCGTAGATGGCGAAGGCCTCATTGTCGCCCTTCATCAGCGAACGGATGAGGTAGAGGGTGAGCAGCACCCGCATGCCGTAGTAGCAGAAACGCTCCCACATCTCGGCCATGAACAGGACGTAGAGGCCGCGCGGGTGGCCGCCACTGGGCGGTTGCTCCACAGGGATGGTCATCGTGTCGATGCTGGAACTCATGAAAGGGGGGTGTTTGGTGGCCCGCCGGCGGGGCGGGGTGGCCGAATATAGCGGGATCCCCAAAGCGGGGGTCGGATGTGGGAGCGCCCCCCGACTTTCAACCCTTGCGCACCGGCTCCTCCATGGGCAGGTAGCCCAGGAGCTGCAGCATGCGCTCGGCGCTCTGCTGTTCAGCGAAGACGCGGTCAACGAGCTTGCCATCTGGCAGGCGGTCGATGAGCACGTGCTTGGGCTTGGGGATGAGGCAATGCTGGATGCCGCCGAAACCGCCCAGGGTGTCCTGGTAGGCGCCGGTGTTGAAGTAGCCGATGTACTGCTTGCGGTCCTCCTGGTGGCGCGGCAGGTAGATGGCGTTGATGTGCTGCTCGCTGTTGTAGTAGTCGTCGCTGTCGCAGGTCATGCCGCCCAGGAAGACGCGCTCGTACTCGTCGTACCAGTTGTTCACCGGCAGCATGATGAAGCGCTTGCTGATGGCCCAGGTGTCCGGCAGGGTGGTCATGAAGCTGCCGTCGATCATGTTCCAGCGTTCCTTCTCGTTCTGCTTCTTCTGGTAGAGGATGCTGAAGAAGGTGGCGCCGCTGTCGCTCACGGTGAAGCTGCCGAACTCCGAATAGATGTTGGGCTCATGCACCTTGTTCTCCTCGCAGATGTCCTTGATGCGGCCCACGATCTCGCCGATCATGTAGTCCAGGTCGAAGCTGAAGTTGAGGCTGTTCTTGATCGGCAGGCCGCCCCCGATGTCCAGGGTGTCCAGGGTGCGGCACAGCTTCCATAGGTCGCAGTAGACATTCACGCACTTGGTCAGCTCATTCCAGTAGTAGGCCGTGTCGGTGATGCCGGTGTTGATGAAGAAGTGCATCATCTTCAGGCGGAACTTCTTCTGCTTGGAGATGTTCCGCATGTAGAAGGGGATGATGTCCTTGTAGCCGATCCCCAGGCGGCTGGTGTAGAACTCGAACTTCGGCGCCTCCTCGGCCGCGATGCGGATGCCGATGTCGCACTGCCCCTCGATCACCTCGTCCAGCGCGTAGATCTCGGCCATGTTGTCGATGATGGGCACCACGTGGAACCCGCGGTTGGCCAGCCGTCCGATGCCCCGGATGTAGCGCTCGTCCTTGAAGCCGTTGCACAGAATGGTGTTGTCCTTGGTGATGCGGCCGCGTTCGATGAGCAGTTCGATCATCTCCAGGTCGTAGGCGCTGCTGGTCTCCAGGTCCACGCCCTTGTCCAGCACCTTGTCGATCACATAGCTGAAATGGTTGCTCTTGGTGCAGTAGAAATATTCGTACTCGCCTTGGTAGTCGTGCGTCTTGATGGCCTTGGCGAAGCTCTCGCGGGCCAGGTCGATCTTCTCGCCGATCTTGGGCAACCAGGTGATCCGCAGCGGAGTGCCATGCTTCTCCAGGATCTCCACCAGCGGCAGGTCGTTCCACACCAGTTTGTCGCCGTCCAGTTTGAACTCGTCCTTCGGGAAATCGAAGGTCTGCTCGATCAGGTCGATGTAGCGGGTCTTCATCGATCGGTGCGGGATGGGCTGTAAGGCATGTGCGGGACTTGGCCGGGGCACGGCGAACCGGCCTCGGATCGGGAGCGGTTTCCGTGCAGTGGCCGGTTCGGGATGCGGTGGGCGGGGAGCATCACGGGTGCACGGGGAGCGATGTCAGCGGAAGGGGATGGGAAGCACGGCCAGCGCGACGACATCCTTTGGAAGGCCGGTACGGGAACGCGCGTTGCGGCGGGGCCGGGTCATGGTCGTGGCGTGCGGTGCAAAAGTATGTCAGGCATCCAGCCTGTCAGGCCGCAGGTTGAATGTTGGCCCCCGTGCGATGCCATCACTTGTTGAATGCCCCTTCAGAGCCACTTCCGCCAGCGGAACCAGCCCAGCATGCCCAAGGCCAGCAGCGCCATGAAGGCCATCACGCCGAAGTAGCCGTAGCGCCACCCCAATTCGGGCATGTGGTGGAAGTTCATGCCGTAGATGCCCACGATGAAGGTGAGTGGGATGAAGATGGTGGAGATGATGGTGAGCAGCTTTATCACCTCGCCGGAGCGCAGCGCCACGCCCGCGTGGTAGGTGTTCTCCAGGCTGTGCAGCATCTCGCGGAAGCTGCCGATGGTCTCGGCGATGTAAACGGTGTGGTCCTGCAGGTCGCTCAGGTACCGGCGGGTCGGTTTTTCGATGCAGTGCGACTGGCTGCTGTGCAGACGGCCGGCGAGTTCGCGCATCGGGGTCACGTGCCTGGCGAGTTCGATGAGCCTGCCGCGCAACCGCTGGATGGCCCGCAGGTCCTCCTTGCCGGGCCGCGTCACCACTTTGCTTTCCAAGTCCTCGATCCGCTGGCCCGTCTCCTCCAGCACCACGAAGTAGTGGTCCACGATCACATCCAGCAAGGCATAAAGGAGGTAGTCGGTACCGGCCTTGCGGACCCTGCCAAGGCCCTGGCGCAAGCGCTCGCGCACGGCGTCCATCACATCGCCCGGCCGTTCCTGGTAACTCACCAGCAGCCCCTTGGTGAGCACGAAGCTGATCTGCTCCACCAGCAGGAGGCCGCTGCCCTCCTCCAGCCGAAGCATCTTGGCGATCACCAGCAAGCCGTGCTCGAATTCCTCCAGCTTCGGCCGGTGGTCCGTATTGAGGATGTCCTCCACCAGCAGGGGGTGCAGGCCACAGTGGTCCGTGGCGGCGCTCATCACGGCGTCATCATGCAGCCCGTCGATGTTCAGCCAGCGGTTCAGGCCACTGTCCTGGTCCTCCGCCAGTGCATCCAGGGCCTCCGCATCGATCTCCTGCACCTGGGTGGTATCGTAGCGGAACAGTTGCGAGCGCGGCTTCTCCTGCACGCCGGTGCCCACGTGCACTAGGGAGCCGGGCGGGAGGCCCAGCTTGCCCGATCGTTTACGCACCTTCTTCATGCGACGGACCGGGGCGTTGCTTGAACAATACCTGGAGATCCTCCTTCGAAGGCCCTTCGCCCTTGAAAGAGATGGTGCGCTGCGGATAGGGGATGACGATGCCCTCGCGATCGAAGCGCAGCTTGATGGAACGGTTCAGCTCGAAGTTCATCACGCGCGCCTGCACCGGGTCCGCGGCCCACACATAGGCGCGCAGCACCAGGCTGCTCTCGGCGATCTGCACCAGCCGCACGCTCACCTTCGGGATGCCTTGTTCCAACTCCTCGGCCGTGCGCCGGTCCATGCAATGCGGGTGGTTCTCGGCCTCCTCCTGCATGATGCCCATCGCCTTGTCCAGGTCGCTCTCGTAACTGATGCCGATCTCCACCCACTGGCAGGTGGCGGGATCCTCGATGGTGCTGTTGATGATGGTGGCGTCGCTGATCACCGCGTTGGGGATGATGACACGGCGATTCTCCCAGTTGCGGATCACGGTATGCCGCAGGGTGATGTCCTCCACCACGCCCCGGTGCTCCCGGCTGATCTCCACCATGTCGCCCACGCGGAAGGGCTTGCTGCTGACGATGAACACGCCACTGATGATGTTGCTGAAGGCACGCTGGGTGGCCAGACCGAGTATGGCGACGAGGATACCCGCGCCGGCCAGCAGGGTCACGGCGAAGTGCTTCAGCGAGGGGATCACGTAGATCACCCAGCCCAGGGCCACCAGCACCACGATGCTGCGCAGGGCGTTCTTCATGAAGCGATAGCGCGTGGTGTCCTCGTGGCTCTTGTCGCTTCGCTGGTAGGCGCGGCGGATCAGCGAATAGAGGATGCGCTCCAGCACGAAGGCGCCCAGCAGGATGATCAGCACCTTCAGCAACAGCAGGGCGTTGAAGCCAAGCTTGTCGAGCAAGGGTTCCAGGTCGGGGAGCTTCATCGCCATGGTGCCATCGTCCTCATGCGGTGCGGCGCAAGTGCTGCAAACCTAGCACAGTGGGATAGCCTTCACCGGTGACAAGGAAGTGGTCGAGCGCTTCGCGGGTGGCCTGGTCCATCAGGGGCGCGAGCGGCTGCTCCACCGAGGGGATCAAGGGCAGCGTCTCACGTATCCGCGCATCGATCCATTCCCCCACCATGGGCAGCATGCCCGGGCCCATGTGACGCAGGCATCCGGGCTTGTCGCAGAGCAGGTCCAGTTCGAATTCCAGGTTGAGCACCGCATAGTGGTCGGTGATCTCAGCGCCTTCAGCGATGTCCTCTATGGCGATCTCGAAGCCGAAACCTGTGCTCAGGGTGTTGGGCCTGCAACAATGGTTCATGTACCGGCCATGGTCCCAACACATCACACGGCTGCCATCCGGTTCGATGTAGGCGTGGCTCGTGAATGTCTCCGCGTACAACGGATCGTTCAGCAGGGGATGGTCTTGTGGTACCACGATGTCCAGCGGATCGCGCACATAGACGATGGTGCCTTTGGGGATGGCTCTGGTCGCGATCACTCCGGATCCTCGGCCTTGACCTATCCATGCCTGTGCGGTGCAGGGGTGCATCATATCCGATGCGGGTATTGGGTTGGGCGCGAATGAGGGTCGGTCGCACACGCATCAAGGCGCGAGGGGAAGCGGTGCTTGGTGATGGTCGATCGGCCACCTGGACATCTTTGCTGATGCCACCCCGGCTGGGCGGAGAAATGCGGATCCATCCAAGGCGTGGGGCCGTGATCGAGTGCAAAGTTCGGCGAAGGAACGATCCTCGCAACAGCGCCAAGAGGAACAAGTGACGACCGGCGAGCCAGGCTTTCACAAGCCCCTCAGGTCGCAACGCAAGACGCTACCATCGGCCACCACTTTGGCATCCTGGCCTGCGCGGAATACTTTCATGTCACCCCCTGCCAGGGTCATGGTATTGCCCTCGACCTTCAGGAGCGACCCCTCCCGCAGGCCCACCACCGGCATCGCGGGGTTCAGGGCCAGGAACTCACCGATCCGCTGTTCGCGGCTTTCTCCGCCATGGCCCGGTATGGTGTCCTCCGTGAAGTGTGGATTGATCTGGAAGGGTACCAGGTTCATGGCGCGCATGGTGGGCACCTCCACGATGGGCATGTCGTTGGTGGTCATGATGGAAGGGCAGGCCACGTTGGCACCCGCGCTCCAGCCCAGGTACGGCAGGCCCTTGCGCACACGTTCGCCGATGGCGCGCACCAGCCCCGTGCGGTAGAGCTGGCGCAGCAACAGGAAGGAATTGCCACCGCCCACCGCCACGGCGTCCACGGTCTCCAAGGCCTTCGCTGGGTCGGCCTCGCAGTGCAGGGGCACGATCGCCACACCCATATCGGCGAATACCGGCGCGACCTTCTCCGCATAGGCGTCCTGCTGTTCCTCCGCTGCGGCGAAGGGCACGAAGGCCACGCGCTGGCGGCCTTGCAGGAAGGTGGCGACATGGGCCCGTGGCCAAGTGAAGAATGGCTCACCTGGCAGGGTGGAGTTGGACAGCAGCAACAGTTCCATGGGGCAAGCTTACGAAGGGTGCCGTGGAAGGCTGGTGCCTTGGCCTGTACCTTCCCCAAGGAGTGGCCGAACTTAGGGGAAGCTTACACCCGCTCTGGCCAAGCGTGACGCCAAGCGCCACCGCCTGGCCGTGGCCGGGTTCCCCCCGCTCCCGCGGATCTGCGATCCGTGGTCCTTCTCATTGGATCTCTTGATCATTGAGTACGACTTGGTGATCTGTGATCACATCCCCCCAGATCGTCTCCAGCTTCAGCATGCCCGGCAAACCCGCCTCATCCCGAGCGCTCGAGTAGAGGTAATGGTGCGGCTCCTCAACCACCCCCTCTTCCACCGGGTTGCGATGAATGTACCGCAGCTTCTGCTGGATGATGTCCACGCGGCGCAGCCACACGGGATGCAGGTCGTGCTGCCAGAGCTGGATGCCGCCATCGGGCTTGCGCAAGTGCGCCAGCAGCCACTCCCTACGGCTCTCCTGCGGGTTATCCTCGATGGCCTTGACCACCGCCTTGGCCGTGAACTTCTTGTGGTCGCGCAAGATGTCCTGCAATTTGTGGCCGGGACGGGCACGGGCGATCAGATGCACGTGGTTGCTCATGATGCACCACGCGAAGAGCGCCAGGCCCTTCTCGCGCTGGCAATGCCGCAAGCTCTCCACCACGATGTCCTTATACGCTGGCCGCGTGAACACATCCACCCAGCCCACGGTGGCATAGGTGAGGTAGTGCAGGTCCTCCTGGTCGTGGATCTTGTGGTTGCGGGACACTGAACGAAGATATCGGTGGCCGATCACAGATCGGCATCAGCATGCGGCCCATGCCTGAGCCATAGGGACCACGGATCAAAGATCCGAGGGAGCCATCAGGGAACATTCGCGCGAGCGGGCGATCAGGGAACATTCGCGGGAGGGGGGGGAGAAGACCACGGATCGCAGATCCGCGGGAGCGAACAGGGGACATTCGCGGGAGCTGTTTGAGCTACTGTGGCCACGGATCCAAGATCCGCGGCAGCGTTACAGATCCGCGCTAGCGGGGGCGGCCGTGGACATGGACAAGCGCATGATAGCCCGCTACGAGGCCGACCAAGCCGCGCCGTCCATCCATGCGGCCGCAAGGCTCGCACGGGCCGCCAGTGTGTCCCTCGACGTGCTGGGCGGACTTGACGCCAGCGACCACGATCCCGAGCTAGGCCGTTTGCTCGCTCAGCTGGCGGCACTGCCGGAAGCCGACCGCACAGCCGCAAGGCGTGTGCTGGCCGGACTGCTCAAGCTCAACGAAGGGTAGGAAGGCCACGGATCACAGCCGCAGCAGCGATCAGGGAAGATTAGCGGGAGCGGGGGGTGTAGTGGGCCGGGAACCGCTTCTTCCGAAGGATAAATCGCCGCTCCTTTGTCGAAGGTGTATACTTCACTACGTCCATTCTGAAGGCCATCTCGTCAAGACACTTGAAGCCTTCCAGCTTAAACATCTGCTTGGTGCTGGTGTTGATCGCGACCAAGAACTCAGTGTTCACCTCATGATTCAGCCTAATGCGCACACTGGTTGTATCCGGAACTTGACGCCCCGTCATCATCTCATTGGTCATTGCACAGAATACATAATTCACCGGATATCCCTTGGCTTGAACGAAGTGATATCCGTATCGCCATGTGCCGTCAATGAAGCCTTGTACTTCTTCTTGGGGACGCATTGACATTTCATAAGCGTCCGTAAGCAAGAGCATGCGTGCATTGAAGAAGATAAAGGCTGTGTCCAATCCTTGGGCCTGCACATAACCACAGCACATGTTCAGGGAAGCCAGCAATACCAGCGGCGCTCTCATGGCCGGACGAATCCAGAAGGCATTAAGCCACGTGACCTTTCCAGTGCCTTGTACCTACGCTCTTCCTCATCCGCCGCCTGACCACTTGGGTCCCCCGGGCCGTGGTGATCCTCAAAAGCAGCATTGGGATTAAGACGCTGCCATTGGGTATGTTCCATCATATTATGAACCAAGTACATAACATGGCCTTTCTCATGGGCTACTGTTAGAGCCGTAGTCTTACGAGCAAGAGACACATGCACCGTATTATCTCCATGTCTGGATTTGATCGTGTAATGAGAGAAGACACCATCTTGGAATGTGTATACGTTCGCATGGACTTCGCTCTTCCCATGATGTCCTCCACCTGTCTGCATGCCCCCCCCATCCGTCATTTGCGCAAGCGTCACGACCATTGATGGGTCGATACCAACGAAGACATCTACTACGTTGCCAGATGGATCCATCAGGTTGTCAAGCTGTGAATAGCCCTCCGGATCGGTGAATGCGTACTGATTCAGAAACTGCTCGACGGCATTGAAATTTTCCGTCGCCGTCGAAAGAGCAGACTCTGCGCTTTTCAGGGCGCCCCTAGCATCCTTGACAGCAGCCTGATATCCTTTATAGGCCTCCTTGTTTCCCTTATCCACAGGGCTTGCAAGTAGGCCGTCAAGCTTACCCTTCGCATCGTCGCGATTCTTTTGAGCCGCATCCTTCTCCTCCTTATGAGAATTTTTGACCTTCAGACCATTGGGGTCAACTAATACTATTGGATTGTTTGAGAAAACGGCATAAGGACTTTCGCAAGACCTTGACATTGGATCAATGTTCCATCGCCGTCCCACCCTCGGATCGTACTGCCAGAACTCAGCGGTGTAGCTGGTGCCTTCGCTTCCGTACACCTCATTATCCTTTTCTTGTCCGTTGAACCCGAACCTGTACGCGTCACTGCTGTAATTGCGTCCTGGCAGCAGGGAGCCGAAGGGTTCATACCCCTGTGCGGAGATCACCTCGGCTTGGAAGGGGCTGCCGGCCCCGGCACCATCCAGCAGGCGCCCGGTAACAACCGTGGTCACGTTGCCCAGGTGGTCGGTCAACTCATAGCGCAAGCGCGCCGCAGGGATCGGTTGCGGATGCGGCCCCGGCATGGTGGTTAGCCCGTAGAGCTCCGCCTCACGCGTATAAGTGCCCAGGCGGCTGCTGCCATACAGGTGCCGCTCGGTGACCTTGAAGCTCATACTGCCGGTGTTCTGGTATCGGTACACGGCCATGATGTTGCCTTGTGCATCACGAATGTAGTGCTCGCGGTAGCCGGTGAACTGCAGGACCTCTTCCACATCGTGGACCTCCATGAGGCACGCAAGGCGCTGAGCAACTGAACCACAGGGCCAGCGCTACCCCATGGCCGGTTGCAAACTGGCCGCAAGGCCTATCCCTTGGCCGGGACCGGATGAGGACCACGGGTCGCAGACCCGCGGGAGCGAACAGGGGACATTCGCGGGAGCTGTTTGAGCTACTGTGGCCACGGATCCAAGATCCGCGGCAGCGTTACAGATCCGCGCTAGCGGGGGGGGGCATCGCCCGAAAATAGCACTCGGAGTTCTCCCATCTCGCAGGGTCCCCTCGTGCCTCGGGAGACCCTGCGGAGGTCTGGGTCTCCACCGATTACCTCATGAGCGGCAACAGCGCCGACCTGGCCCAGGAGAGCATTCAGGACAAGGCCCTGATCAACCTGTTCCAACGCGTGCAACGCCTGGAACCTGCCGAGCGCGATGTGGTCACTTCCTTGCTCGATGCCTTCCTGTTCCGACAGGAGACCAAGAAGCAACTGGCCTAGCAACGGGCCACTGATCGCAGGACCTGTCCCGCCTTAGCGGGATCAGCGGCAGGCCTAGGGAAGGCGGCGCGATTGGACCTTGGCGCCATGTACGTAGTAGCCATCTTCTCTTAGAGCGCCTTGGCCGTCGTAGATCTGATAGTATCCGAGTAATCGGCCTTTCTTTAGGTAACAGCGCATCTTGATGAGACCGGAGCGGTCGAGTATGAGGTAGGCCCCGCTGAACTTGGCCTTGTAGCGGATGACCTCGATGCCTTGCGGGAAGACACTGCAATAAAGAGTGTCAGAGCCAACCAGAAGAGCGGCGTACATGCCATCGGTGGCCGGGAGTGATTTGGTGAACGAGAAGACCTGGCCATGGGCCTTGGCGCTTACATAGAGCAACAGGATCGTAGCTATCCACTTGGTCATGATACTGCTACTCGAAGTCTTCGCGCGTACTCTTTCCCTTTTCAGGATCTACCCGATCCATCAGCTCATCCTTCTGATAGAAGTCGTTGTAATCGTGCTCGATCTGCATGATGTTGCCAACCTTCTTTGGGTCAACACCGAAGAACTTGGCCTTGAACTCGTCACTGAAACGCGTGTGGGACTTGTTCCATCCTTCATGTGCAGCCTGATGCTCAAGGTCAATGAACCCAGCACCATACTTCTGATCAAAGACCTTCACTAAGTCCTCGCCAAAAGTGCCATTAACAAAGTTCCTAGCAAACGCGAGCGCGTACTTGACATGAACGGTAGACTCATGGCCTGCTGTGTGGTAGATCGCGATCAGGTCACCTTGTACCATGTCATAGGTGCCGTCCTCCTTCTTTCCTATCGGTTGGTTGGTACTAACGTTCACGTACTGCAACATATGAGTCTGCGCGCTCATCTTGCGAACATGATCAGGTGTTAGGTCACTGCCGTTCACGTATTGACCATCAACAGCGAAGAAGGCCGGAGATGAACCACCTTGGTCTGGATCTATGCCAAAGCGAACGGTCACGTTATCGTGAAGGCTACCCTTACCACCTGCATCTCCCCAGAACTTGCGAGCCTGCCGCGCATTCACCACATCACGATAGATCTCCTTTCCTGACTCGGACTTGATGTACGAAAGCGTTGCCTTGTACACCGAAGGGCTGAACAGCCTCATCGCTAAACTGAACTTCAATCGTTCCCCATCGGGATCGACGAACATCAATGGAGAGTTCGCAGCGAAGCCATAGGGAGTGGCATCCGGGTAGCTCGTAGCGTAGGGATCCATGCTGAGCCAGCGGCCAACCCTCGGATCCAGAATACGCGATCCGAAGTTGTAAGACGTTCCAGTTGAACCGTGAACCTCATCGTCCTTCTCGGCTCCATTAAATCCGAAGCGGTAGCTCGATGAGCTGTAGTTCCTCCCTGGTAGAAGCGACCCGAAGGGTTCATACCCCTGTGCGGAGATCACCTCGGCTTGGAAGGGGCTGCCGGCCCCGGCACCATCCAGCAGGCGCCCGGTAACAACCGTGGTCACGTTGCCCAGGTGGTCGGTCAACTCATAGCGCAAGCGCGCCGCAGGGATCGGTTGCGGATGCGGCCCCGGCATGGTGGTTAGCCCGTAGAGCTCCGCCTCACGCGTATAAGTGCCCAGGCGGCTGCTGCCATACAGGTGCCGCTCGGTGACCTTGAAGCTCATACTGCCGGTGTTCTGGTATCGGTACACGGCCATGATGTTGCCTTGTGCATCACGAATGTAGTGCTCGCGGTAGCCGGTGAACTGCAGGACCTCTTCCACATCGTGGACCTCCATGAGGCACGCAAGGCGCTGAGCAACTGAACCACAGGGCCAGCGCTACCCCATGGCCGGTTGCAAACTGGCCGCAAGGCCTATCCCTTGGCCGGGACCGGATGAAGACCACGGGTCGCAGACCCGCGGGAGCCATCAGGGAACATTCGCGGGAGCGGGGTCGTGGATCTTGTAGTTCCTGCTCACTGATCGAAAGTAGGGCACGCCGATCACAGATAGGCTGTAGCGCTACGGCTCCAACTCGGTGATGGAAGAAGACCACGGATCAAAGATCCGAGGGAGCCATCAGGGAAGATTAGCGGGAGCGGGGTGCTACAGATCCGCGTTAGCGGGGGGAACATTCGCGGGAGCGGGGTGAAGATGTCCCAGGAGGATCTGGCCAAGAAGCTCGGCATCCACGCCCCGATCATCGGCCGGTACGAGCGTGGTGAGGTGAAGCCTTCGATCGAGGTCGCCGCCAAGCTCGCCCAGGCCGTCGGCTCGTCGCTCGACTACCTCACGGGTCTTTCGGATCTGCAGCTGGACCAGGAGCTGATCGCCCGGATCAACGACCTGCACACGCTATCCGAGGAGGATCAACAGCACATCATGCGCACACTCGGCGCGTTGATCCGCGAGGCCAAGACCAGGAAGGCGTTCGGGTAGGGCGGGTCCGCAGATCCGAACCAGCTACATCCGTGCTAGCGGGGGGATATCTCAAACTCTGGCGAACCTTGAGCACCGAGTACAGGCATCTCTCGAATAAGCTGCTCATATAGGGTATAGTCTAGAGCGGTGAACCCCTGCCCTTTGAGTATTTCCAAGTATCGCAGTGCGTCCTCTTGACCATTCAGCATTGCACGAATCATGAGCACTTGGCCTGCATTCTGTTCATCCGGAAGGCTCTTCGCCTTGTTCTCGGCTTCACGAATCGCAATCGCTTTTAACCGCTCATACTCTTGGGTCTTGCCAAGGAAGTAATTGCACATGGCTTCGTTAGCGAGCAACAAAGGCACTGGAGTCGGAGACATTGACTTGAGCTTGTGAAGGACGGGGATGCAGTCACCGTAATGCCCAATTGCGTAAAGTATCGTGAACTTGTTGTGGAGCGCTTGGTAGTAGTTCGTATCGCAATGGATGGCCCTGTCGATCAAGACGACCGCTGAGTCGAGTGACTCGTGGCGAGTAGTATCCATCTGATAGCTCACAAATGCCTCCATGGCCTGATTATTCAACTCCTTACAATCCTCTCCAGCACTAGCGTCTTCGGAAGCCATAGAGCATGCGGACCAAGTCGCCAAGCACATGCCTGCCATTAGTGATACACTCCTCATGGCCGACAAATTCATTGGATTTTGGGGGCAACAATGAATGAGTCGCTTGAAGAATTCGGTACGATCCCGATTGTACCGGGCATCGCGGGTTGGAACCAACTCCCGTGCGCTTCTACAAGCACTCTTGTTGTGACGGATACACGATAGTTCGGAAGCAGCCCTTTAGAATCGGGTGGGGCCAAGTCGAACTCAGCCGCGCCAATGTATCCAGCGGGAGCAAAGTACGATCCTTTGGGTGCTTGCAAGTCCTTGCGAGCAACAACATCTCCTGAGGCGTTGTACAAAGTCGCTGTTGAAGACGCGCGGACTTTTGATCCGTCTGACACTACGATTGGATCGACATAAGTCGAAACGCGAAGCTTTGGCGCACTCTTCGCGCCCGTGACCTGTGCCGAAGTATTTACAGTCCAGACTACTTGCTTGTACTGCACATGAGGGCCTTCGGCATCCGGGACCTGCCCCCATTGACGGTTCTGCACAGGTTGCTCGCCACTAGAAGGGCTAACCTTATAGGTCTGCTCGGTTGGTGGTGTGAGTGTCTGACCAAGCGCTGGTGGTGCATTCCCGGCGTTGGTGCCCGGATTTCGTTTGAAGGCAGCGCCTGCGTGATCACCTGTACCGCTGTTGATGCCGCCTTGTCCATCCGGTCCAGCCTCAGAGACTTTATCAGGGGTTGGAGCGGCCTCCAGTCCTTCCAACTCCACCATGTCTATCACACGGTTCTCACTGAACGCGTAAGGCGAGTTCCAAGGGTACTTGGCTGCCAGCGGGTCGATGCTCATAAACCTGCCAATCCTCGGATCGTGCATTCGGTACTCGAACGCGTAGCTCGTGCCCGTTGAGCCGTTGATCTCGTCGTCATGTTCTTGACCTTGGAAGAGGTAACGATATGACCCTGAGGAGTAATTCCTTCCTGGCAGCAGACTTCCGAAGGGTTCATACCCCTGTGCGGAGACCACCTCGGCCTGGTAGGGGCTGCCGGCCCCGGCACCATCCAGCAGGCGCCCGGTAACAACCGTGGTCACGTTGCCCAGGTGGTCGGTCAACTCATAGCGCAAGCGCGCCGCAGGGATCGGTTGCGGATGCGGCCCCGGCATGGTGGTTAGCCCGTAGAGCTCCGCCTCACGCGTATAAGTGCCCAGGCGGCTGCTGCCATACAGGTGCCGCTCGGTGACCTTGAAGCTCATACTGCCGGTGTTCTGGTATCGGTACACGGCCATGATGTTGCCTTGTGCATCACGAATGTAGTGCTCGCGGTAGCCACCATTGTCCGGGTCGCCCACCGTCTTGGAGATCCGCTGGCCGCTCGCCCCATAGCCGAACTGCAGGGAGGGGCCGCCGGACTTGGTGACGCTGCGGACTTTACGGCATCACCTCGCCCTCAATGGTCAACTCAAAGCGCTCTGGCGTGCCATTGCCGCGCACGATCACGGTGCGGCGCAGCGCTCCCACAGGTGCGTGTCCGTCGAAGGTCATGGTCACCGTCACGCTGGCCCCGGGAGCGATATCCCCTTGTGGCAGTTGTGCGGTGGTGCAGCCGCAGTCGGCCTTCACGTCCAATAGCCGCATGGAGCGTGTGCCACGGTTGGTCACAAGAAAGTCCACCTCCTTGCCTTGGCCCTGCCGCACCCGGCCGATGTCCACCCGCTGTTCCTCCACACCGCCCACATCGCGTCCGCCACCCCAGTCGATCGCTTCGATCTCGATCCTGCGCTCGCTCGCCGCCGCCACACTGTACACCGATCGCCGCAGATCTCCCAGATCGTCGCTCACATCGGTGGCGGAGCGGTCCTCGCCAAAGGGCAGCGTGCGTATCGTAAGCCGTGCGCCATTGGCCGCCTGGCCATCGAGGTAGGGCCGCAGCACACCCTGGTCCACATGCCGCAGGTGGTTGCGCAAGCTGGCGATGCGGCGCATGGAGAGATTCAGGTTGTAGTCGCTCTTCGCCAGGGGGCTGGCATGGCCGCGCACGTCGAGGGTGATGGAGAGCCCCGCTTCCAAGGCTTCGCGCAGCGCGATGGTGAGCTTGGCGAGTTCCAGGAAGCCGTTGTCCACCTGGTCGCGGAAGAAATCGCGCAATTCCTCCACTTCACCCTCGCGTTCATATTCGGGGATCAGCCCCCGGTAACGGCGGTAAGTGGTGGCGTAGTCCTGTGGGGTGGTGGTGCTCCAACTGCGCGGCTCAGGGTCGTCGTTGTGGAAGTAGAGCTTCAACGGGAAACGGGAGCGGATGTCCTGCAGGTGGTCCATCGCCACGGCCGCTGCGGGCGCGGAGGCGATCAAGGTGTCCACGGCCGCTTCCTTCGGCAGGCGCAGGCGGTAGAGGTCGTTGCAACAGGTCTCGCCCTTGGCAGCCAGCGAACCCACGCGGTTGCTGGTGAGCCATAGCTCACCGCGCACATGGTGGAGCGTGGGGTATAGGTCGTTGGCGGGGCTGTTCACCGGCACACCGGCATGCACGGGCTGTGCGAACACATCGTTGCCGAAGCTGGCGCTGAAGATGTCGTAACCGCCCAGGCCGGGGAGGTGGTCGCTGGCGTACCACAGCGTGTTGCTGCGGCTGTCGTACCACGGCGTGCGCTCGTTGCCGGGGCTGTTCACGGGGCGCCCCAGCGGATGCACATCCTCCGCGCGGCCCTGCACGAGGCGGGCCTGCCAGATGTCGCTGCCGCCCTCGCCGCCGGGCCGGTCGCTCACGAAGAGCAGCATCTCACGCCCATCCCAGCGCGCCACCATGGGCTGTGTGCTGTGGTCCTCGCCCAAACCGGGCAGGGGCTTCGCTTCGCCATAGCCGCCACCGGGCAGCACCTCCGCGATGTGGATGCGGCAGGGCATCCCCGCCAGGCAGCGCGTGAAGAAGAACCAGCGGCCATCGAGGCTCCAGGCCGCGTTGCCATTGTCGCCCGCAGCGTTGATGCTTTGGGGCAAGGGTTCAGGTTCGGCCCACCCATCGCCCCGGGGCATGGCGCGCAACACCACCGTGCGGTAGGCCGCGGTATCGACCACTTCGCCTTCCTTGTTCAGTTCGCCGCGCAGGCTGCTGAAGTGCAGTGCGCTGTCCGGTCCCATGCGCGCCCCGAACTCGCTGTCGTAGGTGTTCACCGGCGGGGGCAGGTGTTCCAAGACTTCTTCCGCAGGGCGCGCCTGCAGCTGTTTCGCCATGGCGCAGCCTTCCATGGCATTGCGCGCGCGCTGGGCCGTCGCGCTGCCTTTGTCCTTCTCGCGGCGTAGCACGCGCTCCCAGGTGCGCACGGCTTCATCATACTGGCCGGTGCAGAGCTGCATTTCGCCCAGCCAGCGCAAAGCGTCGGGCATGGTGCGTCCCTGGTCCTTGCGCTGGATGCGTTCATACAATTCGGCGGCCTTGTCGTACTGGTGGCTCAAGCGGCAGGCCTCGGCCATTTTCCATTGCAGGGCCATGCGCCCGCCATCGACCCCCAAGGCACCGGCAAAGAAGCGCGATGCGCCGTAGTACTCGCCGCGCGCCATGGCCGCATCGCCCCAGGCGGTCCATTGTTCCAGTGATTGGCCTTGAAGTTCCGCGGTCCCGATGAACGCAAGCACGATGAACGCGACCATCGCACGATGCACCGTCCAGGTTTTCATCTGCGCCATCTGCGTCATCTGCGGATGCATTTCCTTTTCAGATCTGGTCCGGACAGGCCTTGAAGCGCACAGGCACCGCGGGCCGCTGTTTGAAGATGCGCACCACGGCGAACTCGATGCCGCCCCGGTTGCGGCTGGCGGGCACCAGGTCGCTGAGGTTGATGTCGTAGCTCACGCCGAAGGTCCAGTCGTCGTAAATGACCCCCGCATGGAGGTAGCCCGCGTCCTCGGCACGCCAATGCAGGCCGAACTCCACGGCACGTTCCAGCCCGAAACGGTCCAGCAGCAGGTAGCGCAGGTTGGCGCCGAGGTCCAGTTCGCGGAAGGTGCCCTGCGACATGAATTGTGCGGCCGGCAGCAGGTCGAAGCGTTCATGCAGGGGCATGCGTGCGAGGGCATGGATGGTGTTGCGCATCGGCAGGGGCATGCCGGGCTCGCCCAGGAAACCGATGCTGGGCGTGGTGAGGTTGAAGAAGCCCACGCCGAATTGGAGCCACTCGCGGTGCGTCGGCGCGCAGCGGTACACGGCGCCCGCATGCACATCCGGATGCGTGAGCCCATCACGTCCGAAGTTCTCGCCGGTGGGCAGGTCGGGATCGTAGTGGAAGCCGTTGTACTGGTTGTCGAACGAAAGTGCCCGGCTGTCCAGCGAGATGGAGGTGAAGCCCAGCTGCGCGCCGCCGCTGATGCTGTGGTGGCGGCCCTCCCCGAAGCGTTGTGTCCAACTGGCGCCCACGCTCAGGTGGAAATGGTCCAATCGGCTGTCGCCAGCGCGGTCGTTGTAGAGCCAGGCGCCTACGCCGAGGCCCTCCACGCCCCAGGCATCGCGCAGATCGCCGCCCAGCCCGAAGGTGCGGTAGGGCACGGTGACCGATCGCCACTGCTGGCGGAAGATGCCATGCACGCGCGCCTGCCCGTCGAACTGCCCGATGTTGCCCGGCCCCAGCGGCATCGGCGCGTTGAAATATTGCGAGAAGTGGATGTCCTGGGCCCGCAAGGAGATGAAGGCTGTACCGAGCATGAGGGTGATGGCCCATGGGATGATCCGTGAGTGGCGAGTGGTGAGTGGTGAGTGGGCCCCGAAGTGCGCCCACTCACCACTCACTACTGGATACTCGCCACTCCTCCTCATCGGATCAAGGTCACATTGCCCTTCGTGAAGTAGCGTTGCCCATCCAGGCACCAGGCGGTGAGGTGGTAGACGAATACGGCCGGCGCGAGTTCCTGCCCACGGAAGCTGCCGTCCCAGCCCACACCCTGGTCCTTGGTCTCAAAGACCTTTTCGCCCCAGCGGTCGAAGACCATGAATTCCAGATCGGTGATGTGACGGCCCCTGACGAGGAGCAGGTCATTCATGCCATCGCCGTTGGGCGTGAAGCTGTTGGGCACGAAGATGTCCGGCTCCTCGCACACCAGTTCGTACACCACTACGGTCACACTGGCGTCCTTGGTGCAGATGCCATCGCTCACCGTCACCGTGAAGGTGGTGGTCTGGAACACGGTGGCGCTGGTATTGCCGCTGTTGGGATCGCCCACGGCACCTGGGGGTGACCAGCTGTAAGTGAGGCCCGGTGGCGATGCGGTGAGCAGCACGGTGGTGCCTGGCGCCACCAGCGTCTGGTCCGCGTTGGCCGAGACACTGCCGCCGTCCACGTCGGAAACGAACACGGTGATGTCACCACTCCAGGAACAGCCTTCGAGTGTGGTCACCGTCACGCCAAAGCCCTGCGTCTCCTCAGGCGCCACGGTGGCGGTGGCGGTTCCCTGCCCGGATACGATGTCCTCGTCCGGCTCCCACACGATCGTGGATCCCGGGTCGGCACCGAGCAATTGCAACAGGGCCTGCTCATCGCCGCAAATGAGGGTGTCCCCGGCAAGCGACACCTGCGCCAAGGGAACCGTGACGGTGACACTGCCGGTGGCCACACAACTGGAGGCGTTGCTCGCCTGGATGTGGTAGGTGCCACTCACGGCCGGCGATATCCACGCCGTACTGTCCGCCGGGCTGGTGTTCAGCTGGTCGGTGAAGAGCGGTGAGGTGGACCAGATGAATAGGTCGGCCGTTCCGAATGCCGTGGCGGTGAGCAGGAAGCCATCCACCGGACCGCAGATGACCGTGTCGGCCATCACGGACAGTTCCGGCCCGGGGAGGTCGATGAAGACATCGGCTTGCACGCTGTCCTCGCCGTTGCAGCTCTCGGGGTTGAAGGCGGTGAGTGTGACGGTGTAGAGGCCGGGTGTGGCATAGGTATGGGTGGGTGTGGCAACGGTGCTGGTGTTGCCGTCGCCGAAGTCCCAGAGGTAGCCGCTGGCGCCGCCACTGAGGTTGGTGAAGGTGATGGCGTTGGGCAGGCAAAGCGTGTCCGGTGCGTCGAAGCCGGCGATCACCAAGGGTGGGTTGAAATCGAACTTGAGCACGCCGTTGTTGCAGCCTGTGCTGTTGTTGGTGCTGCTCCAGGCGCCCGGTGTGGTGGGGAAGTCGCTGTTGCCCTGGCAGCCGGCACACACGCTCTGGTACACGCGGCCGCGCCGGTCGAAACGGCTGGTGCCACCGTCCACATGTTCTGGACTGACGGGGCCGCCATAGTAGGTGGCGTAGGTCAGCGCCTGCATGTCGATGTCGAATACGGCGAGGTAGAGGTCTCCGCCATCGGTGCTGCTTTGGTGCGCGTCGGGCGTCACCGGCAGTCCATTGGTGGTGAGTTGTCCGCCCAATCCGCCGGCGCTGCTGCCCCAGCCGCTGGTGTAGATCTGGTCGCACACATCCACCAGGAAGGCCGTGGGCGAAATGTCCGGGTTGCCGTCACCGATGCCGACGCGCGAACTGAGCAGGAGCGCGTCGAGGTCCGGAGCGAACTTGGTGATGAACTGCCCACCCGCCGGGATGTTGTAGGGCGCGTTCACGATCAATTGACCGCTTGGCGCGGAGGTCTGGCCGAAGAGGTAGACCGCCCCCTCGCCGTCGAGTTCCACGAAATAGGCCTGGTCGTATGCGGCACTGCCCCAGTAGGTGAGTGCGTCCACCGTGGTTCCGTTGGCATTGAATCGCGCCACGAATCCATCGGCGGAGCCTCCGTTGAAGCTGCCCTGCACCGCCCCGGGCCCCACGGGCAGGTCGGCGCTCACGGTGCCGCCGCACACGAAGAGCCGCCCCTGCGCATCGAGTTCGCCGGAGTAGATGGCATCGGCGCCGGAACCTCCCAGATAGCTGGCGTATTGGAGTTGTGTCAATCCGGGGTTGTAGCGCGCCACGAAGCCATCGTGGCTGCCACCGGCGAAAGCGGACTGCGCGGCACCTGCGGTGACCGGCATGTTGGTGCTTTGCGTGCAGCTCACCACCCAGATGTTGCTCTGTGCGTCCAGCAGCACCTCGCCGCGCACCTCATCGGCGTAGTTGAATTTCAGCCCCGTGCCCGAGTTCAATCCATCATTGCCGCTTCCGCCGAGGTAGGTGCTGCCCAGCAGTTGTGAGCCGTTCGCGCTGAGCTTGGCCACCACCATGTCCGAGCCGGCAGGGTAGCTCAGTCCCAGACCCGTGGGCGTGAAGGCCGTTCCGCCGGCGAAGCTGTTGTCATGCGCGCCTGCCGTGGTGGGGAAGTTGGATGATCCCGTGGTGCCCAGTACATGCAGCTGGTCATTCTCGTCCACGATCAGGCTGTGCGGCATTTCGGCCGCCGTGCCGCCGAGGTAGGTGCTCCAGACCATGAAGCTGCCCGTGGTGTCGTACTTGCTCAGCGCGATGTCGGTGGTGCCTCCGGCCCAGTTCGTTTGATAAGCGCCGGTGGTGATCGGATACTGCGTGCCGAAGGCGGTGCTGCCCGCATAGAGGTATCCGGCCTTGTCGAAGGTGGCCGTGTAGCCGAAGTTGTTGCTGATGGATCCGGAGAAGGTGGCGAAGCTGAGCGTGGGGTCGATCACCAGGGGATGCGTGGGGTCGTAGCGGCCCACGTTGAAACCGATGACGCCATCGCGCAGCGAATAGGTGCAGCTCACCGGCACGCGTTCGCCATCGATATCCTGATAGGCCAGGGGGATGCGTTCGGTGATGCGGCCCAGGGTGGTCTCCACCAGCAGTGTACCCTTCCGCAGCCGCAGCGCTTCGGCACCTTCGTAGGTGATGCGAATGGCACCGGGATCGGCTCCGGGTTCCACCACCAGGTCGTACTTCAGACCGGTGCGGCCCTCGCGGAACACGGCATCGCAGCCGGGGGCCACCTCGTGCAGTGTGATGCGCGTCATCGCGCGGGTGTCGCTGGCCCATCGCGAAGGATCGTCGCCCAGGAACCAATGGTAGCGCGCCTCCAAGGGCAGATCGCCCGTGGTGCGCGATCCCGGCGTGGCGCTCAGGAAACGCATCCGCACGGCATGGTGGCGCAGGCCGCCCCATTCGTTGAGCGATGGGTCGAAGGCGATGTTGGCGTGGGCGCGCGCCACCAGTTCCGCGTCATAGCGTTCGATCAGCAGTGCGCCGCGCTCGAACCACAGGAAGGCGCCCGGCATCTCGGCGCGGTGGCTCACCGCATCGGGCCATTGCCCGCCATTCTCGATGGCGCGCATGCCCGCCTGTCCGCTGAGCAGGAGAGGGGTGGACAGCAGGATGAGCAGTGACCGGAAACGGCGCGCGGCCATGGGTCACGAATGTAGGGAACCGGGATCCCTCGTCCGAGGAAGGTCAACGTTGGCGGGGCGCTTCCAGCAACACGGAGATCCGGTTGCGCACGGGGAAGATCGTCCAGAGTTCCACGCGGCGGTTGAGGTGGCGGCCCTCCCAGGTCGCGTTGCTGTCCACCGGGTGTTGTTCGCCCATGCCCAGGGCCATGATGCGCTCCTGGTCCACACCACGCTGGACCAGTTCACGCTTTACGGCGCGTGCCCGGCGGTCGCTCAAGGCCAGGTTGTCCGGAGCATGGCCGACGCTGTCCGTATGCGCCTCGATCCGCACGCGTGCCGTGGGCTGTTCCATGATCAGCGCCGCCACATGGTCCAGCCAGGGTCGGTAGGCCTCGGACACTTCGGTGCCATATGGGTCGAACAGGATGGCGGTGGCGCGCACGCTGTTCGCATCAGGGATGTCCACCACCACGTGGAAGAGCATGCTGCGATCCACGCCATTCAAGGTGCCGGGAGCGTGGTGGTCGGCCTCCAGCGGTTGGAAGCGCGCGAGCATCTCATGGAAGTGGATCACATCGGGATCGGTCACCAGCAACGTGCCATTCACCTTGCCCGGCACACCCGCCAGTTCCACTTGCTGGGCCGTGCCCGTGCTGGACCAGATGGCCAGCAGCATGGGAAGGATCGTTCGTGGCAGAGTTCGGGTCATGCGGCGCCCACGCCGGCCGGGCCGGACATGTGGGCCTTCCAACGGGGCAGGTCCCCACCGGGTTCCCTGGATCCGTCGAAGCCCGCTATTTCGGCGTTGAGGGCCTTTGTGCACCCGCCTGGAGCTCGTCCATGGTGGAGAGCTTGAATTCCACACGGCGGTTCAATTGCCGCCCTTCCTCGGTCTTGTTGGAGGCGATCGGCTGGTTCTTGCCATGCCCCATGGGCACCAGGCGATCGGGGTCGATGCCCTGGGCCACCAGTTGGTCGATGACGGCCAAGGCACGGCGCTGCGAGAGGTCGATGTTGTAGGCCCTGCTGCCGATGTCGTCGGTATGCGCCTCCACCACCAGGTGCAGACCGGGATACATCAGCATCAGGCGGTGGATGCTTTCCAAGGCCTCTTCCGACCCCTCTCCGATCTCGGCGCTCTTGTAGGCGAAGTGGATCATGTCAGTCCTCAGTCTCGTGCGCCCCAGGTCCTGCAGCTTGTCCAGGTCCAGCCGGCTGAGGTCCACCAGCTGCTCGGTCCGCAGACTGAAGACCTCGGCATCCAGGAATTGGAGGTCCTTCACGAGTTTGAAGATGGCATAGAGCTCATCCGGATCGTTGGTCTCGCCCACGCTGTAGGTGTACACGGCGCGGATGGGGTCGAAGCGTTCCACGATCCGGTGTTGTTGACGGATCTTGGCGAAACGCGGATCGTCCAGGCTCATGCGCTCGCGGGTGGCGAAGAGCTGCACCGTGAACTTCACGTCGTCCTCCATCCAGGGATCGATGCCCAGGTCATCATAGGGCAGTTCCACGAATTCCTTCTTGCGCAATTGGCCCATGGCGTCCTGGTAGACCACCAGGGTGGTCTGGTCATCCTGCTCGTGGTAGCGATCCATCACCACCACGGTCTTGCTGTTGCAGCGGCTGCGCAATCGGCCGTGGTCATCGCTGGTGATGATGTCCAGCCGTACCTCGTAGGTGCCCGCCTTGCGGAAGGCATGCTGCGCGATCGTGCCCGTGCGGGCCTGGCCGTCGCCCATGTCCCAGTGGTATTCGGCTCCGGCCAGTGCGGGCAGGTTGCTGCGCGAAGCGTCGAGTTGCAGGGTGCGTCCGGTGCGCACGGTATCCGTGGCCAGGATGAAGGCCTGTTCGCTGAGGCGCACCTCGACCACATGGGTCCGGAGTGTCTGGAACATGGCGCCGGTCTTGCGGTCCACGAGCATCGACTTGACCGTGTAGTGACCGGTGTCGGCGTAGCAGTGGCGTACCGTATCGCCGCGCAGTATGGTGCCGTCGCCCAGGTCCCAGGCATGGTCCAGGGGCAGCCTGGCGGTGGCCGCATGTTTGCGCGCGTTGAAGGCGTAGCATCGTTCGTGGTAGCGCTGTGGGGCGCAGTCGCGGAACTTCGGCAAGGTGCGTTCCGCCAGGTGGATGCGGTCGGTACCGGTGCGGTCCGAACTGAAGAGCGCCTTGCGCCCATCGCCCAAGGCCGCATAGCCCACATCGTTGTGCGGGCTGTTCACGGGCTCAGGCATGGCCATCGGGACCATCCAGCCCTCATGGTCCACACGGGTGTGGTAGATGTCCAGACCGCCCAGGCCGCCCGGCCGATCGGAGGAGAAGTAGAAGCTCCCATCCGGGGCGTAGCGTGGATAGACCTCATGGTGGGGGCCGTTCACATCCGCCCCCAGGTTTTCCGGCACGCTCCAGCCTGTCGTGGTCCGTTGACTCACATAGAGGTCCATGCCCCCGGAACCGCCAGGCCGATCACTGGAGAAGATCAGCGCGGTACCATCCGGGGAGATGGTGGGGTGCATGAAGGAATGCTTCGGATGGTTGTGTTCGAACGGCTCCGGAGCGCTCCATTGGCCATCCACCAGGGTGGAGAAGAAGAGGCCCAGCTGCATGTCGGCCTTGCGCATGTTTGAAAGTTTCTTGGGCAGCTGCTGGTTGCGCGTGTAGCAAATGATGCGGCCATCCGGGGAGAAGGCCGCGGGTCCCTCATTCACCGGGGTGGCCAGGGCTTGGCTGAACAAGCGCGGTACACCCGGTCTGCTATCGGTGAACGGTACGAGGTACAGATCGCTCAAAGGTTTGCCCGTCAACGCATCGCGGAAGTCGATCGCCGCGCCTTCCTCGCGGATGGAACACATCACGAGACCGTCGCCATGGGGTACCGGCGCGTAATCCTCGCCCACCGGACGGATGTCCAGCAGGCGCACCTCATGGATCTCCTGTGCGACCAAGGAAGGACCCACCAGAATGGAGAGGAGGATATGGAGCTGGCGAGGCATCAGAAGTAACGGGGATCGCGTGCGCGGATGCGGTAGCCGAATTCGTACTGCACCATCAGCTCGTGTGTGCCGTGGTGGTGCCTGCGAATGGGGGAGAGTCCGAGGTCGTAGGAATAGCCGAATCGCCATTGCGGCGTGGGCAGTACTTCCAACATGGACACCACGGCATCGCCGGTGCGGTAGGAGATGCCCAGCCAGACCATTTCCTTGTAGATCAGGTTGGAGCTGATATCGGCCTGGACACCACTCTCCAACCGGTAGCGCAGCAGGGCCGAGGGTTTCAGCTTCAGGTCGTGGTTCAGGTCGAAGAGATGTCCGCCGGTGACCATGGGTTGCAGGTCGGCGCGGGTGTCGCTGATGAGGTAACCCTCACCGGCGGTGTTGTACTGGTGCAGCAGCAGGAAGGGTACCGATGCGCCGATGAACCAGCGCTTGGTGTAGTAGAAGGCCCCCGCGCTGAAGTTGGGGCGGATCGCTGTGCGCGTGGGTTCCATGAATACCACGTCCTGCTGGTCCTGCAGGGCCACGGTGTGCCAGTCGCCGCGTAGCAGGGTGAAGCCGGCGCCGATACCCAGCGCCAGTTTGCCATCGGGGAAGCGGATGCGGTAGGCGTAGTTGGTGAACAGGCCGGTCTGGTGGCTTACGCCGATGCGGTCGTTGTAGAGCATGGCACCCACGCCCACTTTGCGGCGGTTCACCGGCGAGTGGACGCTGATCACCTGCGTCACGGGAGCACCGTCGAAGCCCACCCATTGCTGGCGATGCGTGAGATTCGCCGCCAGGGCGTCACGGCTGCCCGCATAGGCCGGGTTGATCAACAGGCCGTTGAACAGGTACTGGCTCGTCAGGGGCGTATGCTGCGCCTGGGTCCACATGCCGATGAGCATCCCGATGCCCGGCAGGATATGTCTTGCGATCCTCACCGTTTCAGGATGATGTGGCCCTTGTACGCCGGACCTCCATTGAGGTTCAGCACATAGAAGTAGGTGTCCTCCGGCAGCTTGCGACCATTGTGGGAGCGGCCATCCCACTCGTTCGCATAGTCGCCGTTGCGATAGACCTGCTGCCCCCAACGGTTGAATACGAGCAGTTCGCTGCCGGGCCAGGCCATCATGCCGGTGATCTCGAACAGGTCGTTCACCCCGTCGTCATTGGGTGAGAAGCCCTGCGGGATGAACAGGTCGGCCACATGGATGAGAACGGTATCGCTTACCGTGTTGCAGGGGTCCGAGGATGCGCTGAGCACGAACACATTGCTGCCGATGCCAAGGCCGTTGACCACGCTGGTGGGGTCGTTGGGGTCTTCGAGGAAGGCCTGCCCGGAGGCGAGGTGCCACGTGAATGATGCGCCCGGGGAGGCCGATGCCTCCAGTCGGGTCCAGGTCTCCACCTCCAGGAACTGGTCCGGTCCGGCATCCACCCACAGATCATCGTCCGGCCCGATGAAGGTGAGCACCACTTGGTCGATTGCCGTACAGTTTTCTGTGGTGATGGTCCAGGTCAGCGTGTATGTGCCGGATACGGGAGCGGTCACCGTCGCATTGGGTTGTGTGGCGGATGGTTGGACCGAGAAGCCCGGCGGGAGGGTCCATTGCCCGGTGCCATCATCCATCGTGGCTTGCAGCGCGTGGGAGAGTCCGCAAATGATGGCGTCCGGACCAGCGTTGGAGGTACAGGACACAGGCTCGCCCTCGCACGCGCAGTCGTTGGTCCAGGCATCGTTGATGGTGGCGGCCAAGCCATCGTCACAAGGCGTACCTGGCATAGCCGTTCCCCCCCACGCACCCGTGCAATCCTGCATGCATGCCTCCAAGCCCGTGTTGCCACCGACGCAGGTGCCGCAGTTGTCCGTGTAGGCCGTGCCTCCCCAAACACCAGCGCAGTCCTGATCGCAGGGCGTGAGTCCGGTGGTACCACCGACGCAGCTTCCGCAGTTGTCCGTGAAGGCCGATCCTCCCCAGACGTCCGCGCAGTCCTGGTCGCAGGGCGAGAGGCCGGTGTTACCACCCACGCAGGTGCCGCAGTTGTCCGTGAAGGCCGATCCTCCCCAGACGTCCGCGCAGTCCTG
This sequence comes from Flavobacteriales bacterium, assembly GCA_026129465.1. NCBI lineage: Bacteria > Pseudomonadati > Bacteroidota > Flavobacteriia > Flavobacteriales > Flavobacteriales bacterium. The sequence goes on from JAHCIA010000001.1 coordinate 188,043, forward strand.
GTCGCAGGGCGAGAGGCCGGTGTTACCACCCACGCAGGTGCCGCAGTTGTCCGTGTAGGCCGATCCGCCCCAGACACCGGCGCAATCCTGGTCGCAGGGTGAGAGTCCGGTGGTACCGCCGACGCAGGTGCCGCAGTTGTCCGTGAAGGCCGTTCCGCCCCAAACACCCGCGCAGTCCTGATCACACGGCGTGAGTCCAGTGTTACCACCGACGCAGGTGCCGCAGTTGTCCGTGAAGGCCGTGCCTCCCCAAACACCAGCGCAGTCCTGATCGCAGGGCGTGAGTCCGGTGGTACCACCGACGCAAGTGTTGCAGTTGTCCGTGAAGGCCGATCCGCCCCAGACACCAGCGCAGTCCTGGTCGCAGGGCGTGAGTCCGGTGTTGCCACCGACGCAGGTGTTGCAGTTGTCCGTGTAGGCCGTGCCTCCCCAAACACCTGCGCAGTCCTGGTCGCAGGGTGAGAGTCCGGTGGTACCGCCGACGCAGCTTCCGCAGTTGTCCGTGAAGGCCGTGCCTCCCCAAACACCAGCGCAGTCCTGATCGCAGGGCGAGAGGCCGGTGTTACCACCGACGCAGGTGCCGCAGTTGTCCGTGAAGGCCGATCCGCCCCAAACACCCGCGCAGTCCTGATCACACGGCGTGAGTCCAGTGATACCACCGACGCAAGTGTTGCAGTTGTCCGTGTAGGCCGTGCCTCCCCAAACACCAGCGCAGTCCTGATCGCAGGGCGTGAGTCCGGTGGTACCACCGACGCAGCTTCCGCAGTTGTCCGTGAAGGCCGATCCGCCCCAGACGTCCGCGCAGTCCTGATCGCAGGGCGTGAGTCCAGTGTTGCCACCGACGCAGCTTCCGCAGTTGTCCGTGAAGGCCGATCCGCCCCAGACTAGAGCGCAGTCCTGGTCGCAGGGCGAGACGCCGGTGTTACCACCGACGCAGGTGCCGCAGTTGTCCGTGTAGGCCGATCCGCCCCAGACACCAGCGCAATCCTGGTCGCAAGGCTCTATGCCGAGCGTCTCTCCAACACAGTCGCCGCAATTGTCGATGTATGCCGATCCCCCCGGAACACCAGAGCAATCGATCGGCAGGCCGACGCACTGACAATCGAGATCCACCATGTCGTTGCCCGTGGAGGGGTTCCCATCGTCACACGGCGAACCTACCTGGCCGATTTGTAGCGGGCAATCGTCCACACAGTCCGGAATGCCATCGCCATCCGTATCCGTGTCGCTTGTTCCACATCCACAAATGCCGGGATCGGTCTTGTCGGGGTCGAACGGACAGGGATCGGTGCAATCCGGTGTGCCGTCGCCATCACTGTCCAGGAGCAACAGGATCACGGGTATCAGGCAGCTTCTTGAGTTGCCGACGGCATCGGTACCCGTGATGATGACCGTGGTGTTGCCGCCCAACATCGTTCCAGGTGCGGGCGATTGCACGAATGCCACCGGACCGGTGCAGTCGAACACGTCACTGATCTGGGCCACCAGATCGGGCACTGGTCCTTCGCAGGTCGTGGTCGCTATCGTGGCGTTCGCCGGACAAGCGAATACGGGCGCCACGGTGTCGACGACATGGATGATGTGGTTGTTCCAGAGCCCATTGCCATGCGCGTCCTCGATCCACATGGTCATGTTCACCAGCATGTCGGTCGTGTACACCGAGCCGGCCGATGGAACCATGGTGTTCGTCCAGGGTGAGCAATCGGTCACGGTGATCGCATCGCGCAGGTCAGGGAATGGTGTGGCACAATCCGCATCGAGGTAGACCGGGTATCCATCCCAGAGCGGGCAATTGACGCTCGGTGCATGCACGTCAAGGACCGAAACGGACACGCTGCAGCTGGCCGTGTTGCCCGAGGGGTCCGTCGCGAGAAAGACCAATTGGTGTTCGCCGATGGGGAAGGAGGAGCCATTGACCGGTCCACCGGTCTGGGTCACCGTCACCGTGCCGCAATTGTCGGTGGGCAGCGGCAAGGGCACCAGTACCTGGTCGGCGCATGTGGCTTGTATGGCGTTGACGGTCACGGGCGCGGGGCAGGTCATGACCGGGGGAATGGTGTCGATCACCGTGATGGCATAGACACAGGTGGTCGTGTTGCCCGACGCATCAGCGAAGACCTCTGTGAGCAGATGATAGCCCACGGGCATGGAGTATGTGGACGTGGAGGTGACATCGACGGGCGGAGGCGATATCGCCTGGTCGGCGTGGAGCTGCAACATGCCACTGATGAAGGTGGTCGGGCCGCAATCATCCGAGGCGTTCACGGTGGGGAAAGTGAAGGGCACCAAGCACGCGTTGGGCGGTACATACAGCGTTTGGTCGCTCGGGCAATCCATGATCACCGGCGGGGCATGGTCCTCTACGGCCACCATGTGCGGAGCTGTCTGGATGGCCGGGCAGCCTGGGGAAGCGATCTTGGCCACGAACCAGGTGGTCTGTGCGAGATCGGTGAAGGGGATCACGTTGGTTTCTCCAGCGAAAAGGTTCCAGTTGACCTGGTCGGTGGAAGCCTCCCAATGGGCCACATAGGCACCGGTTGGAAGGCCGTTGGCGGTGATCGTGCCGCTATTGCTTCCTGGGCATACCTGTGCGGGGCCCGTGATGGAGCCTGTGGGTGGCTCGGATACTTGGATCGTGTGAGTGGAATTGTAGCTGCAGGATCCCAGAGCGGCCTTGTACATGATGTCCACCGGACCCACCAGGCCACTCGGGTCGAACATGCCTGCAGGTGTCACCTGTTGGCCGACCCATTCACCATCTTGCCAGGTGCTGACGAAGCAGGTCACCGCATCCACCAGGAATGAGGCACTGGGCGGGGCCTGGCTGCGGGAGATGCGCAGGTAGCGGGCCGGGGCATGCGTGAAGACCACCTGCTGGCCAAGGCTCGTCAAGGTGGTCGAGAGCGGTGTGGGTGCGGGTGTCCAAGTGGTCCCATCCAGGGAGAAGTCAGCGTTGGCACGGGCAGGCGGTCCAGCGTTGGCCAGTCGCCAGGTAACGGAGATGGGATACCCGGCCGGTATCGTGTCACCCAGGTCCAGCACCATGGTGGCATCGGCCGCGTTGAACAGTGCTCCGTTCCCATCGGGCGCCCAGAGTGCGAAATGGTCGTTGATCACCCCTTGCGCGGAAATGGTCGCACGCGCATGACCGCGCAGGTAGGTGTTCAGATCGATGGGTCCTGCATTGGCACAGATCGCTCCTGGCCATCGCCATCGCGAGTGGTCCGGCACCAGGGCCCATTGGGGGTTGTCGATCCGGCCCAGAAAGATGTTCTCGTTGTTGGCGACATTCTGCCCGAAGGGTGGCAGCGAGATGCCCTGTTGGAACATGCCACCCACATACAGGCCAGCGCCGGGACCGGTGGCCAGGGCCAAGGGGTACTCATCGCCCTGGGCGCTTTCATGCCTCAGCCAGATGAGATGGCCATCGCGGGTGAATGCGGCCACGAACAACTCACCGCCCGCCGCTGCGGTCCAGACCCGTCCATCGTCCAGCGTGAGCGTTCCGTTGAAGGTGCCGCTCATGTAGACCCTTCCCGCAGGGCCCACGGCGATATCGAAGCCTTCCGTGCCGTGGTCGTTCACGCCGCGGGCGGTGCGCACCCATCGGGTGGTCCCGTTGTTCCTGTCCAATGCGGCGAAGTAGGCCAGGTCATGCGCGCCCGGCATGCTGACCGGACCGTGGCCCGGGAAGACCGCCCCGTTGTGGCAGCGGCCGCCGATGTAGACCTGGCCACAGTCCACGGCGATACCATTGTGCTGGTTGGGATGGCTGCCGGTGTCATCGATATGGCGGGACCACAGCACCGCGCCCCCATCGCTGAAGGAGGTGATGTAGGCGTTGTCGTTGGGGGTGGCCGCGTTGAGGGTGTTCAGGAGAACGCCACCGGGCGTGCGCCAGTGGAATTGCATGGAAGGGAAGGAGCCGATGATATACACGGCGCCATCCGTGGCCGCGATCCGTTCGGCCAGATCATCGCTGCTGCTGGTGCCACCACCCTGGCGCAACCACTGTGGGTTACCTCCGCCAAAGGGGTACTTCACCAGGAAGATCATGTCATGTCCGTTGTTCGGCGGGCTGATGGTGACATTGCCGAATTGGGCCGTGCCGCGGAAAGTGCCGTGCACATAAACACCGGTGCTGTTCGTCGCAACGCTCCAGCCGATCTCCGATTGGGGACCACCACCTTTCTGCAACCAAAGCAGGTCCCCGTCCGGGTTATAGCTGGCCACGAACATATCCTGGCCGCCCAAGGAGATGACCGGCGGCAGGGGCACCGGTGTCAGCGATCCGGCGATCAAGGTGTTGCGGAAGGTGCCCGTGATGAACACGTTGCCGTTGGGGCCGATGGCCACACCGTAGGCGGCATCCCATTGATCGCCCCCCAGGCCAACACGCCAAAGCACATTGCCGGACGGATCCAGTTTCACCAGGTAAGCGTCCGTGGAGCCCTGGGAGGGCGGTAGTCCCCAGGGACCGGAGGCCGCATTGCTGTCGTATTGGCCCACCACGTAAATGGCGCCGGTGTTCTGGTCCACCGCGATGTCGCGGACGCTTTCAATGGCGCCGTGGTCATGCAGGTGCGCCCAGGACCAATCGCCGGGCTGGGCCACCAGCGCGATGGTGAGGACCATCGCCATGGCCAGCATGGGTGGGTGCAGCCAGTTCAGGTATGTCCTGTATCGTTCTACCATCCAAGCGGATGTGGTCCGGCGGTCCTGATCCGGCACCCCCTATCTTGTCGCGGGCCTTGGTACGCTCACAGAATGAGGGGGTTACAGCCCTTGGCCAAGCATATCCTGGCTTCCGGCGTTACCATGTCCGGACCATGGCATTGGATACGTGCGAGGGCCGATGAGGGCGGGAGACGACGATGATCACTGGGTGCGGAGGGCACAAGCCGAGCCGGCTCGCTTCGCCGTGCTCTACGAGCGGTATTTCAACGATGTGTTCCGATTCCTCCACCGCCGCTCGGGCCGCATGGAGCTGACCGCCGATCTGACCCAGCAGACCTTCCTCAAGGCCATGCTCGCCCTGCCGCGCTACCAACCGCGCGGAGCACCTTTCCGGGCCTGGCTCTTCCGCATCGCGCTCAACGAGATCCGCATGCACTGGCGGCGCAGAAAGGAAATGACCATGGAACTGGGCCTGAAGGAGGTGGCACCGCTGGCTGAAGAGACCGGGCTGGACCTGGAGGAGGTACAACTGGGCCGCTTGTCGCATGCGCTTTCCAAGCTGGGCGAGGACCAGGCCCGTTTGATCGAGTTGCGCTACTTCGATGGGCTCTCCTTCGCCGAGGTGGGACAGGTCATCGGTATCGGGGAGGATGCCGCCAAGATGCGCACCCATCGCGTGTTGCGGCGCTTGCGGGAACTACTGGGTACGACCACATGAGAAGACGTTACCATATCACCCGGGAAGGCCCATCGCGGCCCAGTGACGAGCAGATCGCCCGGCACCGCGATGGAAAGGGCCTGTTCTACAACTACCACAGGGCCTTGCGTGGCATGCATCGCCGCCCGCTCTACCGCGATCCGAAGTCCTTTCTTGCGCTGCTGCTCATCATCCTTCTCGCCATCCTGCTCAGCGAGGCTTCCAAGAAACGTCATGGACAGGACGCTCCGGAAGCGCCCGCTGCGGGAGCCGAACCCTGATCGGCCGGGGGCTCCAACCCGATCCCCGATATTCGTGGCATGCCATCACAACTTCGTTCCATGATCGGCAGGTGCCTGGTCCTGCTGCTGCTCGCCACCTCCATTCGCGCACAGGCCCACGAGGGCATGTGGCTGCCCACCCTGCTCAAGAGCATCGAAGGTGATCTGCACACCGCGGGCCTGCGGATAACCGCGGAGGACATCTGGTCGCTCAACCGGGGCAGCATCAAGGATGCGGTGGTGCTCTTCGGCGGGGGCTGTACAGGCGAGGTGATCGGTGAACAAGGGCTGATCATGACCAACCACCACTGCGGGTTCAGCCAGATCCAAAGCCACAGTTCCCTGGAACGCGACCTGCTGAAGAACGGCTTCTGGGCCGCAAGCCATGCGGATGAACTGATGAACAACGGACTCACCGCCACCTTCGTGGTGCGCATGGAGGACGTGACGGACCGCATCCTGCCGGAATTGCCGCTGGACCAGGGGGAGGCCCAGGTCCGTGAGGCGATCGCCCGCCTCTCGGCGCCCATCGTACGCGAAGCCACCGAGGGCAACCACTTCAGCGCTGTGGTCCGCGCCTTCAACCATGGCAACAGCTACTACCTCATCGTCACCGAGACCTTCCGTGATGTGCGCCTGGTGGGAGCACCGCCCAGCAGCATCGGCAAGTTCGGCGCCGATACCGACAACTGGATGTGGCCACGGCATACCGGCGACTTCAGCCTTTTCCGCATTTACGCCGGTGCGGACAACAAACCCGCCGATCCATCGCCCACGAACGTGCCCTTCCAACCACGCCATGTGTTGCCCATGGCGCTCGATGGACCGCGGGAGGGAGAGTTCGCCATGATCTTCGGCTTTCCTGGTTCCACGCAGCGATACCTGTCTTCCTACGCCGTTCGATACGTCCAGGAGGCGCAGGACCCCATGCGCATAGCCATGCGGCGCGCCAGTCTGGAGGTGATCGACCAGGCCATGCGGTCCAGCGACCTGGTGCGTATCCAATACGCCGCCAAACAGGCTTCCATCAGCAACGCGTACAAGAAGTGGATCGGCGAACTGCGTGGGATCAAGGAACTGCGAACACTGGAGTCGAAGCAGGCCTACGAGCAGGAATACCTGGCCAGAGCGCGGGCCCATGGCGATCCGCGCTACATCGACGCGTTGCCAGGCCTGGCCAGCGCCTACGAGGAGATAGCGCCCTATGCCACCGCGCGCGACCTCTTCGTGGAAATGGTCTACTACGGACCGGAACTGCTCCGCTTCGCCGATCGCTTCAACAAAGTGGTGCTGGACCGTGCCAAGCTCGGATTTGAAGGCAAGCTGCAACAGGAGGTGGACAAGTTGCTGGATGGCAGCGATGCCTTCTACAAGGACCTGGATCTGGAGGTGGACAAGCGGGTGATGAAAGCGCTGCTGCCCATCTACCTCCAGCATCTGCGTGAGGACCTTCGCCCGGCCGCGTTGGCCGCACTGGACCAGCGTTTCAAGGGGGATGTGGACGCCTATGTGGACGACCTCTACGCCCGCAGTGTCCTGGTATCCAAGGAACGGCTCGTGAAGGTGATGCGTCCGTTCGGCACCAAAGGGGCGAAGACCATGGTCACCGACCCGCTGTTCGATCTGTCGCGGTCCTTCTTCCAGAACTTCCTGGAAACGGTCCGTCCCGCGCACATGCGCATCAGCGACAGGATCGACCGTGGGATGCGGAACTATGTGGCGGGCATGATGGTGTTGTTCCCCGACCGCACCTACTGGCCTGATGCCAACAGCACGTTGCGCCTCAGCTATGGTGCGGTGGAGGGCAGTGGACCCCGCGATGCCGTGGTGTATGGGGCCTTCACCACGCTCGATGGCGTCATCGCCAAGCACATCCCAGGCGACCATGAATTCGAGGTGCCCCAACGCCTCATGGAACTGCATGCGGCGCGGGACTACGGCCCTTATGGCGTGGATGGAATGATGCCGGTCTGCTTCACCTCCTCGCTTCACACCACCGGTGGCAACAGCGGCAGCCCGGTGCTCAACGGCCGTGGTGAACTTATCGGCATCAACTTCGACCGTACCTGGGAGAGCACCATGAGCGACATCCAGTTCGATCCGGAGAAGTGCCGCAACATCAGTGTGGACGTGCGCTATGTGCTTTTCATCATCGACAGGTTCGCCGGGGCCGGGCATCTGCTCAAGGAGATGCGCCTGGTGGGCGCCGACCGCCCGCCGCACATCATCCAACTCCCCATCCACCGATGAGCGCTGATCACTGGGCCGAACGCGATGGGCGCCTTTGCCGGCGCTTCACCTTCAAGGATTTCAACGAGGCCTTCGGATTCATGTGCCGCGTGGCGCTCATCGCGGAGCGGATGGACCACCACCCGGCCTGGCGCAATGTGTGGAACGTGGTGGAGATCGAACTGAGTACCCACTCCGCCGGGGACGTGGTCACGGAGAAGGACCACGACCTGGCCCGCGCCATCGACGCCCTGCTCTGATCCTGATCAAAAAATAGCGACCCCGCCAAGATCCGGTCCTGGCGGGGTCGTTGTCGTTACGGGCCGTTCAGGCGGGCTTCACGAAGGCCTTCACGCGCAGCACCGTTTCCTTGGGCTCGGTGTTGGCCACCACGGTCACGGTCTTCGTTTGGGCGTTCTCCTGCTTGCCAGGCTTGTACTCGATCTCGATCTGCCCGGTGCCGCCCGGTGGGATGGGCTGCTTGGGGTAGTTGGGCACCGTGCAACCGCAGGAACCCGTGGCGGACTCGATCACCAGCGGCTCGCGGCCGGTGTTGGTGAAGGTGAAGGTGAAATGGTTGTGACTGTCCTGCACCACGTTGCCGAAGTCATGCTCGTACTTGCCGAAGCTGACAGAGGTCTTCGCGCGGTTCTCCACGGTGGAAGTGCGTGAAGCCAGCGGGTCGAAACTCGTGGTGGGTGACGGGGTGTTCTGTGCGACGTTCGCCGTGGCGGGCGTTTCGGCCACCACATTGGACTGCTTGGGGCTCGCGTCCTTGTTCATGAACTGGCTCGCGGCCAGCGCCGCCAATGCCACGGCGATCACGGCGAGCAGGGCGATCTGGATCTTGTTCTTCATGACGGTCTGGGGTTTCTTCCGGGGGTCGTTGGGAGGGCGAAATTAGGGCAACACCAACAGGCCGGTAAGCCGTTAACACGGCCTTAACAGCCCCTACTGCCTGGCCATGCCCAGCTTCTGGAAGGTGTTGTCGGACAAGATGCCCATGGCTTTCTGGAAGCTTTGGTCCACCGGGTTGTCGGCGTTTATCACCTGCCAATAGGCCGAGGTGTTCCACAGGTCCCGGGCGATGAGCGCCTTGAGCCGCAGCACGATCAGCTCCCTGCTGCGCACCAGGCCATCGGGGTCGGGCTCGATGCCCTCTGCCCTGGCCTGCTCCACGAGCGAACCGATCAATGCCTCGCTCACCTGATAGCGTTGGCGGAAGATGGCCGCATCAGGGTACTCGGCCAGCAAGGCGCTGCGCTTGGATTCCACATGGGTGAGGGCGAAGGTGTTCAGCACGCCCCGCCGCACCAATTGGCTGAAATATGCTGAGCTGTGCGATGTGTCGATCGGTACGAAGAAATCCGGCATGATGCCACCGCCGCCGTACACCACGCGCTTGTTCATGGTGAAGTACTTCACCGTGTCGGTCGGGTGGATGCTGTCCGCACTGGTGAGTTCGCCTTTGAGCAGCCGCTGTGCCTTTTCCCGTTGGTAGGCCTCCAGCCCTTCGCCATAATCCTTCTGGATGGAACGGCCCGATGGCGTGTAGTACCGGGAGATGGTCAGCCGCACGGCGGACCCGTCCGGCAGCATCACCGGCCGCTGCACCAGGCCTTTCCCGAAGGTGCGCCGCCCCACGATCACGCCGCGGTCCCAATCCTGCACGGCACCGCTCACGATCTCGCTGGCACTGGCCGACCCTTCATCCACCATCACCACCAGACGGCCCTTCTCGAATCGGCCCTCACGTGTGGCATAGGTGTCCTCGCGTGGCGAATTGCGGCCTTCGGTATACACGATCAGTTTGCGTTCGCCCAGGAACTCATCCGCCATGTCGATGGCCGTGCGCAGATAACCACCTCCGTTGCCCTGCAGGTCCAGGATCAGATCATGCATGCCTTTCTGCTTCAGTTCGTCCAGCTTCTCGCGGAACTCCTTCATGGTGGTGGCCGAGAAGCGGTTCACCTTGATGTAGCCGATGGTGGGCGTGGCCATGTAGCTGGCCTCCACGCTGAAGATGGGGATCTTGTCCCGCGTGATGGTGAAGTCCAACGGCTCGGCCTCGGCCTTGCGCAGGATGAGCACATTCACCTTGGTGCCCTTTTTGCCTCGCAAGCGCTTCATCACGTCGCTGTTCTTGAAGCCTACACCGGCCACATTCTCCCCGTCGATGGACACGATGCGGTCGCCGCTGCGGATGCCCAGCCGATCGCTCGGGCCACCGGCGATGGCGTCCACCACATAGATGGTGTCGCGCAGGATGTTGAACTGGATGCCGACGCCCTCGAAGTTGCCCTTCAAGGGTTCGTTCACCTCCTCCAGATCCTCCTTGGGGATGTATATGGAGTGGGGGTCCAACTCCTCCAGGATGCGGATCACGGCGGCATCCACCAGAGCCGGTTTGTCCACCTCGTCCACATACATTTTGTCGATGTGGTGCAGGAGCGATTCGATCTTGCCCGTGGTGCGGGGATCGAGCTGCTGGGCTTGGACGGTGGCGGCCAGGGCGATCGCCAGAGCCACCAGGCTGGAGCGGATCGCCGGAGGAAGAAGGTTCGAGGACATGGGATGAATGTAACGCAGGGCCATGCGGGCCGGTTGCCCGAAGCAAGCACAGTGCCGTGGGACGCTGATCAAGGGATGAAGTGGGTATGGCCGGTGAGTTGCTGCCCGTTGCGCCATTTTTCGATGCGCACCACACGACCATTCACGTAGGTCTTCCACTTGCCGTGTTTCAGGCCTTTGCGATAGTGTCCGAGGATGCCTTCGCGCCGGAAGGCCCAGGTGCCTTCGCGCATGCCTTCGCGGTACTGGCCCTTGAGGGTCACACGGCCCATCTCATCGTATTCGGTCCAGTCGCCGTGGAGGTAGCCCCAGCCATACACGGCGAAGATCAAGGGGCGGCCGTCCGGGAAATAGGCGCGGTAGACGCCCGAAGGCTTGCCCCGCTTCATGTCCAGGCGCACGGCCACCGCGCTGGTGTCGTGCGCGTACCGGCCGATGAGCTTGTATTGTTCGGCGGGCTCGGGCCGGTCGTAGACCACCGCGAAGGCGAAGGTGGTGTCGCCCGAAGGCACCAGGAGCGTATCCGGCTGGGCCTGCGAGGCCATGGTGCCGAGCAGGGCGAAGAAGGGCAGTAGACGTATCGCGGTCATCTGGATCGGGGTGCCGCGCGTTCCACTTGGAAGGTAATGACGATGGAGCGGCCATGTGCGTCGGTCAAAGTTAGCCTGTGCGGACCCTCGGGCAGGTCGGCCGCCAGGTGGTGGTCGCCTTCGGTGGTGCCGATCCACTGTCCGTCCAGGTCCCAATGCACCCTCGCGCTCGGGTCCCGGTGGGCGGCTTCCAACACCACGCTGCCGTAACGCCCTTCCCCAAGCAGCGGTACCAGAAGGCGCGCACCGGGCCGCGGGTCGATGATCTCCATCACGGCACCGTCATCCTCCGCCACGCGATCGTCCGCCCACGGGGGCAGGGGTTTCGCACCGGTCAGTGCCTGGGACCGGTATCTGGCCATCGCCGGCGGAAGAACGAAATGGGATACCGCGCGGGCATCAGCGCCCGGGGTCACGCGGCGATCGCCGGTCGCGTTCACAAGAATGCGCATGTGGTATGGACATGTCGGGGTGCGCAGCGCCTTGCGGATCACCAAGAGGGTGTCCACCGGTTCGCAATCCGGGCCTGCGCGGTGCCCACTCGGGCGGCACACGGCCATGCGCTCCAGAGCGTCGTAGGGCGGGTGGAAGGCGGTTGCGTTGGGCAGTGTGCCGAAGACCTCGAAGAGGATGGGGGCGGCGGCCAGTGTTCCCGTTAGACCGGGCCTTCCTTCACCGCTGGCGTTGCCGGTCCACACGCCCACGGCATGGGTGCTGGTCACCCCGATGGCCCAGGCATCGCGGTGGCCGTAGCTGGTGCCGGTCTTCCAGGCGATGTCGCCATCGCCGCGCGTCCGTGATACCGCCAGTGCATCGGGCCGGTCCGCCAGGCGGATCGCCTGCAAGGTGTGGAACGCCGCTGCGGCCGAGAAGGGACGCGGACCGACGGCTTGGTCCATGCCCTGGACCACCTGCGGGGGATGCACCGGCCGCTCGTCGGCTTCGCCCGTCTGCGCCACACGCGCCAGCGAGGCATAGGCCCCGGTGAGTTCCCACAGGCTGCTTTCCGCGCCACCCACCATCAAGGCCAGTCCATAGTGCCCGGCATCGCGATCGATGTGACGCAGACCGATGGCGCGCAACATGCGCAGGCTGCGATCCACACCGTGTTCCTGAAGGGCGCGCACGGCGGGCACGTTCAGCGAACGAGCGAGCGCCAACGAAGCCGGCACGGCGCCTTCGAAGCGTTGATCGAAGTTGCGCGGCACGAAGCCCTCGAATCGCGTGGGGATGTCGGCCACGAGTTGGTCCGGCATGAGCTCACCGGCCTCCAACATGGCCGCATAAAGGAAGGGTTTCAACAAGCTGCCGGTGCTGCGGGGCGCGCGTGTGATGTCCACCGAACCCGCATGCATGGGGCCTGCGGACGGCAGATTGCCCAGGCATGCCAGCACTTCTCCGGTAGGCACATCCATCACCAGCACCGCGGCATTGTGCACCTCGTTCGCGTTCAACAATGGAGCGTGGGCGGCGCCGATGCGCGTGACACGGTCCTGCAGGCCGCCATCCAGGGTGCTGTGGATGCGTTGCCCCGCCAGACCTTGGTGGTGCAGTGTGGCCAACAAATGCGGAGCGCGCTGTGGTAGCGGGATCGGTGCATCGGGTAGTGGTTCTTCCAAAGCGAGCGAATAGTCCAGGCTGTCCAAGGCGCCGGTTTCCAGCAGCCGTCGCAGCAGCCGGTCGCGTTTGGCCCGCAAGGCATCACGTCCGCGTCCGGGATGAAGTTGTGCCGGTGCGTTGGGCAGCACGGCCAGTGTGGCGCTCTCCGCCCAGCTCAAACGCCATGGATCCCGTCCGTACCACCGCCAGGCCGCGGCTTCCAACCCCACCACATTGCCGCCGAAGGGCGCATGCGCCGCATACAGGGCCAGGATGGAGTCCTTGTCGCAGTGCAGTTCCAACCGCAGCGCGAGCAGCATTTCGCGCAGCTTCCGGCCGTGGGTCCGAGGGGCCGTTCCACCGGCCAGCCGTGCCACCTGCATGCTGATGGTGCTGCCACCACTGACCACGCGGCCCGCGCGCCGGTTCTGGAGCCAGGCGCGGTAGAGTGAGGGGATGTGCACGCCCCGGTGCGACCGGAAATGGCGGTCCTCGAACTCCAGCAGGCAGCGGACGAAACGTGGTGGCAGGCTGTCCGGTGGTGGCATACGCCATTGCCCATCCGAGGCCACCATGGCGCCGAGCAGTGCGCCATGGCGGTCCAGCAACATGGTGCTGGTGGGTGTGGTGAACAAGGGCCGCATCGGCGCCCAGCGCGCCCAGGCATAGATCAGGAACAGCACCGCCGCGCCGAGCAACAATGCACGCCGGAACCGGGTTTGCGGAAAGCGCCTCATGCCCATGTCCATCCTGGCAACGCGGCGTGAAGTTCGGCTGTTGTGGCAGGCCGATCCTGGCATGACCACCTAACTTCGGCGGACGAGTTCCATTCCATGGTCATCATGCCCACGCCCCAGGCCCGGTCGGTCGCCCTGTCCGTGGCCGCCATTTCGATTTCAGCGATGCTCTATGCCCAGGAAACGGTGGGTGGGATCCCTTGGGGAATATCGCATGGTTGGGACCGCCATGACATTCCGGCGGTGATCGCGTCGCCATTCGATGCGGCCGCGGTGGACCTGGATGATGTCGAACGCGATCGTGCCGGAGCGCTGCCGCTGTATGGGCGTTTCCAAACAGTGCATGCTGATCCGTTGATGACCGGTCAATGGACGGAACTGGGGAACGGCGATCGCGTGTGGCGGCAACGTGTGTTGTCTCCGGGCGCCCTGGCGATGGAACTCTTCTTTGCCGACCACCAAATGCCGACAGGTTCGATCCTGCATGTGTACGATGAAGCGGGAGGGCAGCTGCAGGGAGGATACACGGCCTACAACACCCAGCCGGATGGCTCCTTCAGCACCGAGATGATCCATGGTGATGCATGCATCATCGAGTACTACGAACCGGGTGAGGTGCGCGGGCAGGGTGGTTTCCGTCTGACACAGGTGGCGCATGCCTACCGCATGGTCGGCGAGGAACGCGCCGATCCCTGCCAGGTGGACGTGAACTGTTCGGAGGGCGCCGCCTGGACCGACCAGCGCGATGCCGTGATGCGTGTTCGCGTGGTGATCCCGCAGGGTGTGGGTTTCTGCACCGGCGTGCTCATGAACAACACCGGCCAGAACTGCGATCCACTGGTGCTGTCCGCCTTCCATTGCAGCCAGGGTTCCTCCGCAGGCCAGTTCAACCAGTACCAGTTCCGTTTCAACTACCAGCGCCTGAACTGCGGCACGGGCAATCCACAGGCCGGCAACACGGTGACCGGCTGCACGCGCTTGGCGGACAGCAACGACAACGGTGGCGACAACGGATCGGATTTCGTGCTCGTGCGATTGAACAACCCACTGCCGGCGAACATCAACGCCTTCTATGCCGGTTGGGACGCCACCGGCACGGGGAGCGGCTCGGGTGTGAGCATCCACCATCCGGCCGGCGATGAGAAGAAGGTGAGCACCTACACCGCCAACCTCGTCAGCTCATCCTGGTGGTTGGCCACGGGTTCGCATTGGCGCGTCAGTTGGGCGGCCACCACCAACGGGCATGGCGTCACCGAGGGTGGTTCCTCGGGCTCGCCCATTTTCAATGCGGCCAAACGCGTGCTCGGCACCCTCACCGGTGGAGCGTCCTGCTGCACGCTGAACGGCTGCGGGCAGGGTACCAGCCCCACCGCGCCGGACTACTATGGCAAGATGTCCTACCACTGGAGCCAGAACCCGAACCCGGCCAGCGAGAAGCTGCGGTTGTTCCTGAGCCCCGGAGGCAACGTCACCACTTTCGATGGCGCGTATTGCACGAATGTCAGCGTGCAGGAATGGGAATGGCCATCCCCACCGGAGGTATTCCCGAATCCGGCCGTGGACCGGGTGACCGTGCGCACACCCCACCCGACGCGTCGCATCGATCGCGTTGAGGTCACGGATGTCACCGGCCGGTTGGTGCATGCGGAAAGGCCGGTCACTTCAGGCGACATCGTCCTGGACGTGAGCGCTTGGAGCGCGGGCAGTTACCGCATCACGCTCATCGCCAATGGCGTGCGGCTGCCCGGCGCCAAGGTGTTGGTGGCCGGTCGTTAGCGATATCCCTACCGGGCCGCTGTGGCGCCACCACCTGGCGGTGATACCTCCACCCACTGGCCCTGCCCCCTCGCGTTCACCGTGTGGTCATACATCGCTTCGCAGTGCGCGCCAGGCAGGTAGTAGCGGCCGGTGTAGGCCGCGTTGAGCATCACACGATACACCATCGTCCGTCCTTTCGGCAGGTCGAAGTAGGTCATCACGCGATCGTCGCGGATATCCTGGTAGGTGTATCCGCTGTTGCCCTGCCTGCCTGCCACGCCTTCCATGCGTGCGTTTCGGATCTCCCAGCCACTGGGGAAGACCAGCGTGAGCGCGAGGTTGCGCAGGACCGCTGCCGTACCGGGATGCGTGATGCGCACTTCGGCGATCAGGTCCGTGCCCTGTTCTACGCGTGCGGGGTCGAGAGGTGAACCGTCGGCCCGTGTATACTCCACGGCCATGGCGATGCCGCTCGAGGAGGCACGCTCCTGACCGGCCTTCGGTGTTCCGGTGCGTACCAACCGCAGGTAGAGCAGATTGCTGCCCGTGTTCTCCACGGCCACCTTCGCTTTGCCATCGGGTACGGGCAGATCCTGGCGCGCGATGGCCTTCTGGCTGAAGCGTTCATCGGATCGGCCATCCGCGGTGAGCTTGAAGCGCATGCCCTTGTCCAGTGCGCTCATTTCCGCCAGACGAGCCACGGCCATGAGGCCAAAGGAGGTGCTCTGCGTGCTGTACCAGCCTACTCCGCTGAGGCGGTCGGCGATGCGGCGCACCACGCCTGCGGCGCGCGCGGTCTCACCGATGCGCAGCAGCGTTTCCGCGATCAATGCTTCGTCGCGCAGGTCGCTGCCATAGGTGAAGGCCTGTTCCGAATAGGCGGGCACTTTGGTATCCAGGTCCTTCACCAGCTCGCGCGCCACATCGTTGCGGCCCATGGCCGCGTAGGCCCCAGCCAACATCCACCGCGCCTGCAGCGACAGCCCGGCCTGTTCGCGCAAGCGGTTCATGGCGCCAGGTTCAGCGCTTCCGCCCAAAGCCAACACGTACAGCCGGTAGGCTTGGGCCATCTGCGCCTGTCCTTTGGTCCAACCATCGCCGGGCACGATGCGCCAATCGCGCGCCTGCTTGCGCTGCGCGGCCAGCCAACCGTTGCGCACGTTGGGCGGCACTTGGAATCCCTGCCGTTGCGCTTCCACCAGGAAGTGTCCCGCGTAGATGGAGGTCCAACCATCGTAGTGGTCGCCGCCGGGCCAGTAATTGAAATGGCCATCACCGCGCTGGAAGGCGCCCATGCGTCGGATGGCGGCCTCCACATGACCGCGCATCTCCTGCGCCTGCCGTGCGGGCAGTTCCACCACCTGTGGCAGATAGAGCTGCGGGAAGGCCTTGGAAACGGTCTGTTCCAGACAGCCGTGCGGATAGCCGATGAGGTATTGCAGGCGTCGGCCCAGATCCACCGGCGGTATGGTGCTCACCTCCAGGTAGGCGCTGTTGGTGCCCTCCACGCCCAGCGGCTGGGGCGCCTGCTCCCAGCGCTCGCCGGCCTTCAGCAGGATCTCCTGCGTTTCCGTGGCGGGCAGCAGCGGTTGGCGCACGGCCAGTTCGATCGCCTCGCTGGCCTTTTCGCCATTGCTGCTGGCTTCCACCTTCACCATGGCCTTGCCGATGGCGTCCTTCACCAGCACGCGGAAGGTCACCACCTGGTCGCCCGGTGCGTCGAATCGAATGGACTTCGTGCTGGCACCCTGCGGGATGAGCAGGTCGTTCGGTGTGATGCGCACCTGCACGTCCTTCACCTTGGGGTCCATGGCGAAGACGGTCACCGGCAGATCGACCATCTCGCCCGGCGCCAGCACGCGCGGCATGGTGGCCAGCACCATCAGCGGCTTCTTCACCGGCACCGCCTGCTCCGCGTTGCCATAGGCCTTCTCACCATCGCCAGCCACCACCATCACCCGCACCGAGCCCACGTAATTGTTGATGGTGAACTGGTGCCTGGCCTTTTCGCCACGTTTCAGGGCGAAGGGACCCACGAAGCGCACCACGGGCTTGAATCGGATCGCGCGAGCGGCATCGCCACGCCCGGCCTCGTCGCTTCCGCCGAGCGCCAGCACACGCTGCAATTGCCTACCGAAAGCGCCGATCACCTGGTCGTAGACATCCCAGGTGCGCACGCCCAGCGCTTCGCGCGCATAGAAGTGGTCCCAAGGGGAGGGGGTCTTGAAGCGCGTAAGGTCCAGCAGGCCTTCGTCCACGATGGCGAGCGTGTAGGTCATGGGCTTGCCTTCCTTTTCCGACACGGCCACCTCAAAGGGTGTATCGGTGCGGATCTCCTTGGGCAGCGCGAGGGTGGGCACGAGGCGCGTGGCGGCGTCCTCCACCAGCAGGGGGATCACGCCATACAAGCGGATCGGCAGGTCGTTCATCGTCTTCGCATGCGGTTGCAGCACGGCGACATGCACGTAGACGTTCGGTGCCATGTCCGCCGTCACCGGGAAGCTGTGGCGGTTGTCACCGGCCTTGAGTTCCACCCACACGGCGTCGAGCGTGCGGCTGCCCGTCTCCAAGCTTACCAGCGCGCGGCCCTCGCCAGGCGCGGGAATGGTGATGGTGGCTTCATCGCCCACGTTGTAGCGCTCCTTGTCGCCGTTGAAGCGGAGCATGGCCGCCTGGCCAGGTGCCTCGCGCCGCGATCGGCCTTCCCAGCCGGGCCAATCGACATACAACTGGAGGGCGCTGGCATGACCGCTGGCGGGATCGGTGACGCGCACGGCGAAGCGGCCCCATTCGGGCCGCTCCACGCGGAAAGGCAAAGTGGCGAAACCTTTCGCATCGGTCGTCAACTCGATCTCCTGCCGCAGCGTCACACTGGGCGAACTGATGTAGTTGGACGGGCCATGGATGCCACCGTCCCACCACCAGTTCCAGTCGAGCTTGTACACCTGCGCTTTCAGTAGATGCCCACCCAGCGCCTTGCCTGCGGCATCCACGGCGGCCACGGGGATCCGATAGGTGGTGTCCGTGACCAGGTTGCCCCAGGAGCCGCGTATCTCGGGCGCCATGATGCCCGCATAGCTCGTGTAGGGGTAGTAGGGTACGCGCACGCGGTCCATGCTCGCATCACCGCCGGCCTCGAATACACGGGTGACGATGTTGGCGTCCACCACGGCGGGCGGGTTGTGGCCGGGTTGGAGATCAAGTGTGAAACCTGCCTCCCCTGCAGCGTTCAGGCGGCCATCGAAGATCACCTGCTCCTCCTCGGACACATGGGTGCGCAGGTCATTGAACTGGTACTTCTCCAGGCCCTTGAACTTCGGCGTGCCGCGCGAGAGCGTCACATTCACACGTGCGGCCAGTTCGCGGGCGGGAGCACCATGCAGCCAGCGGGCGTTCAGCTTCACTTCGCGGCCAGCCACTTTCGTAAGCCGTTCCTCATCGATGTCGAGCAGGACCTTCAAACGGTTGGGCTTGACCGTTTCGATGCGGATGCTTCTGCTGAAGGCCGTGCCGCCCACGGTGACCACCGCCTGCCAGTAACCGGTGGGTGCATCGGGATGCGTGGCGCAACGGAAGGCGTACAGGCCGTTGGTGCCGCTGTTACGCACATGCTTCTGGTCCAGTCGGCCGCGCGGGTCGAAGAGTTCGAGCACCACGGGATGGTCCTTGGGCAGCCGGGCGAGTTGATCCTGCAGCATGAAGGTGAGGTGGAGTGAATCGCCTGGGCGCCATACGCCGCGCTCACCATAGAGGAATCCCTTCAGTCCGCGGTCGATGGCCTCGCCCTTCACGTCGAATTCGCTCACCGAGAGTGCGCTGCCATCATCGAGTTTGAGGTAGCCGCGTTGGCTGCCCTTGGAGGCCACAAGCAGGAAAGGCTTGTGTCGCGTGGGCGGGATGGTGGCCAGTCCGTCGCGGCCGGTGACCACGGAGGCCATCACGCCGCGCTGCAGGTCCAGCACCTCCAATTTGGCGCCCGAGACCGGCGCGGTACTGAGCAGGTCGCTCACGGCCAGGAAGAGCGAACCATCGTTGCCGCGCTTGGCGATCAGGCCCAGGTCCGAGGCCAGCAGGTTGCGCGAAACGGAACGGTTGCGCGACCAGTAGGTGCGTCCGCAAGGATCGTCGTGGCGCTGGCCGTCGTCGTCATCGTAGTAATAGTAGTCCTCGTGGTCATAGTCGTCGTAGTACCAATGGTCCTGCACCTGGTCGTAGGTCGCCTGTTCCTGCTCCCACGTTCTTTCGCGCACCGGAACCTGGTCCGCGGCGCCTTCACAAGGGTAGAGCGAATGCTGCCTGCCAAAGGCGAGTTCCACCCGGTAGATGGCGCCGGGTTCCGCGCGGAAGTGCTCCGCCAGGTCCAGGTAATAGCGGTTCCAGCGGCCTGGATCGGGGGCGTCGGCGGTGCGCAGTGGCACGGTGGTGCGGGTCACGAGCCGCCCCACACGCGCCAGTTCGCGGCGGCCGTCCAAGGTGTTCACCTGCATGAATTGTGGCACGTTGCGCTCGTGGATGCGCACCACCCGCACTTCCACGGCGCTGAGGTTCACCGCCTCGAAAGGCATCACCAGGCCATCGGAAGCGGGGAGGATGGTGCCCTTGCCCACCAGGCGCACCGCGGGTTTCAATTCCTCGAAGACCAGATCCACCGTCAGCTCGCGGCCCAGCGTGCGGCCGTTGATGTTGCGCAATGCGGCGGACACGAAGCCCTGTTGCGCGCCACTCAGGCGTTTGCGCTGGCTTGGATAAAGGAGCAGGCGGTTGCCCTCGATGGTCATGCGCAGGTCCTCGGTGCCGGCGATGCCCACCAGGCCGGTGAGGTCCTGGGCCGGATCCAGGGGGTCGCTGAAGAGCAGGGTGGCCACCTGCTCGCCCTCGCTGTCGGTGGTGGCCGAAACGAGCATGATGTCGGTGATGGCCGGCACCCGGAATTCGAGCCCGCCTTTATCCGAACTGCCGATGCGCTGGCCGTTCCATGTAATGTCCACCACGGATGCCCCATCACCGCGCAGGATGCTGTCCGCCGCGAAGCGGTGGAACCGGCCATTGGGCTCATGTTCCCAGATCAGGGGCAGCTTGCGTCCGCCCTGTGTCACGGTGAAACAGGCGGTGAGGTCCTGTCCGGTGGCATCGTCGCTGGTGTAAACGGATACCAGGAGCTTCTGCCAGGTGAGGTCCGTGGTGGAAAGCGAGCGCATGTCGGTCACGCGCACGTCCAGGCCCTGGCGGAAGGTGGCGAACTGGAACCGGAAATTCCCGAGCCCCTTGGGCGCTTCGATCAACGCGCCGAGGTTGAACTCCACCTCGTAGGTGCGCTCCTGTTCCAGGCGTTCGGTGGGTTGGAAGGAGAGTGTACGCTCATCCAGCCAGGTCACTTGGCCCCTGGCCTTGGGTCGCAGGCTGAACAGGGTGCTGGGGTCCACCTGGCTGGTATCGCGCCAGCGCTGGTCTTCGGCGATGCGCACGATGATGGGAGAGGTGGAGGAGATGTGCCCGGCGGTGAAGGCGGCGATGTAGGGTGTGAAGGCCGCATCGGGTTGGGATCGCTTGTCGCTGCGGCATGCGAAGAGCAGGAACATGAAAAGGGCGGCCAGCAGGGGCGCGCCGGTGCGATGTTGGCGTGACATGTGACGGGATAGGGTGGCGGAAAGGTAGCGGCCTGTCCGCTGAACGGATCGGCGCTTTCCGCTATTGCGGCGCGGCGATGAAATGATCAGGGCTCGCCCATGAGGCGGTCGGCGTCCTCGGCGGAGATGATCCGGCCATTGAGCTCGCCCACCACGAAGGCGTCCTCGAAGCCCTTGGCGCGGATGGCGCGGCGGGCCTCTTCGGCGCTCGCGCGGTCCTTGAAGGTGCCGTAGAAGTAGCGCACGGCGTCGGCGCTGGTGATGGGGGTGATGTCGCCCATCTCGATCAGCGTGCCCATGGTCTCCATCGGCACGTTGCCCACGAAAGTGGCCACCTGCACCTTGTAGCGCAGCATACTTCGGTTCACCGCGCCGCTGGGCAAGGTGCGGAGGTCCTCGGGGCCGCTCAGCACGGCGCCGGCCTCCTTCATGGTGATGCGTTTTCCTTCCCGGAAAGCCACCAGGAAGGCGCCTTCAAAGCCCTTGGTGAGCATCCGGACCTTGTGCGCCGCGGCCTTGTTCACATCATCAAAGGTGCCGGTGTAGTAGCGCGTGAGGCCGTCCTCACCCTTGATCACCACCAGGTCATTGATGTCCTCGAAGATGTTGCGTGAGAGCTTGTTGCGGAATGCACCGAGCTGTACGCGCACGATCACGTCGCGGCTTTCGTCGCCGGCGCCCATGCCACGCATGCGGATGCGGTCGGCCTCGGTCTCCTTGCTCACATCGATGAGTTTGCCGCCCTCTTCGGCCATCACCAGACTCTCCATGCCCATGCCGCGCATCTCCATCTCGCGGCGCAGCGCCTCGGGGATGGATTCGTAGTTGCCCACCACGTAGTAGGTGGTGTCGCCACTCTCTATGGTGCGCACATCGGGGATGCTCAGGATGCGCTGGATCATGTCCTCGCTGATACCCTCGCTGTGCGTGCCCACCTTCACCACGTATTGGCGCCTGGCCGCGGCAGGTTTGGGCGGCATGGGGCCGAAGGACTCCACGCGCGAGGCGACGATGTTCACGTTGGCCGAATCCTTCCAGTTGAGCCAGGCCTTCAGGTGGGCCTCGTCGCCGATCGTCACGCCGCGCGCGTCCACCACGGCCCCCGGGGCGGAATCGGGCTCGTCGTCCTCATGGTCCGGAACACCATCGCGGTCGCGATCCAGGGGGCAGCCATGCTGGTCCACAGCTACGCCCGGTGGGGTTCCGGGGCAGCGGTCGCGGATGTCGGGAACACCGTCGCCGTCCTCGTCGTCGTTCAGTACGATCAGGTCCAGCTCCTCGGCCTCCAGCGGCGTCATCTTCATCTTCTTCGGCTTGCGTTCCAGCGGCACGGCATAGCCGATGGAGAAGGAGGAGAAGAGGAAGCGGTCGTTGCGGCCGTCACCCTGCCTGTTGCCGAGGCTTTCGGACGTGATGCCATCGATCAGGTCGGTACGCGTGAAGTGCATGGTGGTGCCCAGCCGGAAGTCGAATCCACCGCCGAGGTCCATGCGGGCTCCGATGCCCACGGGAATGGCCCAGGTGCGCTCCGGATACTTGCCGAAGCCATCGGCGTTGAGTTCGCGCACATCGGTCTCGTAGCTGTAGTCACGCTGGATGATGGCTGCTTCGTGGGCATTGGGCGCGTCCTCCGGCAGGTCGCGTATGCTGCCGTCGCTCCAGTAGTTGTACCAGCGGCCCTGAGCGTCGCGCAGATCGGTCTTGGTGAGGAACTCCACGGACTCGAATCCGAAGTTCACGTAGGGTTCCACCACACGGCGCGGGTTGAGGATCTGGTGGAAGTTGTAGCGGAACTGGAAGCCGCCCACGGTGATGCGCGACTCGAAATTCAGGTTGCGATCGAGGCCGCGCTCGTTCACGCCCATCCTGCCGTGCAAGGCATAGAGGCCGCCTTCGAGCCATTTGTTGATGGGCACGGTGGCGCGCAATTCATAGCCCACGCGCGACACGAGGGGATTGTAGGCGGCGTGGTCGCGGCCCACATCCCCGTAAAAGGCGAGCATGCCCACGCCCAGCCCGAAGGTGGGCTTGAGCTGCGGTGGTGGTGGTGCATCGAGGGCGGTGGTGTCCGCCTGCCCGAGCACCGATCGGGCGAAGATCAACAGGAAGGTGAGCCAGGCGAAGAGCCGCAGCCGTGACCTGCCGGTCGCATGTGCTGGGAAGGCTCGGGGCTGTCGCATGCCTTGGTTCAGGCCATTACTGCACCCAATTCTGGTTGCTGATCATCAGCGCCTGCTGCACGGTGATGCGCTCGCCGTCCTGGTAGGCGGTGACGAAGGGGCCGGGGAAGTCATGTCCCGCGCGCACGAAATCCACGCGCTGGTCGCGGGCCTGCTTGTAGTCGGTGAACCGGCCGGTGACGTATTTGACCCAACCCTCGTGACGCTCGAGTTGGAAGTCGCCGGCGTAGCGGTGGCGCGCCTTGAAGTAGGCCTTGCCCACTTCGCGGTGCGCCGCGGTGATCTGCACCTTGTAGACCACGCCTTTCTCCGGCGCGGGGATACGGCCGGCAGGAGGGACGGTGGCCTTCTCCGCCGGCGCTTGTGGCTTGGGTCTGGCCGCTTGTGCCTCGCGCTGTCTCGCCTCCTCCTGTGCTTTGTGGGCCGCCTCTTCCGCAGCCTTGCGCGCGGACTCCTCCGCGGCGGTCTGCTTCTCGCGCAAGGCCAGTGCGGGGTCCTGGGTGTCCAACTGCCCCATGTTTCCGGGGTCGGCCGCGATCATTTCGAAGGCTTTGGAACCGGTGTGGAACTTGGTGGTGCCGAGGGTGGCACGCTGGGTCTCGTCGTTCAATAGATAGCCGAAGTCGCCATCGATGGCGTACTCGCCCTCGGGCTGGTTGTTCGCGCGCAGTTTGTACACCACCTTGATTTCCGGCCGTGCCGGCAGGTTCAGCCAAACGAATTTCACCACGCGGTCCTGCGCGGTGAAGATGGCCTCGTCGCTGGTCTTCTCCATGGCGGTGAATCCGGCGGGGATGGTCTCCTGCAATTTGCCGAAGCCCCGGATGTCGCCCTTCTTCACCACCACCTCCACGAGCATCTCGGTCTCGGTGATGGGTGTGATCATGCGACTGCCGGAGACGTTGCCGGGGCCCTGCATGGGCGCGATGCTGTTGATCGCGTTCGCCATCGTGGCCGGCGCCGCCCCGGTCACGGGCGCCCCGCCCGCCGCGCTCACCAGGTCCATGGCGTCCGGCTCGGGCTCTTCATGCTCGATCTGCGCCACGGCCGCAGGGGCACCGTCACCGAGGTCCACGGTGGACGCGGGCAGGTCATAGGTCTTGCGCTCGTTGTCCTCGATGTAGGAGAGGCGGCCCTGGATGGTCAGTGGCCCGCGTGCCGCGGCATCCGCGCTCAGGGTGTAGCTCACCTTGAAGGTGGGACTGGAGGGGAGAGCCATCCAGATGTACTTGGCCTTCTGGTCCGCGAAGGTGAAGGATGCGCCCTTGGTCTCGATGGCGGTGGCCGTCAGGCCCGGTGGCAGGTCCAGTTGAAGTTTGGCGAAACCGCTGAGGCCGCCCTTGTTCACCGTCACGGTCACACGCACCTCGGAACCGGGCTGCATGGTGGCGGGAACGTTCTGCGTGATGCTCAGGTCGGCGGAGAGGAACAGGTCGAAGAGCATCAGGCCGACCAGGTTCAGAATGACGATGAGTTGATGTGCCATGCGCCGATCTTAATGGTACACGGACGCGCCCAGCACGCGCCCTGCCAAATGTATCCGCGCCCTATCCCGCGATCCACGCGGGGATCGCGGCCGATACGAACAGGGGCGTGTGGATGGACGGGGGCTTCGCGGACCACTTGCCGCACAGGTCCCTGGGCCGGTCCCGATCAGAAATTCGGTTTCAGCACGTACCTGCTGTAGAAGGCATCGATGGCGGCCACGGCATCCTCGGGCTTGTCGACCACGGAGATGAGGTCCAGGTCCTCAGGATTGATGTTGCCATGCTTGTCGCCCATGGTGCGTTGGATCCACTCCAGCATGCCCTGCCAATAGGAGCGGCCCACCAGGATGATGGGGAAGCGGCCGATCTTCTTGGTCTGGATCAGGGTGAGCGCCTCGAAGAGTTCATCCAGTGTGCCGAAACCGCCGGGCAACACGATGAAGCCCTGGCTGTACTTCACGAACATGACCTTGCGCACGAAGAAGTAATCGAAGTGCAGGCTCTTCTCCTTGTCGATGTAAGGGTTGGGCGCCTGCTCGAAGGGCAGTTCGATGTTGAGGCCCACGCTGGTGCCGCCGCCGCGCTGTGCGCCTTTGTTGGCCGCTTCCATGATGCCGGGCCCGCCGCCGGTGATGACGCCGTATCCGCGCCCGGTGAGTTGGAAGGCGATCTCTTCGGCCAGTTGATAGGCGGGCTGGTCCGGGCCGGTACGCGCGCTGCCGAAGATGCTCACGCAGGGCCGGATGCGCTGCATGGCCTCGAAGCCCTCGACGAATTCGCTCATGATCTTGAAGATGGCCCAGCTGTCGTTGGCCTTCACTTCATTCCAACTCTTCCGCTTGAAGGCTTTGATGATGCGGTGCTCGCCATCGTCCGCTGAGCCGGTGACCGACGGTCTCGCCGCGCGTGGGGTGCGCTTGCCCTTGGTGGACTTCTTGTGTTCGGGTTTCATGCGGGAGCTTTTCGCCAGGATGGATCGGACCGTTCAGGCCAGTTCTTCCTTCAGATAACGGCTGGTGTGTCCTCGGCCCATCATCACCACCTCCTCGGGTGTGCCACGCGCCACCACGGTGCCGCCGCCCCCGCCGCCTTCCGGGCCCATGTCGATGAGGTGGTCGGCCACTTTGATGATGTCCATGTTGTGTTCGATCACCAACACGGTGTTGCCGTGGTCCACCAGGCGGTCCAGCACGTGGATCAGTTGTTTCACGTCGTCGAAGTGGAGACCGGTGGTGGGTTCGTCCAGGATGTAGAAGGTGTTGCCGGTGTCGCGCTTGCTGAGTTCGGTGGCGAGTTTGATGCGCTGGGCTTCACCGCCGCTGAGGGTGGTGCTGCTCTGGCCAAGGGTCACATAGCCGAGGCCCACATCAAGCAGGGTGCGCAATTTGTCGTGTATGCGCGGAATGTCGCTGAAGATCGTGGCGGCCTCCTCTACGGGCATGGCCAGCACATCGGCGATACTGCGGCCCTTGAAGCGCACCTCCAGGGTCTCGCGGTCGAAGCGGCGGCCACGGCAGGTCTCGCAAGGCACGTCCACATCGGGCAGGAAATTCATCTCGATGGTGCGCAGCCCGGCGCCTTTGCAGGTTTCGCAACGGCCTCCGGCCGTGTTGAAGCTGAATCGCCCGGCCTTGTACCCGCGGATCTTGGCGCTGGGCAATTGGGCGTAGAGTTCGCGGATGTGGTCGAACAACCCGGTGTAGGTGGCCGGATTGCTGCGCGGGGTTCGACCGATGGGACTCTGGTCCACCTCGATGACCTTGTCAAGGTGTTCGAGGCCCTCGATCTTCCGATAGGGCAGGGGCTGCGCATCGCTCCGGTGGAAGTGCCGGTTGAGGATGGGGTAGAGTGTGTCGCCGATGAGCGTGCTCTTGCCGCTGCCGCTGACACCGGTGACGCAGATGAACTTGCCCAGCGGCAATTCCACATCCACGTTCCGCAGGTTGTTTCCCGTGGCGCCGCGCAGGACCAATCGCTTGCCATTGCCGGGCCGTCGTTGTGCCGGCACGGGGATCCGAAATTCGCCCCGCAGGTACCGGGCCGTGGTGCTGTCGCCGGCCATGAGATCGGCGGGTGTGCCCTGTGCCACGATGCGGCCACCGTGTTCCCCGGCACCGGGCCCGATATCGATCAAGTGGTCCGCGCTGCGCATCATCTCCTTGTCGTGCTCCACCACCAGCACGCTGTTGCCCGCGTCGCGCAGTTCGCGCAGGCTGGCGATGAGCCGCTGGTCGTCGCGCTGGTGCAGACCTATGCTCGGTTCATCCAGGATGTAGAGCACGCCGGTGAGTTGGCTGCCGATCTGTGTGGCCAAACGGATGCGCTGAGCCTCGCCCCCGCTGAGGGAACGTGCGCTGCGATCGAGTGTCAGATACTCCAACCCGACATCCAGGAGGAAACGACACCGCACGGTGATCTCCTTGATCACCTCGTGGGCGATGCGCGCGCGTTTCTCATCGAGTTGCGCTTCCAGGGTCAGCATGAAGGCCTGTAGTCCATCGATCGGCAAAGTGGCCAGTTCGTGGATGTTCTTACCGCCAAGACGGAAATGCAGGGCGGTCTTCTTCAACCGGCTGCCGTGGCATTCCGGGCAACCGATCATATGGGTGAATCCCGCCGCCCATTTGCGGGCGCTGTATGGGCCTTCGCGGGCCTGTTCCAGGATGTGCGGTATGATGCCCTCGAACTGGATGGTCCGGTCGCGCAATCCGGCGCCGCTCTTCACGCGCAGTGGTTCGTCCATGCCGTTGAGCAGGGCGGCGAGCACGGCGTCGTCCATGTCCTCCACGGGTGTGTCCAGGTCGTGGCCGTACATCTCCAACACGGCTTCCACCTGCTTGAAGACCCAGGAACCCTTGTAGCTGCCCAAAGGCAATATCGCGCCCTTGCGCACGCTTTTGCGACGGTCGGGAACGATCTTCTCCAAGGCCACCTCGGTCACCTGGCCCAGGCCGCTGCAGCGCGGGCAGGCGCCGTAGGGACTGTTGAAGCTGAAGAGGTTCGGTTCGGGCTCTTCGTAGGCGATGCCGCTCGTGGGGCACATCAGGTGGCGGCTCAGGAAGCGCGGTTCGCCACCCTTGGCGGGCATCACCATCAGGTTGCCACGACCCTGTTTCATGGCGGTGGCGATGGTGTCCGCCAGGCGTTTGCCATTGGCGGCGGTCACCTTGATGCGGTCCACCACCAGTTCGATGTCATGCACCTTGTACCGGTCCAGGCGTGGGCGGCCCGTGAGGTCGATCACTTCGCCATCCACGCGGGCGCGCAGGAAACCCTGGCGCAGGAGCTGCTCGAACAGTTCGCGGTAGTGGCCTTTGCGGCCGCGCACCAAGGGCGCCAGCACCATGGCTTCCTGCCCCGCGTACTGCTGGGCGATGAGTTCCATGATCCTCGCATCGGAGTAACGCACCATGGGCTCGCCGGTCACATGGCTGAAGGCGTCGGCGGTGCGGGCGAAGAGCAGGCGAAGCAGGTCGTACACCTCGGTGATGGTGCCCACGGTGCTGCGCGGGTTGCGGCTGATGGTCTTCTGCTCGATGGCGATCACCGGACTGAGGCCGTCGATCAGGTCCACATCGGGCCGCTCTATGCCACCGAGGAATTGGCGCGCGTAGGCGTTGAAGGTCTCGATGTAGCGGCGCTGGCCCTCGGCGTGGATGGTGTCGAAGGCCAGGCTGCTCTTGCCGCTGCCACTCAGGCCGGTGATCACCACGAGCTGGCCACGCGGGATGCGAACGTCGATGTTCTTCAGGTTGTGCACCCGCGCACCATACACCTCGATGAAAGGCGGGCCGTCGTCGGCCATGTGCGTGATGCCCTGCTCGGAGTCCGTTGCGGTGCGCAATTCCTTCGAGGGGTCTAATCCTGCGCGAAGCCGGCCTGATGGAAGCCCTCGCCCGGCAACAAAATCCGGTAGCTGCGGCCGGAGCTGTTGGTGAGCTTGGTGTCGCGCAACCACGGGTTCAGCAGCTTCAAGGTCTTGTAGTCGGTGCCGTGCTGGCGGGCGAAAGCGGCCAGATCCGGGACGGCCCCATTCACTTCCACGCTGCGGGTCACATAGGGCGGATACAGGTCTTTCTGGCGGATATGGAAGCCATAGCGCTCGGGGTCGCGCATGATCTCCTTGATGGCCAGGATGCGGAAGACGTATCGGCTGGTCTCTTCGGGCAGTAGCAGGTCGTAGTAATCCTCCTGCCCCTGGCGGCCCACCTGCTTGTTCACACCGCCCGGGCCCAGGTTGTAGGCTGCGGCCGCCATGGCCCAACTGCCGAATTGTTCGCGGGCGTTCTTCAGGTAGCGGCAGGCGGCGGCGGTGCTTTTCTCCACGTGGTAGCGCTCGTCCACTTCCCCGTTCACCTCCAGTCCGTGGGCCGTGGCGGTCTCCTTCATGAACTGCCAGTAGCCGGTGGCGCCCGCCGGGGAGACCACGTTCATGAGCCCGCTCTCGATCAGGGGGATGTATTTGAGGTCATCGGGCACGTCCTCGCGGCGAAGCACCTCTTCGATCAGCGGCAGCCAGCGTGCGGCGCGTTTGTGCACCAGCAGCGTGTTGCTCTGCCAGTAGGTGTTCACCAGCAGTTCGCGGTCCAGTCGTTCGCGCACATCGATGCGCCCCAGTGGCACTGGCTCGCCGCAGAAGGCAAGCTCGTTCGGTAGAGTGAGGCTGAAGACCTTGTAGGAGTCGTTGAAGCGCCGCAGGTGGTCCACGTCGTTGTCCATGGCCACCGTGCTCCATGTGAGCAGGTGCATCAGCAGGCCTCCGGCCACGAGCAGCACCGCCCAAAGCATGGTGCGGGCCGCGATCCTCAAGGTTCCTGGGTTTGCTGCCATGGTGCCTGTGGCCTGGTGCGTCTGGTGAGGATGAACAGCGCGACGAAGATGATGAGCGCGTAGACGGTGAAGATGAGCGTGTGCACGTTCCGCCACTCCTCGATGAAACGGAACATGACAAAGGTAAGGAAGCCGTTCACCAGGCTCAGGCCCATGAAGGTGAGCGCCACCTGCCCATCGCTGAAACCGGCGTAGCTCAGGTGGTGCGTGGTGTGGTCGCGGCCGCCCACGAATGGCGAGCTGCCCCGGGCGATGCGGTTGATGGAGACGATGGTGGTGTCCACGATCGGCAGCAGGAAGACGATCACCGCGGCGAATACCTGGCGTTCGGGCTCCCACATGTTCAATGGCGATGGGGCGTTCCAGAAGAAGCGGATGCCGGCGAAGGCGAGGAAGACGCCAAGGAACTGGCTGCCGGTATCGCCCATGTACATGCGCGAAGGGTGCCAGTTGAAGAAGAGGAAGCCGCACAAGGCCGCCGTGGTGCCCACCACCAGCACCATGTACACCGGGTCCATGGGGCCGATCACAAGCATGGCCATGACGGTGGCGACGAGTATGCCGATGGAGACCACGGTGGTGATGCCATCCATGTTGTCCAGCATGTTCACCGCATTCATCAGGCCCACCACCCAGAACATCGTCAACGCCACATTGGCCCAACGCTGTTCAAAGAGGTCCACCACGCTGCCGGTGGCCACCAGGATGGCACCGCAGGCGATCTGTACGGCGAGCTTCAGCAGCGGCCGCGTGTCGTAGGCGTCGTCGGCCAGGCCCATGAGGAAACCGAGCGAAGTGGCGGCGAGCAGGCCGAGCAGTTCGGGCCGCAGCGCTTCACGCCCCTGGCCGGGGAAGAGCACCCCATGCAGGGAGAAACAGGCAAGAAACAGGATGTAGAAGCCGATGCCGCCAAAGGCCGGTTTGGAGGAGGCGCTCCAACGCAGTGCGATGGGCGCGCGGTCGCGGATGCCAAGGGTGCGGGCGAACCGCATGAAGAGCGAATCCACCAGCAGGCTGAAGACCAGCGCGGCGAAGAACAGGCCCGAATAGATGAGGAAGAGCTGGGTGTTGGTGTACATCACACGCAGGCCTTGGTCATGTGGTGGATCGTAGGTGGTCCGCGAAGGACATGCCCTCGGCGTCCTTGGAGCTCACCAAAGGGGCCGACACGCCCCAATCGATCGCGAGATCGGGATCGTTCCAGCGGATGGTTCGTTCGGCGGGGGGATGGTAGAAGGCGGTGCACTTGTAGAGGAAGAGCGTGTCGTCCTCCAGGGCCAGGAAGCCATGGGCCATGCCGGGCGGCACCCACAGCATGTGTTTGTCGCGGTCGTCCAGCCGCACCTTCACGTGCCGGCCCACCGTGGGGCTGTCCGGCCGTATGTCCACCACCACGTCCAGCACGGCACCGCGCGCCACGCGCACCAGTTTGCCCTGGGCGTGGGGCTCCACTTGGAAATGCAGACCGCGCAGGGTGCCGGCGGCCGATCGGCTCTCGTTGTCCTGCACGAATGCCGGCGCATGACCGGTGGCTTCGGCGAAGCTCCGCGCATTGAAGGTCTCCAGGAAATGCCCGCGGGCATCCGCGAACACCTTGGGCCGCAGCAGCAGCACGCCTGCTATTCCGGTGTGCTCCACCTGCATGGTCAACGCCCCATGAGCCATTTGAGGAACCCGCGCGGCTTGCTGTCCGACTTGTCCTCGTAGTAGCCGCCCCCATAGCCCTGACCATAGCCGTAGCCATAGCCGTAGCCGTAGTTGTAGCCGTACTTGTTGCGGTCGATGTCGACCCCGTTGAGCACGGTGCTCAGCCGCGAGATGTTGTTCTCGTTGATGAGCCGGTCCACGTTCTGCACGAACTGCTTCTTGCTGTAGTCGGCGCGGAAGATGTAGATGGGGTAGTCGGCGCGCTGTATCATGGGTATGCCGTCGGTGACGAGCCCCACCGGCGGATTGTCGATCAGGATCACGTCGTACACCAGGCGCAGTTCCTCCAGCAGCGTGTTCATGCGCTCGCTGTTGATCAATTCCGAGGGATTGGGGGGGATGGGGCCGGCGGTGATGAAGTCGAGTCCGTCCAGGCTGCTTTTCATCACGCAATCCTCCACCTGGTCGCGGCCGATAAGCAGGGTGCTCATGCCCCGCACATTCTCCACGCCGAAGCCCAGGTGGATCTTCGGTTTACGCATGTCCAGGTCCAGGATTATGGTGCGCTTGCCGCCGTAAGAGATGATGCCGGCCAGGTTCATGGCCACGAAGGTCTTGCCCTCGCCGGAGATCGTGCTGGTGATGGCGACGATCTTCGGACCGGGCGAATTGTCCACGAACTGCAGGTTCGTGCGAATGCTCCGGAAGCTCTCGGCGATGAGGCTCTTGGGGTTCTTGTCGATGAGCAGCTGGCTGATGGGGATCTCCTTCTTGTATTTGGGCACCATGCCCAGAATGCCGATGCTGGCGTTGGAGAGCTTGGCGATGTCGTGCAGCGAGGTGATGTTGTCGTGCAGGATGTAGCGCACCACCACGATGAGCAGGCTCACCACCAGTCCGGCCACCAGGTAGGAGATGACGACGAGGTTCCGTTTGGGGCTGATGGGGCTGGAGGGCAGGCCGGCCTCCTCCAGGATCCGGTTCTCCGCCACGAAACCGGCTTTGCTGATGCGGTACTGGATCTCGCGTTCCAGCAGCTGGGTGTAGTACTTCTCGTTGATGCTGAAGACGCGCTGGATACGCGCGTACTCGAGTTCTTTTTCCGGGAGTGAAAGGAATTGCGATTCGAAGTTTCGCAAGTGGTCCTCCAGGTCCGCACGACGCGATTCGGCCCTCTCCCGCAGGGTCCGCACGCTTTCCAGCAACAGGTTCTTCTGCGATCCGATCTGGGCTTCCAGGTTGAGCATCGAGAAGTGCTCCGGGGTGGCCTCGAATCGCATCTGTTCCCAATCGTGGAGCAGTTCGCGCAGATGCCGCAACTGGTCGCCAAGGGTCTGTTCGAACTGTGTTCCAAGCAGGAGCGGCACCAGATCGTACGCGCTGATCTCGCTCAGGGGCCTGTCCGTGGCGCGGCCGATCTCCTTCAGCAATTCGATGTCGATGGTGAGCCGCACGATCTCGTCCTCGAACTCACGCGAGCGTTCGAGGAAGATGGGTGTGAGTTGCTGCAGGTCGGCCACTCGGTTGTCCATTTTGAAGGCCTGCATGCGCCCTTCGGATCCGCGCAATTCGTTGAACACGGTGTCCTTCTGTGAGCCGATGAACCGGATGATGTTCTCGGCACTGGCGCTTTGGCGTTCCACGTCGTACTCGATGAAGGTCTCGGCCAGGGCCTGGGTCAGGTCGCGCACCAGGAATACGTTCTCATCGCGGCAGAGGATCTCCACGGTCTTGGCGTTCTGGTCGGCGATGCGCACCTGGTAGCGCTGCGAATAGCGGTTCAGCAGGCTGCCTTGCGAGTTGATCTTCATGTAGAGCGCCAGCCGGGCGTCGCTCTCCAGGGCCATGGCGCGATCGGTGACGGAGAAACGGCAGGTGAAGTGGGGGGTGCGCAACGTCTCGTACAGCGGTGCTTCGGCCTCGAACGTGTTGCCGGCGATGGTGTAGGACACGCCCACGCGCTCAGGCCGCGCCAGGTCCACGAAGATGGGAAGGTCCATCACCGCGTTGTCGAGCACTTCGATGCCATGGGCGATGAAGAAGGAACGGGTGTAGAATTCCTCGGTGAGGATCTGCCCGCGGTTGTAATAGCTCACCTGCAGGGGCAGCCGCTTCAAGGCCCTGCCCAGGAAAAAGCGTGAGCGCATGAGCTCCACATCGGCCTGCAGGTTCTTGTCCTCGCCGAAGGTGCTCATGCTCAGCACCTGCTTGGCGGTGTTGCTTTCGCGCAGCTGCAGTACGGCGCGCGACTCGTAGATGGGGGCCGTGTAACGCAGATAGAGGAAGGCCGCGGCCATGGCCATCAGGATGCACAGCGCGATCCACACCATGCTGCGCCGCAGGATGTGGATGAAGAGCCCCAGCTCGAACTCATTGCTGAAGTTCGTGATGCGCTCCTTGTAGCTCTCGAAGTTGAGGTTGCGCTGGCTGATGTCCTCGCTGAGCATGGGGTGGTCAGCCTAGTTGAACTGCCTGAACACGCTGATCGCGAGCAACACGGTGGTCAAAAGGGTCACGATGGGCGTCAGGTCACGCAGCGCACCGCGGGCCAGTTCAGGATTGGGTTGCACATAGAGCACGTCGTCGCCCTGCATCACGATGTCGGCATAGCGCACACCGTCGATGTCCGACATGTCGAACTGGTACACCTTGCGCTTGCCATCGTTGTCCAGGCGGAACAGCTTCACCCGGCGGGCATCTCCCCGGGCACTCACCCCGCCCGCCATGGCGAGCACCTCCAGGAGTGTGGTGGCGTTGTTCTCCAGAGGCACGATGCGGGCATCTCCACCGCCGCCGGGGAAGACCACCACACGGCGGTTCACGATCTGCATCTGCACGAAGGGCCGGTTGTAGTAGCGCTCGTAGCGGGCCTCCAGGTCCAATTCGGCCTCGCGCATGGTCATGCCCGCCACCGGCACCCGGTTGAGCAGGGGCAGCTTGGCCATCCCGTCGTGCTCCACCAGATAAGTGGCCACCATGCGGTTCATCCACATCACCTCGCGCCCGGCGCCCTCCGTCACCAGGTCGATCAGCTTGAAGCCGTCGTTGGCGAAGAGCCGGAACTGGATCACATCATTGGGCTGGATCTTGATCTGCCTGGCCGTGCTGTCCACGAAGGTGTCGAACTCGTGGTCGCGGGGGGTCTTGAACATGATGTCCCGGTTGATGGTACATCCGGACATGAAGAGGACCAGCGCCAGCGCGGGTCCCCAACGTTCAACAGGGGCGAGGTTCATGCGCGGGCAAATGTAACCAACGGTGCCCGTCGGGTTCAGTTCAGCAAACTGTCGTAGAGCGCGGCCGTATCGCGCACCAACCGGGTGTAGTGGTAGCGCTCCCGCACATGCTCCCAACCCCCTTCTCCCAAACGGCGTCGCAGACCGGGGTCTTCCACCAATTCGTGCAGCCGGCGAACCATGCCGTCGAGGTCCCCGCTTTCCACCAGCATGGCGGTGCGGCCGGGCAGCACCACGTTCTCGATACCGCCCACACGGGTGCTGAGGACCGGGCGGTTGGCGGCCTGCGCCTCGATCAGGCTCACTGGCGTGCCCTCATTCAGGGAGGTCAGCATCACGATGTCCAGGCCGGCGTTCACGATGTCCACCTCCTTGATCCAACTGGTGAAGGTGACGGCGGCCGGTGCGGTGAGGGAGCGCCCGTCCACCGCGCCATGGCCGAAGCCGTGGCCATTGAATACTGGTCCGCTCACATGGCTCAGCCCCAGCGCGCTGGCCCGGGCATGGAGCCGTTCACGTTCCTGGCCATCGCCCACGATGAAGGCCCGCAGCCGGCGCCCGGTGGTGCGGCCCACCGCCGCGATGGCCTCCAGGAAGAGGTCATGGTTCTTCACGGGCACCAGGCGGCCCACGATGCCCACGGCCACATCATCATCGGCCAGCCCATAGACCCGGCGGAATTGTGCACGTTTCTTCAACTGTTCCTCTTGGAAGCGGCTGAGGTCGAAGCCCAGGGGGATCACCGACACTTTCTCCGGCGGGCAGATGCGGTGGTCCTGCACCAGTTCCTCCTTCTGCCGGTCGCTGATGGCCACGATCCGTGAGGAGCGACGCGCCAGGAAACGCTCCACCTGCTTGTAAAGGGCCGTGCGCATGGGCCCGAAATAGCTGTGGAACACATGGCCGTGGAAGGTGTGCACGATGGCCTTTACGCCCAGCTCCGAGGCCGCCAAGCGCCCCACGGCACCGGCTTTGGCGGCATGGGTGTGCACGATGTCCGGCCTGAAGTCCTTGATCAGCTTCTTGATCCGGCGGTAGGCGCCGCGGTCCTGCCAGGGCGCCACCTCGCGCTGCATTTCGGGCAGGATCATGGGCTTCACGCCCAGGGAATCCAGAATGTGGTGGCTGCCTTCCTCGGAGGCCTCCTGGCTGCCACCGACCAGCAGCGTCTCGAACTCATCCGGCAGAAAACGGGTGAGATAGGCCGCGTTGTGGGTGGGCCCGCCGAGGTTGAAGCGATTGATGATGCGTAGAACGCGAGGCATCCGGAGCGGAGACTAAGGTAGCCGGTGGATCGGAAGGGCGTTCAGCGTTGTGTTACGCGGCGCTCCCACCACGTCAGGTAGACGATCAAGGCATGGGCGGTTGCCTGTGCCTGGCCGGGGGATCGGCTGGCGAGCCGGCGTCTTACGGTCTGCACCGCCGGCCAGGAAAGGCTTGCCGCCTCCACACGATCCCGACGCAACAGCCCATCCATCAGACCCGCAAGGGGGCCCAGGAGCAGGTCTCGCAGGGGAACTTCAAAACCTTGTTTGCGGCGTGCAAGGACGGCGGATGGGAGCAGATCGCCGAAAGCTTCGTGCAGGATGGCCTTTCCCCGCCCGCGCCCGAACTTCCTTTCGGCCGGCAGGCTGAAGGCGAGTTCCACCACGCGGCGGTCCAGGAAGGGGGGGCGCACTTCCAGGCCATGCGCCATGCTGGTGAGGTCCACCTTGTGGAGCATGTCGTTGGGCAGCACGGTCATCACGTCGGCCAGGAGGAAACCGTTCATGCCCGGCATGCGGACCATGTCTCGGGTCATGGCGTTCTCGCGTTCACTGAGTTCGATCGGGTGGGCAGCCTGTGGCACCAGCGCGTTGGCATCTCCATCAGCATCGAAGGAGGCCAGGTTGAGCCAGCGGTTCTCCCTGTGGCCATCGCTCGCACTGGCGAAGCGCTCAAGCTTGCGGAAGGCGTCGGCCATGGGGTTGTTACGCGACCGTGGCAGCACGCGCCACAGGGGGCCCAGGGCCATCACGAGTTTCTCCAACGGACCGGGCCGGACCAGTCGCAGCTCAGCCTGGTGCTTCCGGTAGCCGCCGAAGACCTCGTCCGCACCATCGCCGCTGAGGGCCACGGTAACATGCTTGCGGGTTTGGCGACAGAGAATGTAGGAGGGGAGGGCGCTACTGTCGGCGAAGGGCTCGTCGATGGCGGCGAGCAGGTTCATGTAGGTCGCCGCGAGGTCGTCGCGCGTGAGCTTGAAGGTGGTATGCTCCGAGCCGATGTGGCGGGCGACTTCCTCGGCGTAACGCGTCTCGTCGAAGTAGGGGTCGTCCGTGTAACCGATGCTGAAGGTGTGCAGTCCCTTGTGGTGCCGGGCTGCCAGGGCGCTGATGATGCTGCTGTCCAACCCGCCACTGAGGAATGTGCCGATGGGCACATCGCTGATCAGGCGCAGGCGCACCGCATCATCCAGCAGTTCGCGCAGCTGGTGAACAGGATCGACCGCGGTCGGTGTGTACTGGGCGGCCTCCACCGGATCGTACCACCGTGCCCGCTCCACGCCGCCACGTTCCACGCGCAGCAGATGGCCCGGTTCCAGCTTGCGCACGCCTTTCAGGATGCTCCACGGCGCCGGTACATAGTGATAGTCGAAAAGCTGGTGCAAGCTGTGCCGGTCCACCTCGGCCTGCGCCCCCAAGGCCTGCAAGGCCCGGAGTTCGCTGCCGAAGAGGAAGCGGCCATCCTGCTCACACCACCAGAGCGGTTTGATGCCGAAGCGGTCGCGTGCCAGGAAGAGGGTGTCGTCCTGTGCATCGTGGATGGCCAGCGCGAAGAATCCGTTCAGGTCATGCAGGAAGGACACTCCCTTCACAGCGAAGAGCCGCAGGACCACCTCGGTGTCCGTGTGGCTGCGGAAGGTGTGGCCCTTCGCTTCGAGCCCTGCCCTTATTTCCTGGAAGTTGAAGACCTCGCCGTTGAAGACGATGGTGTAACGCCCGCCATCATCCGTGAATGGCTGGTGACCGGCGCTGCTGGTGTCGATGATGCTCAGGCGGCGGTGGCCCAGTACGGCGCGGCCGCCGCGGTGCACGCCCTCATCATCCGGACCCCGGTGCATGATGCAGCGCAGGGCAGCGGCAATGCGATCATCGGCTGGCGGGGTGCCTTGCAGCTGATATGATCCGGCGATGCCGCACACGTGTCCGCCGAAGCTTTAGTGAAGGCGGACGCCTTCACGGTGCGACAGAGGGATCGTCATCACAAATGGATCACCTCGCCGTACGCCGCCGCGGCCGCCTCCATGATCGCCTCGCTCATGGTGGGGTGCGGGTGCACGGTCTTGATGATCTCATGACCGGTGGTCTCCAGCTTGCGGATGCTCACGCACTCGGCGATCATCTCCGTCACGTTCAGGCCCACCATGTGTGCGCCGAGCAGTTCGCCGTACTTCGCGTCGAAGATCAACTTCACGAAACCGTCGGTGTTGCCCGCCGCCTTGGCTTTGCCGCTGGCGCTGTACGGGAACTTGCCCACCTTGATCTCCAGGCCCTTCTCCTTGCATTGCTTCTCGGTGAAACCGACGCTGGCCACCTCGGGCACGCAGTAGGTGCAGCCGGGGATGTTGTTGTAGTCCAGCTTTTCCGGGTGATGCCCGGCTATCTTTTCCACGCAGATGATGCCCTCGGCGCTGGCCACGTGCGCCAGGGCCTGGCCCGGGGTGCAGTCGCCGATGGCGTAGTAGCCCGGGATGTTGGTGGCGTAAAAGTCGTCCACCTTGATCTTGCCCTTGTCGGTGACGATGCCCACCTCTTCCAGGCCGATGCCTTCCAGGTTGGCCGCGATGCCCACTGCGCTCAAGACGATGTCGCACTCGATGGTCTGCTCGCCCTTGGGGGTCTTCACGGTCACCTTGCAGGACTTGCCTTTTGTATCCACGGCGGTCACTTCCGAAGAGGTCATCACCTCGATGCCCTGCTTCTTGAAGCTGCGCTCCAGCTGCTTGCTCACCTCCTCGTCCTCCACGGGCACGATGGTGGGCATGAATTCGATGAGGGTGACCTTGGTGCCAATGGCATTGTAGAAGTAAGCGAACTCGCTGCCGATGGCGCCGCTGCCCACCACCACCATGCTTTTGGGTTGCTCGGGCAGTACCATGGCCTCGCGGTAGCCGATGATCTTCTTCCCATCCTGCTTCAGGGCGGGCAGTTCGCGGCTGCGGGCGCCGGTGGCGATGATGATGTGCTTGCCCTCCACGGTGTTCTTCTTCCCCTTGTCGTCGGTGACCTCGATCTTCTTCCCGGGCAGCAACTTTCCGGTACCCATGATCACCTCGATCTTGTTCTTCTTCATCAGGAAGCCCACGCCCTTGCTGTTGCTGTCGGCCACCTCTCGGCTGCGTTTCACCATTCCGCCGAAGTCGGCCTTGGGCTCACCCACGGTGATGCCATAATCCTTGGCGTGCTGGATGTACTGGAAGACCTGGCCGCTTTTCAGCAGGGCCTTGGTGGGAATGCATCCCCAGTTGAGGCAGATGCCGCCGAGGGACTCGCGTTCCACGATGGCGGTCTTCAGGCCCAGCTGGCTGGCGCGGATGGCGGCCACGTAGCCGCCGGGGCCACTGCCGAGAACGATGAGGTCGTAGCTCATGTGATGGTGGTGCGAGGTTGGGGCGGCGAAGGTAGGGACGGTAGGTAGATGCGATGGTCGCGGACGTGGCGCGGCCACGCATCACGCGGACCGGCAAGAAAAAGGGCCGCCTGGTGGGCGGCCCTTCTCGCTTCCGCGATGCGGCTCCGATCAGGCTCCGATCCCCTCCTTGGGGTTGGGGCCATACTTGTTCAGGCCAGGCTTGCTGTCCGTAACGAACAGCACGATGAGCCAGATGGCGCCAATAATGGGGATGAAACCGATCAGGAGGAACCAACCGCTCTTGCCCACATCATGCAGGCGGCGGGCGGCCACGGCCAGACTTGGCAGCAACAAGGCCAGCGCGTAAAGCGCGTAGATCGGCCCGTAGCCGGTGGTCGGGTCGGCCATGCCGGTCGCATTGTCCAGCACCATGGCCACCACGGTGAAGATGATGTGGAAGAGCACGAACATCCAATATTCCTTGCGGCGCGCACGGCCTTTGAAGCCGACGTAGTTCTTCAGCACCTTGAGGTACCAGTTCATGTGTGATAGGGTTTGATGGGCATAAGGATATCGGCTTTCGGTATCCGCCATGGCGATCATGGAAAGCCTGTGGGAAAGTCGGGTGGACATGCCGGAAAGGACAGGGCGGCATCGGTCTATCTTGGCCGGAAACCAATCACCACCAACATGACCGACAGCACTACCCCTGTACCACGCACACGCCCCACCTTGCTCACCGTGCTTTGCATCCTGAGCTTCATCGCCGGTGCCTGGGCCGTGATCAGCGGCCTGATGAGTTTGACCGCCGCCCCCGACACCGAGGCGCTGCGCCAGCAGATGGACCAGGCCATGGAAGGCATGGAGGAGATCGGTGACAGCCCGATGGCGGGCTTCGCCCAAGGCATGGCCGAGCAGGCGGTGAAGGCCGCCGAGGCCGCCCGCCCGATGGGCATCGCCAACATGGTCATCGCCCTCATCAGCATTTTCGGCGTGTGGCAGATGTGGAACTTGAAGAAGACCGGCTTCTGGATCTACGTGCTGGCTTCCGTGGCGGGCCTGGCTGTGCCCATGGTCTTCCTGGGCGGTGGTCTCCTGGCCGTCATGTCCGTGGGCGTCGGGGGCTTCATCAGCCTGGTCTTCATCATCCTCTACGCGCTCAACCTCAAGCACATGAGCTGAGCTGCCCGGCGTCTTTCCTTTTCGAAGCCCCGTGGCCTTGCCGCGGGGCTTCGTCATGGACGGCCACTACTTTCGGCCCCCATGCCCGCCATGCCCACCGGAACCCTGCGCACCTTGTGCCTCGCCAGTTTCGTGAACACGGGACTTTTCCTGGTGATCTATGGCCTGGGCATCCTGTCCATGGCGGCAGTGCGAGGCATACCCTACGAGGAATATGAGACGCTTTTCCTGGACCGGGTGGCCACCTTCGCAGACCCCGCGCTACGGGGCGAGGTTGAGGAGGTCCTGCTGCTGATGCACCAGCATGGCGTGATGCTGATGATGATCCTCTTCGCACGGACCGCCCTGCGCTTCTATGGCGTGTTGGGCATGTGGCGTGGCCGGCCCAACGGGTTCCACATCTATGCCTTCGCGCAGTTGATGGGCATTTTCGCCCCGCATCTGGTGTTGCCCTGGAAATTCCTGGGCATCGGCGGGCCGGTCGCGGCGGTGGTCATCACCGCCTGGTACGGATCGCTGGTGCGCAAGAGCGGGCTGCCGCAGGAGTAACTTGTGCGGCATGGCCGGGGCGGAACTTATTCCGGATGAACAGCGGCGTTATGCCCGCCACCTGGCCCTGCCCGACTTCGGCAGCGAGGGACAGCGGAAGTTGAAGGATGCCAGTGTGCTGGTGGTGGGCGCGGGCGGCCTGGGCTGCCCGGCGCTGCTCTATCTCACTGCCGCAGGCGTGGGCCACATCGGCATCATCGACCATGATGTGGTGGATGTCACCAACCTGCACCGCCAGGTGCTCTATGGCATGGATGACGTGGGCCGGCCCAAGGCCGAAGCAGCGGTGGACCGGTTGAGGAAGCTGAATCCCCATGTGCGCTTCAGCATCCATCACACCAGGCTGACCAGTGCGAATGCCCGCGATCTCATCCAGCGATACGATGTGGTGGCCGATGGATCGGACAATTTCCCCACGCGCTATCTGGTCAATGACACCTGTGTGCTGCTGGACAAGGTGGATGTGCACGCGGGCATCTACCGGTACGAAGGGCAGCTCAGCGTGTTCAATCGGCCCGGATCGGACGGCCGGTGCGGCCCCAACTACCGTGATCTTCATCCGCGATCGCCTGCACCTGATGCGGCGGCCGATTGCAGCGAGGCCGGCGTGCTCGGCGTGCTGCCCGGTATCCTGGGTACGATGCAAGCCCTGGAGGTCATCAAAGTGATCACCGGTGTGGGTGATACGCTCCATGGAAGGGTATACCTCTTCGATGCCCGCACCTTCACTTCTCGCACGATGGCGTTGCCCCGTGATCCCGCCAACCCGTTGACCGGTGAGCATCCCACACGAACGCGACTCGTCGACAACGAGGCTTTCTGTGGTGCGAAGGATCCCGCGGAGGAGCAGACTCGAATGGAGATCGGACCGTTGGAACTGAAGTCATGGATGGATCGTGGGAAGCTCTTCCAACTGGTGGATGTGCGTGAAGGGCACGAACGAGCCATGATGCACATCGGAGGTGACCACATTCCGCTGGACCTGATGCCCGACCTGCACGAGCGCATCCGCCGCGATCGTCCGGTGGTCTTCTATTGCCGCAGTGGTGCGCGCAGCGCGATGGCCATTCAATGGCTGCGCGAGGCACATGGTCTCCAGGGATCGCTCAACCTCAAGGGCGGCATGCTGGCCTGGGAACAGGAGGTGGTCTCAGGACCGCCAGCACCATGATGGATCGCATCGCCTTGGTTTGACCGGTGCCGCAGGTCACATCTTCTTGTCCTCGCCTCGTTCAACTTTGCGCCCCAGACCCCATCCATGAGTTCCATCGGCCAACACCTGCTCGGGATCCTCCTGGCCGGTGTCATTGGCGTAGCCGGCCATTTCGCGTCGGCCTGGTCGCTTGTGCCGGTCAATGGTATCCTGCTGGCCCTGCTTCTGGGTGTGCTGGTGGGCAATCTGGTGCGTTTACCGGTCGCCATCAGGCCCGGTGTGGCCTTCACCAGCGGCCGCCTGCTGGAGGTCTCCATCCTCTTCCTCGCGTTCGGCATCAACTACACGCACATCGCCGCACTGGGCGTGAAGGCCTTCAGCATCGTGGCCCTCGTGGTCTTCGCCATGGTGCTCATCACCTGGCGGTTGGCCACGGCGGTGCGCTGCCCCGGAGCCACCGGCTGGCTGGTGGGTTTCGGCACGGCCATCTGTGGCTCATCGGCCATTGCGGCGCTGGCGCCTGTTGTCACGAAGAACAAGGAGGACGTGGGCATCGCCATGGCCGTGGTCAATCTCTTCGGCAGCCTGGGCATGATCGTGCTGCCGATGCTGCTGATGGAACTGGACCTCGATGCCGCGCGCATGGGCCTGCTGCTGGGCGGCACGCTGCACTCGGTGGGCAACGTGGTGGGCGCGGGCTATGCGATCGACAATGCCGTCGGCGAGGCCGCTGTCACCATCAAGCTGGCCCGTGTGGCCCTGCTCTCACCGGCCCTCATCCTTTTCAATGTGTTGGTGAACCATGGCCGGGTGGAGCGCTGGCAGCAGCACTTCCGCCTGCCATGGTACCTCTGGGGCTTCGTCGCCATCACCATCATCGGATCCCTGACGCCGCTGCCACCGGAGCTGATACGCACCATGGGCACCATCGGCCAGTTGGCGCTCACCATCGCCATGGCCGCCATCGGCTTGCAGGTGAGCTTCGGGGAACTCTACCGGTCCGGCAGAAAGGGTCTGGGCTTCGGGCTCATCATTTTCGCCATCCAGTTGTGTCTGGTGGCGGGCCTGGTGTGGCTTCTCTGAACCGGTACTCAGCCCCTCACGGCGATGCCGCTGATCTCCACGTTCACCCCACGCGGCAGTCCTTTCACGGCGACCGCCTCACGCGCTGGTGGCACTTTGCCGAAGTAGCCGCCGTACACCTCGTTCACCGCGGCGTAATGCGCCATGTCGCTGAGGAAGATGGTGACCTTCACCAGGTGCTCGTAGTCCAGCCCGGCGGCCTGCAGCAATGTGCCGATGTTCGCCATCACCTGCCGGGTCTCGGTGGCGATGTCTCCCGTGTGCAGGTTTCCTTCACCGTCCAAGGCGATCTGGCCGCTGAGGAATACGAAGCCGCCGGCCTCGATGGCGGGCGTGTAAGGCGCCAGGGGAGGAGCGGCGTGGGGCGGGTGGATGGGTTTTTTCATGTGGGGGACGTTGAAGGCGGAAAGTTGACACGATCCTGGCAACGCTCGTCAAAGTTGGTGGATGGTCCGTACATCCACCTTCCAACATGTCCATCCGCCAAGCCCCTGCGGCCAACCCAATAGCTTTGCCGCCCATGAACGACCGCCCGCTGATCCTGGTGACCAATGACGACGGCATCTTCGCGCCCGGTATCCGAACGTTGGTGGAGGAGGTGATGCCTTTCGGCCGCGTGCTGGTGGTGGCGCCGGACAAGCCGCAGAGCGCCATGGGCCACGCCATCACGATCCACAGTTTCCTCCGTTTGCAGAGCGTGGAGCTGATCGACGGTGTGGAGGCGTGGAGTTGCAGCGGCACGCCGGTGGACTGCGTGAAGCTGGCCATCTACAAGCTGCTCGGCGGCAGCAAACCGCACCTGCTGGTGAGCGGCATCAACCACGGCGCCAACATCAGCATCAATGTGCTGTACAGTGGCACCATGAGCGCGGCCGTGGAGGGCGCCATGGAGGGCATTCCCAGCATCGGCTTCAGCCTGATGGACCACGGCATGGAGGCGGACTTCACGCAGGTACGCCCCGTGGTGCGCAAGCTGGTGGAGAACACCTTGAAGCATGGCATGGCCGAGGGCATCTGCCTCAATGTGAACGTGCCGCGCAACACGGGGCTGCCGTTGAAGGGCATGCGGGTGTGCCGCCAGGCCAAGGCGAATTGGGAGGACGAGTTCGAGACGCGCCACGATCCCGGCAACAAGGAGTACTACTGGCTCAAGGGCGAATTCCGCAGCAAGGACCAGGGCGAGGATACCGATGTGTGGGCCGTGGACAACGGGTACGTGAGCATCGTGCCCACGCAGTACGACATGACGGCCCACCACGCCATCGCCACACTGAACACCTGGGACCATGCGCTGGGATAGCACCGCCACCGGGGTGGTCACCGGTCTGCTCGTGCCCATCGCGGGCTTCTTCCTCTATGCGCTCATCCACATCACCTGGGTGCGGCCCAACCTCGATCTCCACGCCTTCATCCACGACCTCTTCCTTGGCACGCGCGCCAACCAGGCCCCCATCCTCAGCCTTTCGCTCATCGCCAACCTCGCGCCTTTCTTCCTCTTCGACCGCTACGACAAGCACAAGGCCATGCGCGGCGTGATCACCGCGACCCTGGTCTACGGAGTGATCATCGTGGTATTGGTCTTCTGATGCCATGGCGAAGCGTCTCTACATCATCGCGGGTGAGGCCAGCGGCGACCTGCATGGGGGGAACCTCGTGCGGGAGCTCTTCGCCGTGGCGGAAGGCAGCGGCGGTTCGCCAGCGGGCCGGTTGGCGGGTCCATCCCAGGTCACGTCCGGCGGATCGCCACTTCGGATCAGGGCCTGGGGTG
Organism: Flavobacteriales bacterium; assembly: GCA_026129465.1. Lineage (NCBI taxonomy): Bacteria > Pseudomonadati > Bacteroidota > Flavobacteriia > Flavobacteriales > Flavobacteriales bacterium. Next base: position 232,538 of record JAHCIA010000001.1, read on the forward strand.
GCGACCGCATGGCCGAAGCCGGTGCCGAGGTGGTGAAGCACTACCGCGAGCTGGCCTTCATGGGTTTCACGCAGGTGATCATGAACCTGCGCACCATCCTGCGCAATATCACGGCCTGCAAGCGCGACATCGAAGCCTTCAAGCCCGATGCGCTGGTGCTGATCGACTACCCCGGCTTCAACCTGCGCATAGCGGCATGGGCACATGCCAGGGGCATTCCCGTGTACTACTACATCAGTCCGCAGGTTTGGGCCTGGAAGAAGGACCGCGTGAAGACCATCAAGCGGGTGGTGCGGCGCATGTACTGCATCCTGCCCTTCGAGCAGGACTGGTACGCCCGCCACGGCATGGACGTGGACTTCGTGGGGCATCCGCTGCTGGACGCGATAGAGCAGGAGGGAAGGGCGCCCCTGAAAGCCCTGCCCGGAGATGACGGCCGCCCTGTGGTGGCCCTGCTGCCCGGCAGCCGCCGCCAGGAGATCGCGCGCATGCTTCCCCTGATGGCCGCCACGGCGAAGAGCTTTCCGCAACATCGTTTCGTGGTGGCTTCCGCACCGTCGGTGCCGATGGACTTCTACCGGGAACTCCTTGGCGATGCGGCGATCACCGTGGTGCAAGGGCGCACCTACGACCTTTTGCGCCAGGCCCATGCCGCGCTCGTCACCAGCGGCACGGCCACCCTGGAGACGGCGCTGTTCGGCGTGCCGGAGGTGGTCTGTTACAGCGGCAGCGCCCTCAACGTGTGGATCGCCAAGCGTTTGGTGGACATCCAATTCATCAGCCTGGTGAACCTGATCATGGAGCGTGAAGTGGTGCGCGAATTGATCCAGGACGAACTCACGGAGGACAACCTGCGCAAGGAGCTCGCGCCTCTGGTGGAACAAGGGCCCAGGCGCGCGGCGATGCTGGCCGATCTGGAAGCCCTGCGCCACAAACTGGGTGGTCCGGGCGCCAGCCGCAAGGTCGCATCGGCCTTGTGGAAAAGTCTCGCGGAAGCGCCCTGAGACCGTTTCGGGCACCCCTGTACTTTGCACCCCGCATGTTCGCACGCACGTTGCTTACCCACGCGCTGTGCCTCGTGCTCGCTGCGCCCTTGTTGGCCCAGGAGCGCGGCGTACGCATCGGCCTGCTGCGCCAGAAGGCCGTGAAGAACGTGCTGGTGATGAGCGCCAAGGGTCCTTGTGTGCTCTATGCCGATGGCCAGCGGATCGGCGAGTTGCCCGCCAATGATGGCTTGCGCATCGAGGTGTCGCCCGGGGGCATCAGTGCCAGGTCCCTCGCGCATGTCTTCACCGCACGCCGCCGGATCGAAGTGGTTCCCCGCCTGGCGGAGGGTGGTTTCCGATTGCGGGCGCCCGATCTGAAGATCCCGGAACAGAACTACCCCGGTACGCTGGAAATGACGGCCGCGAACGGGGCGTTGTCGCTGGTGAACCATGTGCCGCTGGAGGCCTACACCGCCGGCGTGGTGCAAAGCGAGGCCGGCAACCACCACCATGTGGAATACTACAAGCTGCAAAGCGTCTCCTGCCGCACCTACGCGCTCAGCAACCAGCGCAAGCACCTGCCGGAAGGCTTTGAATTATGCGACGGCACGCATTGCCAGGTGTACCACGGGCGGTCGCGCAATGACAGCATCCTGCAGGCGGTGGCCGAAACGCGCGGCCTTGTGCTGGTGGACTCCGAGATCCGGATGATCCACGCCACCTTCCACAGCAACTGCGGCGGTGAAACGGTGAACGCCGAGGACGTATGGAGCAAGAGCGAACCCTACCTGCTGGCCACCACGGACACCTTCTGCCTCGGAGCGCCGCAGTCGGCCTGGGAGAAAGTGCTCACCAAGGGCGAATGGCTCGGCTACCTCAAACGCAAGCACGGATTCACTTCCACAGACCCCGAGTCGCTCAAGGCCGTGCTGGAGCATGAGCCGGGTTGCCGCGATCTCTTCCTGGGCAACGTGCGGCCCCTGATACCGCTGAAGATGGTCCGCGAGGACCTGAAGCTGCGTTCCACATTCTTCTCCATCCACACCCAAGGCGAGCAGGTGGTGTTGCGGGGCCGCGGCTTCGGACACGGGGTGGGCCTCTGCCAGGAAGGCGCCATGCGCATGGCCCGCGCCGGACGCACCTACACGGAGATCCTGCACCACTACTACACGGACGTCCATCTCGTGGACCTGACCACGATCGACTTCTTCCGCGACGAGGCGCCCGTGACCGGGCCGGGCGGGCCCAGCGGGCGGTGAGGGTGCGTCTACCTTCGCCGCCATGCCACAGGCCCGCATCATCATCGACGACCGCAACGACCGCGTACGCCTGGGACATCCTTGGATCTTCGGCACGCAGGTGCTGAAGGAGGAGGGCGCCTATGTGCCCGGTGATGTGGTGCAGGTGTTGGATGCGAAACGACGGGCGTTGGGGCAGGGCTACATCAATCCCGCGTCCATGATCAGGGTGCGGCTGCTCACCAGCGATCCGGCCGACCGGGTGAGCAAGGCCTTCATCACCGCGCGCTTGAAGCGGGCAGTGGCATTCCGGCAAGGACGTGGTCTGCGGCCCGACGGCCGGGGCGGCTGGGAAGGGAGTTGCCGGCTCGTTTTCGGTGAGTCGGATCTGCTTCCCGGCCTGGTGGTGGACCGTTTCCAGGATGTGGAGCGCGGGGAGACAGCGCTGGTGGCGCAGTTCCTTACGCTGGGCATGGAACGGTGGCGTGATGTGGTGATCGAGGTGTTGCAGGAGGAGGTGAGGCCGGCCGTGCTGGTGCTGCGCAACGATGTGCCCATCCGCGAAAAGGAAGGTCTTCCGCTGGAGAAGGGTTTTGCCGGCAAGGCGGGACGCACGGATCTGGTCATCGCGGAAGGGGACGGCGGTGTGCGCACACATGTGGACCTGATGGGCGGCCAGAAGACCGGCCACTTCCTGGACCAGACCCTGAACCATGCGGCCATGGCCTTGGTGGGCCCGGGGAGAAGGGTGCTGGACTGCTTCACACATACCGGAGGGTTCGCGCTGCATGCTGCGAAGCATGGTGCCACGGAGGTGCTCGGTCTGGACATCAGCGCGGAGGCCGTGGCCATGGCCGCGCGCAACGCCGCGCTGAACGGCTTCCAACGGACCACCTTCAGGGAGGCCAACGTCTTCGACCACCTGGCCGCGATGGACCGCCGGGGTGAACGCTGGGACACGATCGTGCTCGACCCTCCGGCATTCGCCAAGAGCAAGGGCGCGCTGGAGAACGCGTACCGCGGCTACAAGGAGATCAACCTGCGGGCGATGAAGTGCCTGCCCAGCGGCGGGTTCCTGGTCACCTGCAGCTGCTCGCAGCATATGACGCCCGAGTTGTTCCGCCAGGTGCTGGCCGATGCCGCGCTCGACGCCGGCCGGCGGCTGCGCGAGTTGTACAGCGGTTCCCAGCCTCCGGACCATCCGATCCTCTGGGGGCTGCCGGAGACGCACTACCTGAAGTGCCTCATCCTGGAGGTCCTGTAGGGCCGGCCGCCCGCTGCGCATCCCGTTCCCGGGCCTTCTGGATATCTTCAGGTCACCTCCCATGGACGGTGATGTCGATCTCCGCGGGCCTTGGCGGGCCATCATCCGTGCGCCGATGGTGCGCATCGGACTCCCCTTCATCATGGGCGTGCTCATGGCGTGGTGGCGCCTTCCATCGCTGGGCATGGTGTCGGCCGTGTTCGCGTGCGCCACACCTGCCGCGACCCTGGTGCTGCTGTTCCCCGGGGAGCGCCTTTCCCGCTGGCAGCGTGGCGCGGTGGTCAGTTTCTGGTTCCTCGCGTTCGGCCTGTTCTGGCAGGTGGCACGATCGCCGGGCGCGGATCCCCTGCATGTGGAGCGTCATGGGGACCGGGAAGGGCCATGGGCGCTCCAGGTCGAAGCGATCAATGGAGCCTCGGAAAAGGTGCTTCGCGCGGATGCCACGTTGATCGCGCTCATGAGAAACGACACGATCGTGCCGCGCCGCGGACGGGTGATGCTCACGCTTCTGCTTCCGCCGGATGGCGAGGTGCCCCGCCGCGGCGATCGTCTGTTGGTGGACGCGGCGCTGACACCGATCTCGCGCATCCCCGATCCCGGTGGTTTCGATCGGCGGGCATGGGCCGCTTCGCGCGGCATCGCCATGGAACTCTTCGCCCCGTCAGCGGCATGGCGCACCGTGGACCATAACGCGCATTGGACCCATCTCTTCGCCAACACGCGCGACCGCATTTCCACCTGGCTCGATGGCAGCGACATGCCGATGCGCGAGCGGGCGGTGGTGAAGGCGTTGGTGCTCGGACAGCGTGATGAGCTCGATGGCGAGCAACGCGCGGCGTTCGCGCGCAGCGGCACCATCCATGTGCTGGCCGTGTCGGGCATGCACGTGGGCTTGATCTACGCGATCCTCTCCTTCCTCTTCGGATGGTGGGGGAAAAGCGGAAAAGCAAGAATGTGGCGCGGCCTCTTCGTATTGCTGGCGCTGTGGGCCTACGCGGGCCTCACCGGCGCTTCGCCCAGCGTGATGCGCGCCACGGTCATGTTCAGCCTCTTCACCCTGGCGGGCATGGCGGCCCAGCGCACCGACCATCTCAACAGCCTCTTCGCCGCGGCCCTGTTGCTGCTGCTCTATGATCCCGCGCTGCTGGGCGTCATCGGATTCCAACTGTCATTCCTCGCGGTGCTGGGCATCATCGTATTCTACAAGCCCATCGAACGGCTTTGGTCGCCGGCCGATCGCATCCTGCGGGGCATCTGGTCGCTGGCCGTGGTCTCCATCGCTGCACAGCTGCTCACCACGCCCTTGTCGCTGCATCTGTTCCAGGCCTTCCCGGTCTGGTTCCTGCCGGCCAATATCATCGTGGTCACGGCAGTGGGCCTGGCGGTGAATGGAGCGGTGGCCTTGCTCCTGCTGTACAAGGTGCCCGTCATCGGTCCGGCGATCACCTGGGCCATGACGATGCTGCTGAAGACCGTGGCGTCCGTCACCGCATTCTTCGCTTCGTTGCCGGGCGCCTATCCTGAGGTGCGTGTGGGGCCCGCGGCGGTGGTGTTGTTGTACATCCTGATCCTCGCCGTGGCGGCCTGGTGGCAGTGGAAGTGGCGAAGCATGCGGTGGGTGGCCGGGCTGGCCTGTGGCGCCTTGCTGGTGGTCTGGGGTGCCCAGGCGCGGGAAGCGCGGCAGCGTGCCTCCTTCGTGGTCTATGATGAACGTGGACCGGTCGTGGCGGCGATGACCCAAGGACGCGAACTGGTGGTCCATGCGTCCGATCCCGGTCTGCTCCACGATGGATGGATCGCGCGCAAGCTGGAACGGCACTGCCGGGCACATGGGCTGGCGATCGCCAGCTTGGTCGGAGATGGGATCATTTGGAGTGATGGACCTCAACAACACGGACCCACGCTGGCCATGGCCGGCCGCTGGCGATCACCGGCATTCGATGTGGTCTTTGTGCGCGATGACCATGATCCGCCCAAAGCGTGGCAAGGAGGCAGGCTGGATGCGGTGGTGGTGGACCGACGACGGTGGTTGGACGAAGCGGACCTGGAGACGATCGCCACCATGGCGGACCGGCTCGTGCTCGGTGGAGAGCTCCCCTGGCGGGTACGTGACAAGGCCCTGCGTTGGTGCACCGAGCATGGCGTGCCGGTGCACGATGTCCGCGGGCAGGGCGCCTTTGTGCTGACGAAGCGGCTGCCCTACAACAACTCCATGTAAGGGAAGGGTTCCAGCGCTGCGGACACGTTGCCGATGGCCTGCCTGCCCAGCAAGGGCGGAACGGTGTAGTGCTCCAGCAGTTCATCGGCGTACGGCTGGATCAACGCGGCGGCATGCTCCGCATCGGTGTCGGGGGACAACCAGGCCGCATCCATTGCCTTGGGCAGGATGAAGGGCATGCGTGGCCCATCCGCCTTCGGATTGTTGTGGATGCGGGCCATTTCCACATTCGCCACGGTGGTCACGATGCTCACGGTGCCTGTCAACTCGCCGGTACCGGGATCCCGCCAGATGCTGCGCACGCCGCCCAGCGCGATCGGCCCACCATCGCGGGCGCGGATGTGGTAGGGGAAGGAGCGCTTGCCCAGGTGATGGAACTCGAAGAACCCGTCCACCAGGATGAGGCATCTGTGCCTGGCGGCTTCGCGGAACGCGGGCTTCTCGAACAGCGTCTCGCCACGTGCGTTCAAGGTCCGCCTGCTCAACTCCGCCGCCTGCGCGTGGTCCTTCACCCAATGGGGAATGAGTCCCCAACGCAACAACTCGAAGCGTGGGCCATCATCGCGGTGGAAGCACAGCAGCTTGGGATGTGTGAAACCGCTGACATGGAACATCGGCGGCTGACCGGTGGTGATCTCCTCCAGTTGTTGTTCCAACTCGAGGATCTCGGCCTCGTCCGCACCCGCACGACGCGCATAGGTGATCTTGCGCTTGGTGAGGTAGGCCACCGTGTAGCACATGGCTACAACTCACTCAGCCGGAAGGTGTCCTTCACACGTACGCCCTTTTCAGTGGCCTGCACGGTGCAGCACTCCGTGTGCGCATCATGCTCGAAGAAAAGCACGTAGTCGTTCTTCACCGCCACGTCCAGGAAGTCGCTCTTCTCATCGATCGTGAGCAGCGGGCGCGTGTCGTAGCCCATCACCCAGGCGATGGGGATGTGGTGCACGCTTGGCAGCAGATCGGCCATGAAGACCACTGTACGGCCTTTGTAGCGGATGTGTGGGATCATCATGGCATCGGTGTGGCCGTTCACCAGGAACACGTCCACGTCGGGCATCACATTGCGGATGTAGCAGTTCTCCTCGTTGCTGCGCCGGCCGATGTTGACATGTTTCAGGCGCCCGCTTTGTTCGATGGGCAGGATGTTCTCCTTCAGAAAGCTGGCCTTCTCGCGGGCGTTGGGCTTGGTGGCCCACTCCCAATGGTACTCGTTGCTCCAGTAGTGCGCGTTGCGGAAGGCGGGCTCGTAGCCGTCGCGCCTGCTGTTCCATTTCACGCTTCCGCCGCAATGGTCGAAGTGCAGGTGGGTGAGGAACACATCGGTGATGTCGTCCGGTGTGAAACCCAGCTTCTTCAGCGATCCCTCCAGCGTGGCTTCGCTGTGCGGTTCGTAATGGCTGAAGAACTTGGCGTCCTGCTTGTCGCCCAGGCCGTTGTCGATCAGCATCAACCGGTTCCCCGATTCCACCAGCAGGCAGCGCAGCGCCCAGGTGCAGAGGTTGTTCTCGTCGGGTGGCAGGTGCTTGGCCCAGAGCTTCTTGGGCACCACGCCGAACATGGCGCCGCCGTCGAGCTTGAAGAGGCCGGTGTCGATGGTGTGGAGCTTCATGGGGGACGAAGATCGGGAATAGGCCACCGAACATATGTAGGCATGCTTCATTGGGAGGCTGCTGGGACCCCTGCCCAGTATCGCGCTTCCCACAGGTCATCGTTGACGCATTCCATGCGCAAATGGATCATGGGCGGACGGCCGCGTGCAACTTCGCCGCATGCCACGGGTCCATTTCATCGCCATCGGCGGCAGCGCCATGCACAACCTGGCGATCGCGCTGCACCAGCAGGGTTTCGAGGTCACCGGGAGTGACGACGAGATCTTCGAGCCGAGCCGCAGCCGGTTGGACCGCCTGGGCCTGCTGCCGGACAGGCTCGGCTGGCGGCCGGAGGACATCACCCCCGGCATCGACGCGGTGATCCTGGGCATGCACGCCCGCATCGACAACCCCGAGTTGAAGCGCGCGCAGGATCTGGGCATCCCCGTCTTCAGCTACCCCGCGTATTTCCATGAAAGCACGCGCCACAAGACCCGTGTGGTGATCGGCGGGAGCCACGGCAAGACCACCATCACCAGCATGATCGTGCATGTGTTGCGGCACGCGGGCATCGCTTTCGATTATCTGGTGGGCGCCCAGTTGGAGGGTTTCGACTGCATGGTGAAGCTCAGTGACGAGGCGCAGGTGGCGATCATCGAAGGCGATGAATACCTCGCATCGGCACTCGAACCCGTGCCCAAGTTCCATCTCTACCGGCCGGACATCGCGCTCATCAGCGGTATCGCCTGGGACCACATCAATGTGTTCAGGACCTACGAGAGCTATGTGGACCAGTTCAAGAGGTTCATCGCGTGCATCGAACCAGGGGGCAAACTGGTCTATTGCGCCGAGGATCCCGAGGTGAAGCGCCTGGCGGAGGATGCTCCGGCCGACCTGCCCAAGGTCCCTTACGGTGTGCCGCCGCACCGGATCGCCGATGGTGTGACGATCCTCAGAACGCCCCAAGGTGAGGTCCCGCTGCGGGTCTTCGGCCGGCACAACCTGCAGAACCTGGAAGGGGCGCGGCATGTGTGCCACATGCTGGGCATTGGCGATCGGACCTTCCATGAGGCCATCGCCACCTTCCACGGCGCCGCGCGGCGCTTGGAGAAACTGGCCGAGGTGCCCGGCCGCGCGGTCTTCAAGGACTTCGCCCATTCGCCCAGCAAGCTGAAGGCGACCGTGCAGGCGGTGCGCGAGCAGTTCCCCGGCCGGACCCTGGTGGCCTGCATGGAGTTGCACACCTACAGCAGCCTCAGCGAGGGTTTTCTGGACCAGTACCACGGCAGCATGGCGGGCGCCGACCATGCGATCGTTTTCTACGACCCGCATGCGGTGGAACTCAAGCGCCTGCCGCCGATCCCGCCCGAGCGCATCCAGCGCGCCTTCGGCAGCGACGACCTGCAGGTGCTCACCGATCCCATCGCGGTCATGGGCGCCGTTCGCCGGGGATCGCCAGGTGACGGGGTGCTGCTGATGATGAGCAGCGGAAATTTCGGCGGACTCGATCTTCAGGCGTTGAGCGAGGCCTTCATCGCATGAAGCGCCGCAGCACCTTGTGCTGCAGGATGCCGATGAAGAGCGTATTGAAAGCACCGGCCGCGAGCAGGGCCAGGAAGGAGATGGTGGCGTAGTTCAGCGGCGTGAAGAAGGCTTCCATGCGCGGGCGGATCACCACCTCCGGCTGCCCTTCGGCCATGCCACGTGCCACCAGCTCATCGATGCGGAAGGCGAAGTGGTCGGACTCCAGCCAGCTGAAGTAGGCCCACAGGAACAGCCCGATCAGCAGGGCGTAGAGCGCGGCGTTGCGGAAGGTCTCGCGCAGCAGGGCGGGGAAGGGCGTCTCGCGATCATGCGTCAGCGCACGATGGCCGGTGAACCAGACGATCGTGACCAGCGCGAGCAGATGCACCAACATGAAGCTGGTGCCTTCCAACGGGCGCCCCGCGTAATAGAGCCCGATGCGCAGTGCCATCACGGCCAGGGCGGAGAGGATCGTGAACATCATGGGTCCAGTGTCCTGTCGATCAACGATCCGTCAAGATCCGGGAGCGACCTCCAGCCCATCAACCTCAACTACCCGTTCATGCTCACCAGGAACTCCTCATTGCTCTTCGTGCCCTCCATGTGCTTCTTGATGAATTCCATGGCCTCCACGCTGTTCATGTCGGCCAGGTGCTTGCGGAGGATCCAGGTGCGTTGGAGCACGTCCTTGTGGTGCAGCAGATCGTCGCGCCGCGTGCCGCTGGATTGGATGTCGATGGCGGGGAAGATGCGGCGGTTGGAGATCTTCCGGTCCAGCTGCAGTTCCATGTTGCCCGTGCCCTTGAACTCCTCGAAGATCACCTCGTCCATCTTGCTGCCGGTATCGATCAGCGCGGTGGCGAGGATGGTGAGGCTTCCACCGTTCTCGATCTTGCGCGCGGCACCGAAGAAGCGCTTGGGCTTTTGCAGCGCGTTGGCGTCCACGCCGCCGCTGAGGATCTTGCCGCTGGCGGGCTGCACGGTGTTGTAGGCGCGCGCCAGGCGGGTGATGGAGTCCAGCAGGATCACCACATCGTGGCCGCATTCCACCATGGCCTTGGCCTTCTCCAGCACCAGGCCGGCGACCTGCACGTGGCGCGAGGCGGGTTCGTCGAAGGTGCTGGCGATCACTTCGGCCTTCACATTGCGCGCCATCTCGGTCACTTCCTCCGGGCGCTCGTCGATCAACAGCACGATGAGGTAGGATTCCGGGTGGTTCTTCGCGATGGCGTTGGCCACGTCCTGCAGGAGGATCGTTTTGCCGGTCTTGGGTTGCGCCACGATGAGGCCGCGCTGGCCCTTGCCGATGGGCGAGAAGAGGTCCAGCACGCGCATGCTGAGGTTGGCGCCCTTCTCGGCCAGGTTGAACTTCTCGTCCGGGAAGAGTGGCGTGAGGAATTTGAAGGGCACGCGGTCGCGGACCCATTCGGGGTCGCGGCCGTTGATACTCTCCACCTTCATCAGCGGGAAGAATTTGTCGCCCTCACGCGGTGGGCGCACATAGCCTTGCACGGTGTCGCCGAGCTTCAGACCGTATTGCTTGATCTGTTGCTGGGTCACATAGACGTCATCAGGCGAGGCCAGGTAGTTGTAGTCGCTGCTGCGAAGGAATCCGTAGCCCTCCGGCATCACCTCCAGCACACCGTTGGTCTCCACGAAGGCGTCGAAGGCGATCTGCTCGCGCGCCGGTCTTTCCTGGTCGCGCATCGGCCGGTCCTGCTGGGGGCGGTCGCCACGCTGCTGGTTCCTGTCCTGCCGCTGTTGATCGCCGCGTCCCTGGTCGCGTCGCTCTTGTGGGCGGCCTTCCTGGCCGCCGTCGCCGCGCTGTTCCTGCCTGCCGGCGGGCGGGTCCCGTCTGTCGCGGCGGTCGTCGTGCCGACGCTCCTGGCGGCCTCCACCTTCCGGCCTTTCGCGCGGAGCATCGGTCGTCGTTCCAACGGCCGGGCTTTCTCCACCCTCTTCCTCGGCATCGTCATCGCCATTCTCCTCGTCGTCGCCGTCCTCCTCCTCATCGTCATCATCCCCTTCGGCCACCTCGGCCGGTGGCGGGTCTTCGGCCAGGGTGGGCTCATCCGATGTGGCCAGTTCGGTCAGGGCCTCATCATCGGCGGTGAACGCCGGCCCCATGGCCTTGCCACTTCCGCCTTTGCCGGCCTGCGCGGCGAGGATCTTCTCGATGAGGTCCTGCTTCTTGAGGTTCTCGGCCTTCTTCAGATCGAGCTGCTTGGCGATCTCCTTCAACTCGGAGAGCTTCATGCCGCCCAGGGTCGCTGCATCATACATGTGCGCCGTGATGTGGTTGTCTTGGAATTCGGCCCTTGCGGGTCCAACGGAAAGCCTCGTGGGCTCTTGTGCTTCTTACAACAGGGAAGGAGGGTGGTGGGAGGCGGACCATCCTGGGTCCGCGAAAGGATCCGCACCGGATCGAATATGTTGCAATGTTAGGGTCTCCGGTCCGAATGGCAAGGTGGCCGGGTGGTTTTTTTCCACCGGGACAGGACGGGTATTTTCGCGCCCCGGCCATGTTGCAGCGCGTCCAATCCCTCTTTCTGGCCCTTGCGGCCCTTGCGGCGATCGCTACATGGTGGTTCCCGGTCATGGCCTATTCGGCCGGGGGGGGCGGCTACGTGTTCCGAACGGCCGGGCTGCTGGGTCCGGCGGGCGAGCCGGTGGAGGAGGCGGCGTTCCGGCTTCCTTTCCAGTGGGTCCTCACCGCCTTGGCCGCCGTCCTGCTGGTGACCATCTTCCTGTATGGCGATCGCAAGCGCCAATTGCGGGTGCTCCGGGGAAGCTATCTCCTGACCCTGCTGGTGATCGCCTTCCTGTTCATCACGGACCGCTCGCTCCGTGGCTGGCTCGGCACCATGGGGCCTGTGGAGGCGCATTTCGGGATCGCTTTCTTCCTGCCTTTCGCCACGCTGCTCCTCACCTTCCTCGCGGAACGTGCCATCCGCCGTGATGAGGAACTGGTGCGTTCGGCCGACAGGCTGCGCTGAAAGCCTATTCCACCTCCACCTTCAAGGTGGTGTGCGCATCGCCCGCCTGGAGCACGAGCAGGTAGGTCCCACGCGCTATGCCATGCAACGGCAGCGCTTGCCGCTCATCCACCCCGCTGAAACGCAGGTCGCGTCCGGCCACCCGCCGGCCGTCGAGCGCGAAGAGTTGCGCGCTTACCGTTCTCCCCACACAGTCGTGGACATGGATCCAAAGCAGGTCCTTCGCGGGATTCGGGTAGACGTCGACACCGCAGGGAAAGCCATGCTGGTGGTCGTCCATGCCCACGCTGCCCAGGGGATGCGTGTCGAAGCCGGCGTTCATCGGCTCCGCGAGCATGGCGGCGGTGGCCAGCGTGGCTTTGGTGCAGTTGACGAGGAAGGGGATGTCCAGCGTGGCGATGGCGTCGTTGGGCGTGTGGTAGTTGGCATTGCGGAACTCGCTGCCATCGGTGAGCATCAGGGCTTTCATGCCCACATCCCAGAACCGGGCGTGGTCGCTGCGCCGCAGGTCGGGCGCGATCTGGCCATTGCCAGGCACCACCAGGGCGATGCGGGACAACTCGGGCACGTAGGTGTCCACCGCATCGAGGCAGGTCTCCACCAGGCTGTTGCTGGCGGTGTTGCCCACCACCGTAAGGAAGTCGCCCCGGTAGTCGTTCGCGGCCAGCGCGGCGATGGCGTCGGGGAACAGGATGTTGAACCCGGCGGGCACCTGCTGGCTGTTGGGCTCATCGCTGTAATAGCCGATCATCTCCAGATTGAGCACCCCGTCGATCCGTTCCCACGCGGGGATGCCGCTCTGCACGTAGTATCCGGAGCCGATCAGCCCCTGCTCCTCGAAACTGAAGCCGATGTAGCGCAGGCTGTTGCGGAAACGGTACTGGGACAGGATCCGTGCGATCTCCAAGGTGGCCACCACACCGCTGGCGTTGTCGTCCGCGCCGGGTGTGTTGGACACCGCGTCGTAGTGCGCGTCCACGATGTAGGTGAGGGTGTCGTAGCGCAAACCCGCTTGGCGGCCGATGACGTTCGGCACATTGGTGCCCAGCACCACCACATCCTGTGTGCCCACCTCGATGTCCATGCCGTTGAAGCGCCCCAGGAGCGTGTCGCGGATCGCCTGGATGCCGGCGAGATGGCTGCTGTAGTGGCGGGGGATCGCCACCACCTCCAAAAGCCCGGCGAGGTTCTGGGCATCCACCTGGTCCACCATGGTCTGGATGTCCGGCGCATGGCCATCATCGGCCACCACCATCACCACGGCTTCCCAGATGTTCGGCACGCCATCGAACGCCCAGGTGATGGTGCGTCCGGTGCCCGGCAGGATGCCTGCGCCCACATCACCCGAGACCTGTGTTACCGGCACCTGCCAGGTGAGGCCTCCATTGAGTGAGGCGCGCAGGGTCACCTCAGAGGGGTCGTTCTCGGTATCGCTGAGGTCATACGTGATGGTGGCCGTGGCCGCACCAAGGTCCAAAGCCGTGGAGGTGATGTTCACCACCGGTGCGAGGTTCTGGCCGGAAGCGGCGAGCGCGAGCGAGAGCGCGGGAAGGACAAGCGAGCGGTACATGGCGGGATGTTTCAGGGTACACCGCACAAGGTAGTCCCGCCCGGCGAACATCAGGCCTCAGCGGCCGCCCTGCTTGAAGCGTTCGATCGCCGCACGGGTGAAGTCCGACAACACGAGCCGCCCGCTGATGGCGGCACGCTCCACCAGCAGCCGGTCCCAGTGCTCGGTGCCGCTCCAGGCGACAGCCTTCAGTTCGCGCATGGCCTCGGGGCTGTAGCCGGAAAGTTCGCCCGTAAGTTCCTTCAGGCGCAGGTCCAGGTTGCCGATGTGTGGGAACAATTCGCTGTAGAGCCCGTGCCGCTCGCACCAATGGCTGTCGCGGCGCATGGCTGGCGTGGCGCTCATCAGCGTGAAGGCGCCGGTGCCCACCTTGCGTTCCACCGCCGGGCCCACCACGAAGGGGCCTATGCCGATGGCCAGTTCGCTCAGGCGTGCGGTGGCCTCCTCGTGCGCCAGGGCGATGTCCACCGCGGCCGCCAGCCCCACGCCACCGCCCACCACGTGCGCATGGATGCGGCCGATGACGAAGACCGGTGCCTTGCGGATGGCGTTGATCACCAACGCGAAGCCGCTGAAGAAGGCCAGTCCCTGCGCCTCGTTCCCGATGGACACCAGTTCATCGAAGCTGGCGCCGGCGCAGAACGCCTTGTCGCCCTCGCTGCGCAGCACGATCACACGCACGGCCGGGTCCTGGCCCGCCTTTTCGATCGCCTCGGCCATGCCTCGCAGGATGTGGCCCGGCAGGCTGTTGCTCTTGGGGTGGTGGAAGGTGACCGTGGCGATGCCGTCCGCAATTTCGGCCTTGACGTATCCGTCGCTCATTGGCATTTCGGTTTTCGTGGCCGAAGTTCGTGCTTGCGTACGAACACGATCGCCATGACCCATCGCCGCGATTTCATCCGCCAGAGCGCCGCGCTGCTCGGCGGGCTGGCCCTGCATCCCACCGCTGAGGCGGCCTATGGCCCACTGGCCCGCCTGCAGGCAAGGCCGGGATCGAAGGAAGGGGAGGGCACCTTCTGGCGCCATGTCCGCGCCGCCTTCGCCAGCAGCCCCACGCTCATCAACCTCAACAACGGCGGCGTGTGCCCTTCGCCCCGTGCGGCCATGGAGGCGCTGGACCACTACAACCGCATGTGCAACGAGGCGCCCAGCTACTACATGTGGCGCATCCTGGACCAGGACCGCGAGCCGCTGCGGCGCAACCTGGCCCGCATCGCCGGTGTGCCGCATGACGAGCTGGCCATCGTGCGCAACGCCACCGAGGCGCTGAACACGATCATCTTCGGTCTGCGGCTGGCCAAGGGCGATGAAGTGGTGGTGGCCACCTGCGACTATCCCAACATGGCCAACGCCTGGAAACAGCGCGCGCTGCGCGATGGCGTGAAGCTCGTGTACGCCGACCCGAAGCTGCCTGGCGATGACGAGGAGGCCATGGCCCAGGCCTACATCAAATGCTTCACGCCACGCACCAAGGTGGTCCACATCACCCACATCGTGAATTGGAACGGCCAGATCATGCCCGTGCGGCGCATCGCCGACGAGGCGCACAAGCGGGGCATCGAAGTGCTCGTGGATGGTGCGCACGCGTTCGCCCTGCTGGACCATTCCATCGCCGACCTCGGTTGCGACTATTGGGGTACCAGCCTGCACAAGTGGCTCTGTGCGCCCTTCGGCACAGGCATGCTGTGGATCCGGAAGGAGAAGGTCGCTCGCGTATGGCCGCTGCTCAGCAACGACAAGCCCGAAAGCGACGATATCCGCAAGTTCGAGTCACTCGGCACGCGCAGCTTCCCCATCGAGATGGCCACCGGCTACGCGATCGACCTGCACGAGACGATCGGCGCGCGGCGCAAGCAGGAGCGGCTGCAACAGATGCGGATGTACTGGACCGATGCCGTGCGCGACGTGAAGGACCTGCGTTTTGAAACGCACCCCGATCCGCAATACGGCTGTGCCATCGGCACCTTCGGGATCAAGGGGAAGAAAGCCACCTGGATCGCCGACAAGTTGTTCGAACGCTGGAAGGTGCATACCGTGGCCATCGAACGCGAAGGGATCCCGGGCATTGAAGCACCCTACGACCACGTGCGTGTGACGCCCAACGTCTACACCAGTTTCGAGGACCTCGACCGGCTGGTGGAAGGCATCCGCGATGTGGCGAAGGGTTGAGCCTACAACCTGCGTACGCCCACATAAGCGGCCAGCAGACCCAGGGCCAGGCTGGGCAGCAGCATGGCGCCCTGGAAGAGCATCAGGTGGAAGCCCAACGCGCAGATCATCAGCACCATCAGCCCAAAGGCCGCCATGGTGGTGAGCCAGGGCTTGATGCCGGTGAGCGCCGGCAGCACCACGCCCAGCGCACCGGCCACCTCCAGTGCGCCGATCATGCGTACCGCCCATGCAGGCACCGCCCCGGGCCAGGACATGATCCGGATGAGTTCCTCCATCGGCATCAGCAAACGCATGAGGCCCAGGACGAGGAATGAAACGAAGAGGGTCCATTGCGCCGCCCATACCAGGCGGCGTTGCGCTGCCGGGAGTTGCTCCGCGGCCAGGCGTTGCGCGATGTGTTCCATCGTGATGGGTGTTGGTGGTCGTTGAACCCCACCGGCCGGCCAGCCGGTGCTCACCATCCGCACATGCTCAAAGAACACCGTGAAGATACGGCACGGTCATGTCCCCATGGGGGAACTTTCATCCGGCCTGTATCCGGATCATGGAATGGACAGGTCCGTGCGGAGCTGGTGCTGGACCGCCGGGAAGGGGATGGGGACCACACGGCTGCGCAGGAAAGCGATCACCTCCGCGTCATCCTTGAAATGTCCGCCCATGTCCACGAAGCGCTGGGCGAGCAGGTCGTATCGGTCGCGCAGCAGCAGGATGAACACATCCGTGTAGTTGAGGTTGTCGAACACCACGCTTCGATTCCGAGCGAACTCCTCCCGGTGCTCCCGGAAGAAGCGCGGATGTTCCGTCCAGTGCAGGGTGGGGTCCACATGGTGGCTGATGTGGTAGCCGTCGTTCCAGCACTTGCGGTTGAACTTCACGTTGATGCAGGTGATGCTGTTGCGGTAGGGATTCTCGGGCTCCTCCGGACAGATGAAGGTGTGCTGCACCCAGTTGCCGGCCATGGCCACCAGGCGGAAGGCGATGAAGGGCAGGATGAAGGCCACCACGGTCGCCTGCCAATTGACGAAGCAGAGCGCGGCGCAGAACAGGATGAAGAGCACTTCGCCACGCGCGGCCTGCCAGGCAAGCTTGTCGCGGTTGCGTCCGAAGAGGTAGCGGACCAGGGTGTAGATGCCGGTGAACAGGAAGGTGAAGTAGTAGCGCAGGAAGTCCCTGCCGGAGTCCCGCTGGTAGGGCATGGTGCTGCTCTCATCCGGCTCCAGGTTGTTCTCCACGTGGTGCATGCCGATGTGGTGCGCGCGGTAGGTCTCGGGCGATTGGCCGAAGAAGGGCGCCAGCACCCAGGGCAGGTAGTGGTTCAGCAGGTCATACTTCTTCTTGAAGAAGCGCCGGTGCGTGGTGCAGTGCAGCATCAGGCCGAAGGGGCCCTTGAAGGTGATGTTGTTGATGAAAAGGTAGACCACCGCGATGGTCCACCAGAGCCAGGCTGGCACAAAGGGCATGTAAAGCAGCACCGCCAGCGGGATCAGCGTGAAGGTGACCAGCAGCCCCAGGTAGATGAAGGGCAGGTCGCGCGGATCGTTAAGCAGGCGGACGAAGAAGCGGTCGAGGGTGGTGGTGGCTGGCCGGGAGGTCTCCGGGTCGCTTTGGGTGCTGAAGGTGAGCATATGCGCCCAAGGTGAGGACAAGGTTCGGTCGCCGCAAGGGGGGCGGACTAACAAAAGTTCTATTGCCGGGTATGCGCTGCCCGGGGATCTTGCACCGCAAGAAGAACCCTCGCTCGCATGCCTCCTTCTTCCCGCCGGCATCTGATGTACCCCTTGACCAAGAGGTCTTGTTGGGGCACGATCGCTTTGACCCCCTTGCTTTTGGCAGCCACCCTTGGCCAGGCGCAGACCTTGGAACGCCGCGCCGCCGTTTCCGCAGGTGGCCATGGGGAAGGGTCGGGCGCAAGTCTCGGCTGGACCCTTGGCCAAACGGCCAGTGCCACTTATGAGGCCTCTTCGGAGATGATCACGGCCGGTGTGCAGCAGCCGGACAGGGTGTTCTTGTCCCTGGATATCCGTGTGCTGCTCGATGGTCCCTATCAGCAATCCAACAGCCTGATGAGCGATGGTCTGCGCCTGGCGGGCCTGATCCCCTTCAATGAACCTTACTCGGATCTCGGCTACCAGGGCATTGGCGGGGGAGGAGAGTCCTTCCCCTCCGGGATCCTGGTGCTGGACGGCCCCGATGCCATCGTGGACTGGGTGTGGATCGAATTGCGTGATGCGCTCCATCCCGCCCATGTCGTCTCGGCACGTGCCGCCCTTGTGCAGCGCGATGGTGATGTGGTGGACCGCGATGGCTCCTCCGCGATCGGCATGTCGGCATTGCCCGGAGAATACCATGTGGCCGTGCATCACCGCAACCACCTGCCCGTGATGACCGCCGCACCGGTGGCACTCGGCTGGGCGGTGACCCCGCTGGATCTCTCCACTGGCATGATCGACACCTATGGCCTGGACGCGCAACGCCTGCGCGGTGGCCGCTGGTTGCTCTGGGCGGGTGATGTGACCGGCAACGGCGTGGTGCAATACACCGGCCCCGGCAACGATCGCGACCCCATCCTGCAAGCCATCGGTGGCCTGGTGCCCTCGGCCACCACCTCCGGCTACATGCCCCATGATGTGAATCTGGATGGGACGGTCAAGTACACCGGTCAGGACAACGACCGGGATCCCATTCTTCAAACCATAGGCGGCACGGTGCCCACCAACGTCCGCATGGGCCAGTTGCCCTGAACCCTTCACCTCGCACCTATTCCTCAGTCCGATGAGAATCCCCATCCTGATCGCCACGTTGCTGGTTTCCCTGCTGGCCACCGCACAAGCCCCGCAGGCCTTCGACTTCCAGGGCGTGGCCCGCGACGCTTTCGGCAACGTCAAGTCCTCGGAATCCATCACCCTGCGCATCAGCATCCTCGTGGGATCGCCCGGCGGTGATGTGGCCTACCAGGAACTGCACAGCGTCACCACCAGTCCCTTCGGCTTGTTCAGCATCGCGGTGGGCCAGGGCACACCCACGGAGAGCACTTTCCCGGCCATCGGGTGGGGCGCATCGTCGCATTTCATCCAAGTGGAGATGGATGCTTCGGGTGGCAGCGACTTCCAGAACATGGGCACCACGCAGTTGCTCAGCGTACCCTACGCCTTGCATGCGCGTGCGGTGGATTGTTTCTCGGTATCGCTGCTGGGCGATACGCTGAAGCAGGGGAACGGCTGCTTCGTGATCATCCCGGGCATCAGCGCGGCCAACGGCGGCTGCCAGGATCTGGACGGTGATGGCGTGTACGACAACCCCGGTTGCAGCGATCCCATCGATTGTGACGACAACGACCCCACGGTATACCCCGGCGCGCCTGAGCTTTGCGGCGATGGCAAGGACAACGACTGCGATGGCGAGGTGGACAACAACCCGGACATGGCCGCCCACCTCACCTGGTACCTGGATGCCGATGACGATGGCTATGGCGACCCGGACATCAGCCAAGTGTCGTGCGCACGGCCATCAGGGTATGTGGGCAATGGGGATGATTGCGATGACAGCGATCCGCTGCGCTACCCGGGACAGGGATGCAGTGAGCTCTGCAGCGCCGAGGAGCAAGCCTGGATCGACCAGAACCAGTACAACTATTTGAGGGACTACATCTATATCTGGGCATTGGATCAGTTCAACCAAGCGGACCTGGCTGCATGGATCGCCGAGGGTCAGGTGGATGGCAGCATGCCCATTTCGCTGGATTGCCACCAATGCGCACAGCAGTTCGTTGAGTGTGTGGGTCTTCAAAGTTGCCTCGTCGTCTGTCTGCAGAGTCCCGAAGCGTGCTATCAGTGCTTCTTCGACAATACGCCCTGCCTGCAAGGCTTCATCAATTGCACGGGACTCACGGACGCGGACGGGGATGGCTATGTCTCAGGCTCAGACTGCGATGATGCGGACCCTTCGGTGACCATAGGTGCGACCTGGTACAGGGACCTGGACGGTGATGGCTATGGCGACCACACCAACACCGTCGTTGGCTGCACGCAACCCGCGGGCTTCGTCGACAACCCATACGACTGCGACGACACCGATCCCGAGGTGTACTTCGAGCAGGGATGCCCGGGTATCGAGTGCGGCTTCGCATACGGGCAGCAGTGGGGGGCGTGTGGGAACAGCCCTTGCGTGAACGGCTACTGCCAACCCTGTGCGGATCTGGATGGCGATGGTTGGACCAATTGCGACGGCGACTGCGACGACAACAACCCTGATGTGTACCCCGGAGCCACGGAGCAGTGCAACGGCATCGACGACAACTGCGATGGCCAGATCGATGAGGGCGCTTGCCAAGGGTCCGAGTTCTGCTCACCGGAGGACGCGACCTACATCGGGAACGACCAAGTGGCCTTCCTGAATGCCGTGTATGCGCGATCCCAGGTGAACCAGAGCTTCTGCATCAACAACCCGCCTTACGCACAATGCCAGATCGAAAACCTGGCCGCCATATTCCCAACAGGTACACTGGGCGTGAGCGATGCATGCCAGGAGTGCGCCGTGGAGTACCTGACCTGCTACTACACCTATTGCCATGGCAACAGTTGTCTCGGCGCACTGAATACGGAGTGTGTCTCTTGTCTGACGGACTATGGATGCCTCTCCCAGTTCATCGCTTGCGTGGGACTGGTGGACAATGACGGGGATGGATGGGCGTCAGGCAGCGACTGCAATGATGATGTCGTAGGCATCCATCCCTTCGCTCCAGAGATATGCAACGGCCTGGATGACAACTGCAATGGTCAGGTGGATGAAGGAGCGTCGATGTGGTATCCGGACCTGGACGGTGATGGCTACGGTGTTTTTGACGGTGCCATCGCTTCATGCGATGACCCCGGACCGGGCTATGCTCCATGGGCCGGCGACTGCGACGATGAGGACCCCGAGATCAATCCCGGCGTCCCGGAGCTATGCAACGGCATCGACGATGATTGCGACGGGGAGATCGATGAGAACCCCGTGGACGGCCAGGTGTGGTATCGCGATGCCGATGGCGATGGATACGGCGATATAGGCAGTACTGAGATCGCCTGCTCGATGCCCCCGGGCTACGTGGCCAACAACATCGACTGCGATGACACGAACGCGATGATCAACCCCGCGCGACCGGAGCTTTGCAACGGCATCGACGACAACTGCGATGGCCAGATCGATGAGGGCGCATGTGCCAACTGTACCGATGGCATCAAGAACGGGACGGAGACGGATGTGGACTGCGGTGGTCCGGATTGCCCGCCATGCGCGCAGGGACAGGGTTGCGATCTGAACAACGATTGTGGACCAGGTCTGGTGTGCCAGGGTGGGACCTGCCTGCCGGAATGCCCGGATGCGGACGGCGATGGTTGGACCACCTGTGCCGGTGACTGCGACGACAACAACCCCAACGTGTATCCCGGAGCTTTCGAGATCTGCAACGGCATCGACGACAACTGCGATGGCCAGATCGATGAGGGCGCATGTGCCAACTGTACCGATGGCATCAAGAACGGGGCGGAGACGGATGTGGATTGCGGTGGTCCGGATTGCCCGCCATGCGCGCAGGGACAGGGCTGTGATCTGAACAACGATTGTGGACCAGGTCTGGTGTGCCAGGGTGGGACCTGCCAGCCGGAATGCCCGGATGCGGACGGCGATGGTTGGACCACCTGTGCCGGTGACTGCGACGACAACAACCCCAACGTGTATCCCGGAGCTTTCGAGTTCTGCAACGGCATCGACGACAACTGCGATGGCCAGATCGATGAGGGCGCATGTGCCAACTGTACCGATGGCATCAAGAACGGGACGGAGACGGATGTGGACTGCGGTGGTCCGGATTGCCCGCCATGCGCGCAGGGACAGGGTTGCGATCTGAACAGCGATTGTGGCCCGGGACTCATTTGCGAGAATGGTGTTTGTGTGCCGCTCTGACCCGATGCCGATGGCTGGACCCATTGTGCTGGCGATCGCGACGATCCCGGCCCCGCCGTGTATCCCGGCGCTCGGAGATCAACGACGATTTCGACGACAGTTGGAAGGGCATCGTCGATGAGGATCGCATCGCTGGGTACGACCAGGTCGGTCATCACAGCCTGCGGTAGCTGCGGTTCCAGGGGGCTTGAATATCGGCGCTTTTCAGGCTCCGGACCTCATGCGGCAACTTCCGCCTGCAACGATCGCAACACCATCGGCATAAGCCGGTAGGGCACCGCTCCGGATGTTCCTTGGTCCACGGTTCCGGCCAGGTAGATGTCCAGTTCCGGACAGTGGAACAGCCACGAGCCCGTGCTGCCGGTATGGCCGATCAGCGCGGGTATATGGCGGAAAGGCGGCAACCAGCGCGGGATCTGGAAGCGCTTGATGCCAAGCCCATATTCGATGGGCCAGCTGGGATTGCGCAGTGCGGCCATGTCCGTAGGCAGGCCGAAACGGTTGAAGGTGCCGGTCATCAGCGCGTAGGTGTCCGGCCTGCGGAAGGCCTTGCCCTGCACGATGCCGCGCATGAAACGGATCAGGTCGGGCCCGGTGCTGTACATGCTGTGGATGCTCTTGATCAGCTTGGGGATGGGCAACGGTCCCGGCCCGAACCACAGGTCGCCAGGTGGGGGCGTGGGTTCCAGCGGATCGTGCCAGCCGGACAGCCAGGTGTGGCGCATGCCCAGCGGTGCGAAAAGCCGTTCGCGGAAAGCATCGTGCAGGGGCTTGCCGGTACGCGCCTCGATGATGGCGTTCAGCAGCATGTAGTTGGTGCTGCAGTAGCGGATGCGCTGGCCTCCCTGCCCGATCGGACGCGGCGCGAAGTGTGGGGTCATGCGGCGCACACGGTCCATGGCATCGTGCAACGGCAGCTCGCGGTCGCCGCTGGACTTCAACTCCTCCACCAAGGCCTTGCCTCCCTTGGGCTTGTCTTCCAGCCAATCCGCCAGTCCGCTGCCATGACCCAACAGGTGGCGAAGGGTGATGGACGGCACATGGTCCGCGCCCTTCAAGGTGTGGATGCCCTGCACCACGTCCTGCGGCAGGTGGTCCACCAGCTTGTCGTCAATGCTCAACAGCCCCTCCTCGTGCAGCTGCATCACCACCGTGGCGGTCATCGTCTTGTCGATGCTGGCGATGAACCACGGCACGTCCGTCGTCATGGGCCGCCCACTGGCATCGGCCACGCCGGCTGCGCCGCTGAAGAGCACGGTGCCATCGCCGCGCTGGATCTCCATGATGGCGTGCGGGTGGGATCTGTTGGCGGCGAGGCGATCGAGTAATTGCTGAAAGGATGATCTGGGACCAGGCATGTCGTCCAAGGTAGGACGCGCACAACAGGGTGCTCTGTTATGCTGGTGTCGACACTTCTCGCCAGCCAAGCGTCAGCACCCGAGCCCAACAGACCGACTACTTCAGCAGGAACTCCCGCATGAACGCCACCATCGCATAGAACTGGAAGTCCTGGTTGCCCTTCTTCCGGAAGCCGTGGCCTTCGTCGTTGGCCATGAGGAACCACACGTTGCCACCATTGGCCTGGATGCGCTCCTTCATCTGCACGGCCTCGCTGGCGGGCACGCGCGGATCGTTGCCCCCTTGTATGATGAAGAGCGGCTTGGTGATGCGCTCCACATGGTTCAGCGGGGAGATGCTCTCCAGGAAGGCGGCCATCTTCGGATCGCGTTCGTCGCCGTACTCCACGCGGCGCAGGTCGCGGCGGTAATCCTCGGTGTTCTTCAGGAAAGTGACGAAATTGCTGATGCCCACGATGTCGATCGCGCAGCGGATACGATCGGCATAGTGCACGCTTGCGGCCAGCGTCATGTAGCCGCCGTAGCTGCCGCCGGTCACCATCACGCGGTCGGCGTCGAGGTCGGGCTGCGTGGCGATCCAGTCCAGCAGCGCGCCGATGTCCTTCACGCTGTCCTCGCGCTTCATGCCGTTGTCCAGGTCCAGGAAGGTCTTGCCGAAGCCGCTGCTGCCGCGCACATTGGGGTAGACGATGGCCACGCCCAGTTCACTGAGGAAGTAGTTGTTGCGCCCTTGGAAGCCCGGTCTGGACTGACCTTCCGGCCCGCCATGGATGTTGATGATCACGGGCCGCTTGCCGGTGAAGCGATCAGCAGGACGGTACAGGAATCCGGAGATGGTGTGTTTGTCGAAGCTTGGCCAGGTGATCAGCTCCGGTTCGCGCAGCCCGCTGAGGTCCATGCCGCCGCTCTCGCTTTCGGTCCAGCGGACCAGTTGCCGTGTGGTGGTGTCGTACTCATAGGCATCGCTGGAAGAGTCGTAGGTGGTCAGGGTCAGCCCCAGCGCGCGACCATCGGCCGTCCACTCCAGCCCGCCGAGAAGCCCCACGGGCAGGCCTCCCACCGCTACGTAGGTGCGCGTGCCGGTGTCCAGGATGTACAGCTTGCTCAGCCCGTTCTCGTTGGTGGTGAAGGCGAGTCGGCGGCCGTCCTTGCTCAGATCGGTGCCGGCCACATCCCAGGGAATGTCCGGCGTGAGCACGGTGAGCTTCTTCGTGCCCAGGTCGTAATGGCATAGCCGGTTGAATTCGCTGCCGCTATTGCTGGTGAGGAAGATGCCCTTGCCGTCGGCGGTGAAGCGCAATGGCCGGTAGGTGGTGCGCTCATCCTTGCGGGGCAGGATGCGGGTGCGTATGCCCGTCTTCAGGTCCACCAAATGCACCCGGCTCTCATTGACCGAGAGGTACTCGCCGATCAACAATTGCGTGTCGTCCGGGCTCCAGTCCACCACGCCCCAGCCGCCACCGCTGTTCTCGCTCACCACCTTGTCCGTGGCGGGTTCCAGCGGGTCCATCACGCGGATGTCGCGGTCCTTGCCATTGCGCATGGTGCTGCCATAGGCGATGCGCCTGCCATCGCGGCTCCACACCATGCCGCCATTCTACGAGCGGCCGCCATCGGTGAGCATGGTGCTCTTTCCGCTGGCCACCTCGAAGCGGTGGATCTGCCCGAACTCGTTGCCGCCCTGGTCCTTGGTGAAGAGAAAGTAGCGGCCTTCGTTGGGCTCGTAGGTGGCACTGCCCACGGGCTCGGCGAAGAAGGTGATCTGGGTACGCGCACCACCGGGCATCTTCACCAGGTGCAGCTGGTTGCTGTTGCCGAAGCGCGTGCTGACAAGCATCTCACGGCGCTGCGGATGCCACGCTGTGAAGCTGGCGCTGCGGCCCTCGCTGTAGCGCCGCACCTCCTCGGCCAATTCGGCGGGCAGCGGTGGAATGCCTTCCACCACCAGGTTGTCGGTGACGGGGATGGTGGCCTGCTGGGCGAGGAGGGAGAGTGGCAGGAAGAACGCGGAGAGTAAGGTTTGACGCATGGGGTTCGAATGGGGAGCACGAAGCTATCCAACGCCATGGGGACCTTCACCCCAGCACGAACCGCTTCGCCACATCCACCACGAACCTGCCCCGCAGGAACTTTCTTCCCAGCAGCACCTGGTACTTCATATCGCTGCGATCGAAGAGCGTGAATTGGGCACGCACCACATGTGGTCCTAGCCTGACCCGCGTGCTGATCAGGTAGCGGCGGCTGGTCTCGCCATTGCTGCTCTTCACGGATACGCGCTTGAACGCCTTGAAGATCTTCGTCCTGCGTTGGCCGCCCATTTGGAAGGTCACCAGCAGTTGTTTCACACCGCCCACGGTGCGCACTTTCAGCCGCTGGTAGTGCAAGGCACTGCGGTAGGCCCCCGTGTCGATCTTGGCCGCCACCCGTGCGATGCCGAGCCCCGGCAGGGCGATGTGCTCCACCCGGCCGATGAGGGTCTGCTCCGCTGGCGCCATGGGGGCAAGTTATCGGGCTGTGGAACAGGGCGATGGGATCCGGGACGCAGGCTTACGAACAGCATGGGGTGGGCGTGGGCGCACGCCAGCGGCTGAAGAACCTCCGCTCGCAGGGCGCTCAGCATCCATGGCCGGTCTCAGGTGGTCAACGCCTTCAGCCAACGCTTCAGCAGCGCGGCATCCACATCGGCAAGGGTGTGCAGCTTGATGTGGCGCATGTTCTTGCCGGTGCCTTCCAGCCGTCCCTCAGGGTCGTCCAACGGGCCGGCCTGGTAGAACCCGAAGGTGACATAGGCCTTGGAGGTCCTCAGGTAGGCGAAGTCCTTCGCCGTGGCGAAGATTGGCCGGCTCCATTTGAACTCCTCCCGTACGCCTTTCACGTGGGTGTGCACCAGCTTGCGCACGGCTTCCATGATGCGGCGCTGTTCTTCGGGTGCTTGGGCGATGTAGCCGGAGATCTGATCGTTCACGCAGACCAAGTTAACGGGATGCCCGGCCTATGGATCCGCATGACGAAGCGCATGTGCGGCCCGGGAGGATCTCCGATCTTCGCACCCAACACGTTCGGACAACAGCACATGACACGCACACTCCCACTCGCCCTGGCGGCCTTCGCCCTCTTCGCCTGCCAGACCGCTTCCCAGGAAGTTTCCGCCCAGCAGGGTGCCACGGCCCAGCCGGCCACGAAGAGCTACGGGGCCAGGATCACCCCTGATGGCGCCATCAGTGCCACGGACTTCGTGAAGGCGATGTCCGCCCAGGAGACGATGACCACCAAGCTCGATTGCGAGATCATCAGCAGCTGCGCCGTGAAAGGCTGCTGGATGGACGTGAAGCTTCCTGATGGCAACCCCATGAAGGTCCGCTTCGTGGACTACGGCTTCTTCGTGCCCAAGCAGGGTCTCGAAGGCAAGCGCGCCATTCTGCAGGGCACCGCCAGCCGCGAGACCTTCGATGTGGCCACCCTGCGCCACTACGCCGAGGACGCCGGCAAGAGCAAGGAGGAGATCGAGAAGATCACCGAACCCAAGCATGTGCTCACCTTCCTCGCCGAGGGTGTTCTCATCACCGAATGATGCTTTCCCATGTGAAGCGATCGAAGCCCGGGGCATGGCTCCGGGCTTCGTGCTTCACGCTGCTGGCCGGCTGCACACCAGCAGGCGACCACGACGCCCGGACGGACACACGATCATCCCAGGAAAACATGGAACGTTTTGCATTGGTCATCCACGGAGGCGCGGGCACCATCTCGCGCGAACAGATGACCCCGGCCCGCGAGAAGGCCTATCGTGATGCGCTGGAGAACGCCCTGCGCCGCGGCCACGCCATCCTCGCCGAAGGCGGCGATGCTCTGGAAGCCGTGCAGGCCGCCGTGATGGCGCTGGAGGACAGCCCGCACTTCAACGCCGGGCGCGGTTCGGTCTTCAACGCCGATGGCCAGCACGAGATGGACGCCAGCCTGATGTGCGGCCGGACACTCCGCGCCGGTGCCGTGGCCAGTGTGCACAACGTGAAGAATCCGATCCTGCTCGCGCGCCGCGTGATGGACAGCAGCGAGCACGTGCTCGTGAGCGGCACGGGCGCCTTCGAGTTCGCGCACAAGCAGAAAGTGCCCTTGGAGGACGACCAGTACTTCTTCGACGAGTTCCGCTACGAGCAGTGGAAGAAGACACGCGGCACGGACCAATACCAGCTGGACCACAGCGACGGCGAGAAGAAGTTCGGCACGGTGGGCGCCGTGGCACTGGACCAGCATGGGCACCTGGCGGCGGCCACCAGCACCGGCGGCATGACCAACAAGAAGTGGCAGCGCATCGGTGACAGCCCCATCATCGGTGCGGGCACCTACGCCAACGATGCCAGCTGCGCGGTGAGCTGCACCGGCCACGGCGAGAGTTTCATCCGCGCAGTCGCCGCCCACGATGTGCATGCCCTCATGGCCTACAAAGGGCTAAGCCTGAAGGAGGCCGTGCGTGTGGTCGTACACGAGAAGCTACCGCCCCTGGACGGCGATGGTGGCCTGATCGCGGTGGACAAGGACGGCATCGTGGTGCTGGACTTCAACTGCACCGGCATGTATCGCGGCCATGTGGGTGCCGACGGGGTGTTCCACACGGCGATCTTCAGGGAATAGCGTCGACCCGCTTCAGTTCCAGAGGTCGTCCAACAACGACTTGCTTTTCTCCTTAAGCTCTTTGCCCTTCTCTTTCAAGGCATCCCCTGAAGCGGCTGCGTCCACCTGTTCCAGAACCCCGGAGACCTTCGTGATGAGGTCTGCGAGCCATGCATCCTGTATGATGCCGACCTTCTTCAGGACCGCGGTCCAATCCTGCTTCTCCATCCGGGAGTACATGTATTGGATCAACAGCTTGCTCAGGAAGTGTTTGTCGTACAGGCCGTTCATGGCTTTTCCGGGCTCTCTTTTCTCAAGGTAACGGATGGACTCTTCGATCGTATTTCTCTCCGCTTTGCCAAGTGACCGGCTGGACTTCAGTCGTTCCAGTGCAGCCATGGCTTCATCGGTCTTCCCCTGGTGCAGGTATAAGTAGGCTTCCACGGACCAGACCATTTCATTGTCCACCCCGGCCTCATGTGCCGTACGCACAATGGCTTCAAAGTCTTCCATGGCGCGTTCCTCATCGATCGTCCTGGTCATGGACGTACGCGAAACGGCCCGCAGCAGGTGGTTGAGCAGCACATGGGCATGGTGCGCGGCTTTCTGGGGAACAATGACCGGATGGGCAACCCTCTCGCCGGTGAACAGGGGTGCCCAGAAAAGTATGGTGGAGGTGAGCGGCAGTTCTTCGTGCGGATGGGCATACAGCCAGTCCAGGTTATCGCTGTATTCCTTCTCTGATAGGTACAATAGCCCTTGATCGAAGAACACGAAGCCGCGGATCATTTGGAGAAAAGCTTTCAGCTCTTCGCCTTCGAGATCCTCCATGTCGCTCTTGGCGCATTCGTACAGCAGCATCTTCTTCGTGAACGTACGGGAGCGGTCCATCAACATGAAGACGCTCATGATGGTATGCTCCATGCTTTGCAGATAATGCCTTGCTTCTGGCTCCAGGGGTGGCCACAACGATACCACGCGCCCATTCAAGATGGTCTCCACGGAGTCCCCCTTCAACATGGCCTGGCCCTCCATTATCGTGGGAAAGTCATCCTCGTCATGGTCACGCAGGAATGCACGCAGATCGAGGTAGGCGGTCAGGAATTCGGTCACATCTTGTAGCGTGAGTTCTTTTTGCGTGTGGTCCTTGGCGGGGACCGCATCCGCGCGACCGTCGAACAGCTCGGGCATGATCCGGTCCATAAGTTCCTTCACCCTGCGGTGTTCCGCGATTGTGGTATCCAACACGGGCATTACCCTGAAGCAGGTCTTCAAGAACTTGTAGTGGTCCAGCACGATCCCATCCAGGGCGCGTTCCAGCTTGATACGATCACGCTGCAGCATTTCAGCGTCGGACGGTTCCTTGCGGCCGCATCCAACTGCAAGCAATATGGTGGTAGCAAGCAGTAGGGAGCAACGCAGCGCGGTCGTCATGCCGCGAACGTAGATTGCGGTCAGGTTCGACCGTTGCGCATTGGTCGATCCCTGCGCCAAGCAGGATAAACGCTCACACCTCCCTCGGGTCATGCGCCGGTGGCATCCCCGCGGGCCGCTTCCGACCGATGAACGGCAGGTTGTAACGCTGCTCCTCCGGATAGTCGATGTCCTCACCAAGCAGGTAGCCGTAAGGTTGCAGACCGGGGATGGCGTCGCATACGATCTTCAGCATGCCCATCAAGGGAATGGCCACCACCATGCCCACCACGCCCCATAGCATGCCGAAACCCAGCAGCGCCAGGATGCTCGCCAGGGGATTGATGCTCACACTGCTGCCCACCACCTTGGGGGTGATCAGGTTGTTCTCCAGGAACTGCGTGAACAGGCACACCCCGAGCGCGCCGATGGCATAACCGATGTGGTCCTTGGTAAGCAGCGCGATGAGGATCGGGAAAAGGCTGCCGATGAGGACGCCGATGTATGGGATGATGTTGAGGAATCCCGCGAGGAAGCCCAGCAGGATGGCGTACTTCAGGTCCAGCAGCAGAAAACCGATGCTGTTGAGGACGCCCAGGATGAGGATGACGATGAGGACCCCGCGGATGTACTTCCGGGAGAGCTTGGAGATGCGCACCATCACCTCCAGCACCAGCCCGTTGCTCTTGTGCCCCACCTGCTTGAAGAAGATGCGGAACTTGTCCTTCAGGAGCAGCAGGAGGAACACGAAGATGGGGATGGGCACGATGAAGGCCAGGGCCGCGCCGGTGCTGGAGAAGACCTTCACCAGGGTCTTGCCGCCATACTCCGCCAGTTCGTTCACATGGTCGTTGAACCAGCGCACCTGCTCGCGCTGGTCGATGTGGGTGTGGGCCTCGATCCACCCGAGCACCCCGAAACCCTTCTCGATGAACCGCTCCTGCAATGCCGGGATGTCCTTGCCGAAACGCGAGAGCTGCCAGCCCAGAAAGAAGAAGGCACCCATCACAATGGCGAGCAGGAACAGCGTGGCGGCGAGGGCGCCCAGCCAGCGCGGCGCGCCGAGCTTCTCCACATGGCGCGCCATAGGCAACAGCATGAAGGCGAAGAGCGCCGATATCAGCGACAGGATGATGAGGTCGCGGCCGAAGTGGAGCACCGTTACGGTGAGCACCACCGCGAAGAGCACATGCACGTATCTCCCCAGGGCGTCGGTGGTGTTCATGCCTGCTCGTCGCCGGATCCCTGGTGCGCCCTGCGGCGCTCGCGCACGTGTTCCTTCACGCGCTCCCAGGATCGATCGAGCTCCGAAAGTACATGTCCGGCCTTGCCCTCCTCGAACCACCGTTCCCACAGGAGGGGGATCGCGGCGCTGAGCCCGGCGGCGACCGCTTGCCGCAGGGGGCCTTTGCCCGGCCCGCCCAAGGCCGCGCCCACGGCGGCCCCCAATACGCCCGGTGCGGCACCTTCGGCGGCATCGCGCGCCGTGCGCCAGGTGAACAGGGACCGCAGCACGCCCTTCACCGCACCGCCGACCAAGGCCTGGCGGATGGCGGGTTCGCGCAGGGCGGTCCAATGCTCCTCCATGGCGCGGGCATGGGCATCGCGTCCGGCGCGCAGGCGTTCGCGGTGCGCGCGCACCTGGGCCATGGAGGTGAATCGTTCAGCCATGACCATGCATCGCGTTGATGAAAGTGAGCACCACCCTGTCCCGTAGACCGGCCTTCCACAGCACAATGAAGAGCAGGCCAAGCAACAGGTAGAGGCCGCCCACGCAGAGGAAACCCCATCCCGTGGCGCCCAACAGACCACCCAGCCACAGGGCCAGGGCAGTGCTTGCCATGAGGAAGGCCGCGCTGAGGAAGAAGAAGATCACCAGGAAGGCGATGACCATGCCCGCCAAACGCCCGGCCTTTTCGCTGGCCGCGAGGGTGGTCAGTTCGCGTTGGGCCTCGAACCAGGCCTTGGCGTCATCCAGCACGGCCTCGGCGAAAAGACCGAGATCGGGCCGCCCGGTCTCCGGGTCCAAGTAGCGTTCGTCGTCCATGGTGGGATCGGTGCGATGGATCCCTGGACTCAGTTGGCGCTGTGCTTCACGTTCTCGGCGGCCTTGCGGGCACGGTCGGCCACGTCCTCGGCGCTGCCTTTCACGTCCTTCTTGAGGCGCTCCTTCAGGTCCTGGCCTTCCTCAAAGAGGAACTTCACGAAGTCGTTCACCTCGTCCTTGGTCATGGTGGCGGCGTTCGTGGCCTTCCCCTTCGCCTTGGTCCATTCCTCACGGGCCTGGTCGATGAAGTCGTCCACATCGCTTCTGGCGTCCTTTACGCCGCGTGCGATGCGTTCACGGGTCTCCTTGCCGCTGCGGGGAGCGAAGAGGATGCCCAAGGTGGCGCCGATGGCGGCCCCGGCCAGGAAGCCGAAGATGCCTGTTTTGCTTTCGTTGGTCATGGTAGTGGGGGTTTTTCGCGTTGTGATGATCAGGTGACCATCCGCATCGGGATCACCAAGGTACGGGCCACTTGGACCATGCGCACAGGACGGATGTCAGGTTCCAACGATCGGCGGGGCATCCAGCCCAGTGATCGTTCCGGCCGATAGGGCCATGCACGAGGAAGCCGTTCCACAGGTCGTGGCGCACCGGCCCATCAAGGGTCCGGGGACCGCTTCAGCCACCTGGCCTCCATGACGAAGGTGCCGAAGGGCAGCACACTGGCGGCGCCCAGGCCGATGATGCGCTCGGGGTCCCACTTCAACTTGGTAAAGAGCGGCACGGCGGCCACCCAGTACCAGATGAAGAGCACCCCATGTGCCCAACCCACATAGCGCACCGCCAGGGGCATGTCCCAGAGGTGCTTCAGCGGCATGGCGATGAACAGGAGCACCAGGAAACTCACCCCCTCGGCGCGGGCGATGTGGCGGAAACGGGTGATGATGGGGGACTCGGACATGGTGCGCGGATCTACCTCCCCACCGCCTCCGGCGCGAAGAAACTCCTCTTCTTCACATGGTAGTGGTAGCCTGCACTGATGATGTGGACGATCATGTGCTCGATGCTGATGGGGTGGCCCTCCTCGGCGTCGGCGATGTTGGTGTGCTTCAACTCATGCCCGTCGAATATGATCACCTGGCCGCTGCCGATGATCTCCAGGTGGTTGCCCTCCGTGATGATGACGCCGGTATCCTCGCCCAGCCCGATGCCGATGCTGTCCGGGTTGGAGGCCACGGCCTGCGTCAACCGGCTGAAGCGGCCGCGTGCCACGAAGTGCGAGTCGATGATCACATCGCTGACCAGGGCCAGGCCGGTGGTCATCTTCACCTCGCCCTTGAACAGGCCGGTGCTGCTGTGGCCCTGGTAGATCATGGTGTTGCTCATGCACATGGCCCCCGCGCTGGTGCCCGCGATCACAAAGTGTTCCTCCTCGTGATAGCGCCGCTTCAATACTTCCGCGAAGGTGGTACCGCCGAAAATGCTGGTGAGCCGCAGCTGGTTGCCGCCGCTGATCATTACGCCACTCGCACGCTCCAGGCGGGCCACCATGTCGGGCGTCACCTCCTTGCGGTCCCGGATGCGCAGGTGGTCCACTTCGGTCACGCCCAGTTTTCCGAAGGCCTCGATGTAATTGGCCGCCACCTCATCCGGTATGCTGCT
Source organism: Flavobacteriales bacterium (assembly GCA_026129465.1). NCBI lineage: Bacteria > Pseudomonadati > Bacteroidota > Flavobacteriia > Flavobacteriales > Flavobacteriales bacterium. The sequence continues at coordinate 265,069 of JAHCIA010000001.1, forward strand.
GGCGCTGGTGATCAGGGCGAGGCTCTCGCCCGGGCCGCCGTTCTCGTCCACCACACGTCTCAGGATGCCGCTCTCGATGAAATCGTTCCGGAACACCCGGTCGCGGTGCCCGCCGTCGGGTTGCCCGCCTTTGTCCTCGTTGCCGCCGATGGCGATGAGTTTCCCTTTTGGTGTCATGCTCAGGTCTTGGTCCCCCCGCTTGCCCCACGCTGTTGTCAGTGGTCGGTTGTAAGTTGTCCGTGGCGTTCGGCCTGACAACCGACAACTGCGAACTGACAACTGTCGTCTGACGCCCCCCCCACCGCGAAAGTAGCCGCCCCTTCACGACCGCATCACCAGGCGGTCGGAATTGATGAACAGGGGGATGTCATGTTCCGGGCCGGCACTTGTCGGGTCCACCTGGTGGGCCGACGCTACAGGTGCGGCCGTCGAGCTTGGCTCCGGTGCCAACCCCCAACTGCACCACCCCCCAACATCCAACCCGCATTTCATCAATATCTTCCCCGTCCTCTTACCACCACTCCCCATGCGCATCCTCGACATCAAGGCCATGCGTGGCCCCAACCACTGGTCCGTCAAGCGGCACAAGCTCATCATCATGCGGCTCGACATCGAGGGGCTCGAGGAGCGGCCCACCGACAAGATCCCCGGCTTCTATGAGCGCATCACCACGCTGATGCCCACGCTCTACAAGCACCGCTGCAGCGAAGGACACGAAGGCGGTTTCTACGAGCGCCTGAAGCGTGGCACCTGGATGGGCCACGTGATCGAGCACATCGCGTTGGAGATCCAGACCCTTGCGGGCATGGAGACCGGCTTCGGCCGTACGCGCAGCACTGGCCAGCACGGGGTGTACAACGTGGTCTTCAGCTACATCGAGGAGCCCGTGGGCGTTTACGCCGCCAAGGCGGCGGTGCGCATCGCCGAAGCGTTGGTGGAAGGGATGGCGTACGACCTCGCCGCCGACATCCAGGCCATGCGCGAACTCCGCGAGGAGAGCCGCCTGGGCCCCAGTACAGGCAGCATCGTGGAGGAGGCGGTGGCCCGTGGCATCCCCTGGTTGCGGTTGAACAAGCACTCACTGGTACAACTGGGCCATGGCATCCACCAGAAACGCATCCGTGCCACCATCACCAGCAAGACCAGCAACATCGGTGTGGAGATCGCCTGCGACAAGGAGGAGACCAAGGACCTGCTGGAGAGCTACGAGATCCCCGTGCCCAAGGGCCGCGTGGTGCGCACCGAGGAAGGCCTGAAGGACGCTTTGGAAGTGGTGGGCTTCCCCTGCGTGATCAAGCCCATCGGCGGCAATCACGGACGCGGCGCCACCATCGGCATCAAGAGCCTGGAGGAGGCCATCCCCGCGCTGCACAAGGCCAGGGAGGTGAGCCGCAGCGTGGTGGTGGAGCGCTTCATCACCGGCTTCGACCACCGCCTGCTCGTCATCAACCACCAGTTCGTGGCGGCCGCCAAGCGCACCCCCGCCTGTGTCGCCGGTGACGGGAAGCGCAGCATCGCCGAGCTTGTCGCCGAGGTGAACACCGACCCCCGACGTGGCTACGGCCACGAGAAGGTCCTCACGCAGATCGACATCGACGATCACACGTTGAAGCTCCTGGCCAAGCGGGACCTGACCCCGGACACCGTGCCCGCCCAGGGCGAGGTCATCTACCTCAAGGCCACTGCCAACCTCAGCACCGGCGGCACCGCCGAGGACATCACCGAGATCGTCCACCCTTTCAACATCTTCCTGGCCGAGCGCATCAGCCGCATCATCGACCTGGACATCTGCGGCATCGACATCATGGCGCCCGACCTCACCAGCCCCATCACCGAGAACGGTGGTGCCGTGCTGGAGGTGAACGCCGCGCCGGGCTTCCGCATGCATCTGGAGCCCACCTCGGGCATCGGCCGCAACGTGGCGGAACCCGTCGTCGACATGCTCTTCCCGCCGGGCGCGCCCAGCCGCATCCCCATCATCGCCATCACCGGCACCAACGGCAAGACCACCACCACGCGTCTGGTAGCCCACATCATGCGCAGCGTGGGCCACAAGGTGGGCATGACCTGCAGCGACGGGGTGTACATCATGAACCGCATGCTGATGAAGGGCGACTGCACCGGTCCGAAGAGCGCGCAGTTCGTGCTGAAGGAGCCTGTGGTGGACATGGCCGTGTTGGAGACCGCACGTGGCGGCATGCTGCGCAGTGGCCTCGGCTTTGAGCACTGCGACGTGGGCATCGTCACCAACATTGCCGCCGACCACCTGGGTCTGCAGGACATAAGCACCCTGGAAGACCTGGCCCATGTGAAGAGCACCGTGCCGCGCAGCGTGCGCCGCGACGGTTACGCCATCCTCAACGCCGATGACGAACTGGTGATGGCCATGCGCAAGCAGTGCGAATGCAGGATCGCCCTGTTCAGCATGGACGAGAACAACCGCGTGCTGCGCCAGCACCTCAAGCTTGGCGGGCTGGGGGCGGTGTACGAGAACGGCTTCATCACCATCAGCAAGGGCGAGTGGAAGCTGCGGATCGAAAAGGCCGTGAACGTGCCGCTCACGTACGGCGGCAAGGCCGTGTTCAACATCCAGAACGTGCTGCCCGCCGTGCTGGCGGCCTTCACGCAGGGGGTGAAGATCGAGGAGCTGCGCCAGGGCCTGATGACCTTCGTGCCCAGCGCCACCCAGACCCCGGGCCGCCTCAACCTCTTCCAGTTCCGCAACTTCCAGGTGGTGGTCGACTACGCCCACAACCCCCACGGCTTCGAGGCCCTGGGCCGTTTCGTGGACAAGGTGCCCGACTCACCCAAGATCGGCGTCATCGCCGGCGTGGGCGACCGCCGCGACGAGGACACCATCAACCTCGGCAAACTGAGCGCGCGGATGTTCGACGAGATCATCATACGCCAGGACCGCAACCTGCGCGGCAAGACCGACGATGCGATCATCGACCTGCTCGTGCAGGGCATCAAGGAGGTGGACCCCAGCAAGAAGTACACGATCATCAAGAAGGAGGAGGAGGCCATCCGCCACGCCATCGGCACCGCGCCCAAAGGGGCCTTCGTGGTGCTCTGCAGCGACGTGGTGCCCGATGCCCTGGCGCTGGTGCTGAAGCTGAAGGAGGAGGACGAGCAGGTGCCTTTCAGCAAAGAGGACATCCCGAACCGGAACAAGGAGCTGGTGGGAAAGACGGAGGTGCCCGTTGAGGAACATGGGCAGTGAGCAGAATGCCCAAGGAACTCAATTCATTCAGCGTATATACGCTTCAGAAGTGATCACCGATCAGCCATCCCTGGCACCAGGAAACGCTTTCGGTATGCGCCCGGCGTTATCCCCGTGGTGCGCTTGAACAACCTACGGAAGAAGGCCGGGTCCTCATAGCCCACCTGCCAGCCGATCTCTTCGATGGATGTGTCCGTCCGTTCGAGCCGGCGTTTGGCCTCCTCGATACGCAACTGCTGCACGTACGCGATCGGGGTGTGGCCGGTGGTTCTCCTGAAGCGCCGCATGAAGGTGCGCTCCGCGAGCCGTGAGCGTTCGATCATCCCTTCCACCGGGCTCGCCACGGTGAAGTGGGTGTCCAGCCATTGCTGGGCGCTGAGGATCTCCGCATCACCATGGTCGCGGCGGCCATCGAAGACCATGTAGGGGGTGAGGCCGTCCTGATGCCATTGCAGGGCGAATAGCCGGGCAACCTCCTGCGCCATGGAAACACCAGCGTAGCGCGCGAATAGGTAGAGGACCAGATCGTGCCAGGTCATCGATGCGCCGGAACTCACCAGTTCCTCGCGCGGGCCGGAGACCACAAGTACACGCTCCGGATGGACCGGTACCGATGGATGGACCGTATTGAAGGCGCGTGCATAGTTGTAATGCACTGTGGCGTCCTTCGCATCGAACAGTCCTGTTTCAGCCAAAAGGAATATCCCCGAACATGCCGAGCAGAGCACCGCGCCGCGTTGGTGCATCCTTCGCAGCCACTCCACCAGCACCGGGTAGCGGCCCTTCTTCCATCCTTCAAGGCGGAGCAGCACCGAGGGGACGATGACGATATCGGTGGATCCGACCTGGGCGATCGACCGCTGCACATCGATCGGGATGCCACTGGCGAGTTGGAGCGGCCCGGCCACCTCGCCCACGATCTCCACCTGGAACGGTACCCGAGGCCCGGTGGCGTCGTCGGGCATATCCATCAGCGCGAAGGCGTTCATCACATCGTAGATGCCGCTGAGCGTGGACACCACGGAATCGGGCAATGCCAGCAGGCAGACGTGCTTCGCGGCGGGGTGCTGTTGGGGCGGTCGGCTGGTCATGGCATGTGGTCCATATCTCTATGTGGTAAGGGTGGCGCGCTCGTATGCGCTCAGGTATATGGAAGGGATCCGCAGCGCCTTTCTCGGAGAATATGCTCTTGCGTTGGCAGGAATGGACCTGTTGCGGGCGATATCGGCTCTGGTGGCGTCCGGGTCGCCAAGGGACCTTTGCCTCCCAAACATGAACACATTGACCATGGAAACAAAGGAAGCGTCCGGTTTGACCGGGACGACCGCGATCGACAAGCAGAAACTGGAGGCGTTCGCCATGCGGGCCTTGAGCGACTTCGCGGGAGCTTATGTGGGTTTGATGGTGAGCCTGGGCAGCAAGCTCGGACTCTACAAAGCTATGGCCGACGGCGCTGCGCACGGTTCCGACGAGATCGCGTCGCGCACGGGCTGCGCGGAGCGCTACGTACGCGAGTGGCTCAACGCGCAGGCGGCCAGCGGCTACATCAGCTACCATGCGGACGCGGATACCTACAGCATGCCTCCCGAGCACGCGTTGGTGCTGGCCGACGAGGGCAGCCCGGCCTATTTCACACCCGCGTGGGAGATCCCCGCGGCGCTCTGGGCCGGCGAAGCCCGGGCACTGGAGGCCTTCCGCACCGGCAAGGGCATCCCCTGGGGTGCGCACGACGGCCGTCTGCACTGCGGCGTTGCGTCCTTCTACCGCAACGGCTACCGTGGCGCACTGGTGCAGCACTGGCTGCCCTCCCTCGATGGCGTGGTGAAGCAGTTGGAGGAGGGTATCACTGTGGCGGACGTTGGTTGCGGCCACGGCCACTCGACCATCCTGATGGCGCAGGCATTCCCGAACTCCCGCTTCCATGGCTACGACAGCCATGCGGCCTCCATCGAGGAGGCGAAGCTCCATGCGGCCGAGGCGGGCGTGGCCGACCGGGTCACCTTCGAGGTGGCACGGGCCGTGGACTATCCGGACAGGCAGTACGGGCTAGTCTGCTTTTTCGATTGCCTGCACGATCTGGGCGATCCGGTCGCAGCCGCGCGGTATGCCCGGGAGGTGCTGGCGCCTGGCGGGACCGTGTTCCTCGTGGAGCCCTTCGCCAACGACCGGATCGAGGACAACATCTCGTTGGCCGGTCAACTCTTCTACACCGGCTCCACGCTGATGTGTTGTGCGCACGCCATCTCGGAGGGCGGCCACCTCGTGCTCGGCGCACAGGCCGGCGAGGCCCGGCTGGGCGAGGTGTTCCGCCAGGCCGGCTTCTCGCAATTCCGGCGTACGGCAGAAACGCCCTTCAACCTCATCCTTGAAGCGCGTCGCTAAGCACTTGTGGGGTTGTCCGGGCGACCACCGCTGGTTCGGGATCCACTGCCAGGCATACCCATAAAACCCCCTCACCTCCGTAGGGTCTCCCGAAGCAGTGGAGGACCCTGCGGAGGTGGTGTAACCAGGGATCGCGTATCCGCGGGAGCGGGGGTGGTGGAGAAGTTTGGGTCGCAGGTTGTGTCTTCCACTGTACGCTGGCCGCTCGCGCGTTACTGCTCCACTACGAAACGCGCCACATGTCCCAGTTCGGACACCGCCATATACACCCCGTTGGGGAATGCACGCACGTCGATGCTCCGGGAGGCGCCGTACGATCCAACGAGCCTGCCGGCCGCGTCCATCACCCGAAAGCCCGTGCTCGCGAAGTCCGTGTGCAACCACACATGATCGGCGGCAGGCACCGGCCAGGCTGGCCGGGGGGCGGCGAACATCCATTCGGACACGTCCACAGTGCCATCGTTCAGGAACCGCGCGATGGCGATATCGGCCTGCGAGGTGCCAAGTCGTCCCGATCCGGCGAGCAGGGCGCGGCCCTGCGCGTCGAGCTCCATCCCCCAGACACGGTCGTAGTCTTCGTTGGCCAGATCGAGCTGCGCTATTCCGCCCACTCCGTAGAGCGGATCGGGGTTCCCCTGGGCGTCGAACCGTGCGAGGATGACATCGGCATCCACGCTGTTCGCCATGAAGAACTGGTACCCACCGGCGATCACCTTGCCATCGGGCAATGCACGCACGTCGCCGAACCCACGGAAGTACATCGGTGGCATGGACGTGAACACCAGGCCATCACCGCCCCAGGCCGGGTCCGGCTGCCCGTTCGCCAGCAGGCGGAGCACGAGGGCTTCGCAGGTGGTGGCGCTCGTTCCGCAGTAACCGGAGCACAGGATCCTGCCACTGCCATCAACAGCGAGGCCGGTGACGGTCTTGAAGTGGGCGTTGATCGGGATGACCACCTCGCCGTTGGTGCCGAACGCCATGTCCACCGCCCCGTTGCTGGTGAGCTTGCCCACGTAGAGGGCGCTGTCGTTGACGAAGCGGTGACCGGCCACCAGGATGCTCCCGTTGCCGAGCACGTGGAGCGCGTACAGGCGGGTGAGCAGGGAACCAACGTAGGCCGATCCGTTGGTGCCGAACGACGGGTCCAGGGCACCGTTGGACAGGTAGCGCGTAACACGGCCAAGGTCGCCTGCGGTGCCTGCGGTAAGGATCCGTTGGTCGGTAAGCACAGCGACCCCGTAGGCGTATTCGCTGGCGCCTGGAGCGAAGCTTGAAACGACCACCCCGTTGCTGCCGAAGCTGTTGTCCAGCGTGCCGTCCGTGTTCAGCCGCATCAGGATCTCGTCGAAGCTGCCCATGAAGAAGGTGCTGCCTGCGGCCACGATCCTGCCATCGGCCTGCAGGGCCAGCGCGTAGATCTGGTCGCGGGAAGGGTTCACGTCCACCACCACCGTACCGGTGCCGCCGAACGAGGGGTCGAACGCGCCATTGGGCAGCAGGCGCACGATCAACACATCATTGAAGACGCCGGTGGTGGTGTACCCGCCACCCACGATCCTGCCATCGGGCTGCACACGGATGTCCTGCAGTTCGTCGAACGCCGGACTTGTGGCATGGAGGAACACACCACTGCCATTGAAGGCCGGGTCGGGTGCACCGGGTTGAGACCATGTGGTCAGTGTGAGAAGGAGGGAGCACAAGGTGAAGTTCGTCCTCATGGGGTCCGGGCTTTGCGGCAGGCCAAACGTATGGTTGGTGACGGGAGTTAGAAGGGGGGTGAACAGGGAGGACGGAGCGAGGAGAGTGGACCGAAGGTGAGGGGTGACCACCGGGACCAAACCTTCGCAGGGTCTCCCTCGGTATTGGGGGAGCCCCATGGCGGGGTGCCTCTTCCCCGATCCGGTTCGTGCATGTGATCAGGTACGATGCGCCTATTGCGCGCATGGCGTCGCAAGCCCCGTTTGGCGGCCACACCGGCGCAGTGCTTGTTACCCATCCGGCATGTCTACCGACAAGCACTACAACGAGAAAGGCCACGTGCCCGAGCCGTTGGAGGACCATGAAGGCACCGACATGCCCGCCGTGCGCAACATGTACATCATCATCGCCCTGGTGGCCGCACTGGCCATCGTGGTGCTGATGACGACGGCCTTGATGGGTTGATCCCATCGCGCTGCCATGGCAGGCATCGGCCGGGAATGAAGAAGGGCCGCCGAAGCGACCCTTCCTTGGTGCGGCATGTGAGGTCCTCAGCGGCCCACCACCAGCTTGGTGGCGCCCGAGCCGGCTTCGTTCTCCGCGCGGAGGATGTACATGCCATGGCTCAAGCCCAGTGCTTCGGCACTGAGGTCGATGCCCGCTCCGCCCAAGGGGGCGAAGACGTTGCTGTACACCAGCGCACCACGCAGGTCCTGGATCATCACACGCGTGGCGTGCTGGTCCAGTCCATGCACCTGCAGGGTGAAGTGGTCGTTGGTGGGGTTGGGGAAGAGGGCCACCGGGTTGTTGGCGCCGATCTCGTCCAGGCCCACCGGGCCACCCACATAGATGTCGTCCACATAAAGGTCACCGGCGAACTCGCTGGAGACGAAGCGGAACTTGAAGCGCACGTTGTTGGTGAGGACGCTGCCAGGCAGGCTCACCACACGCTGCTTCCAAACCAACGGACCGGAGCTGTTGCCATTGGTCACCAGGTCCTGGTTGGCACCCTGGTTCTGCACGGTGGTGCGCAACTGCCAAGTGCGGCCGCAATCGGTGGAGGAGTATACCTCCAAGCGGTCGGTCACCAGCGCGACATCCGCGGCGAGCGTGCTGTAAGAGTACCAGAAGGAGAATTGGCCTGCGCCCAGACCGCTGAGGTTCAACGGCGGCGACACCATCTCATCGATGTCGTTGACGTTGTCCGGGTTCAGCAGGTTGAAGGGGTTGCGGTCGCCACTGTTGAGCTTCGCGCATGCGGTACCCGTGAAGCCCGCACCGGAGAAGCGGTTCCAGATGGTGTGGTTCAGGTCGTGGTTGTAGGGGAGGTAGGGGTTGAGCGAGTTGTTCGGCTCAAAGCTCTCCATGTAGGGCACCGACCAGGTCTCGTCAGAATTGCTGATCAGCACGGCGAATTCATCGGTCTTCGAGGATGAACCCTGGGCGTTGCTGGCCGTGAGGGTCACGGTCTTCCAGCCGGGGCTGCTGAAGGTGACCGTGGGGTTCTGGGCGTTGGAGGAGGAGGGGCTGCCATCCTGGAAGCTCCACTGCCAGTTGGTCACCTGGCCGCGGGTGCTGTTGTCCACGAAGCGCACCTGGGCGCCGGTGCAAGCCAGTGCGTTGAAGGGAACACCGGGGTTGTTGATGTCGCTCGCCGACACCGCGTAAAAGTCGGCCTCGGGGGCGCAGGTCTGCTGGTGACCATCCGCCACACCGGTGATGATCAGGTTCTGCTCGGACCACAATTCATTGCGCTGGGCGGTGGTGGTGTTCAAAGTGGCATGCATGCGCTCCACCTGTCCGATGGTGAACATGCGCGGGCAGCTGGAGTAGTCCAGATGGTTCTGGGAGTTCTCTTCCACGCCTTCCACGCAATCGATGCTGGCGGCGCCCAAACGGCACAGGAAGGAACCCTTGGTGATGGGGGTGTCCTCCACGCCGTCATCGCCACATACCACTCCGGGGTCGTTGGTGTCGCCCCATACGTGTGCCAGATTCATGGAGTGGCCGATCTCGTGGGTAAGCGTGCGGCCCAGATAGGGGTCGGTGACACCCACGGTGGTGTGGCGGATCATCACGCCGTCGAGGATCGAAAGGAAGCCTTCCGCGGCAGAGGGGTACAGCGCATAGCCCAACAGGCCCTGGCTGGGGAATTGACGGGTGACCCACACATTGAAATAGCGGTTGCGCGGCCACTGGCGCTGTTTGGCTTCGCTGCCTCCCAGCAGGGTCTGCACCGTCTGGATACGGTTGATGCCATTGGTGCAGTTGCCGAAGGGATCGACCGAGGGCAGCACGAAGCGCATCTGGGCATCACCGATGATGGCCTGGAACGCGGCGGTCACCTGGCTGATGTCGCTGTTCTGCGCACGGAAGTCCTGGTTGAGGCGGTCGATCTGGGCGTAGATCCGCTCGTTGGGCAGGTTTTCCTGGCCGCGCAGGTGCAGGATGTGGAAGACGATGGGAATGGTGTAGATCAATTCACCACCACGCCACTCGGCGCTGTTCTCCAACAATTCGCGGATCTCCTGCTCCGAAGCGTCCTGGATCGCGGCGATCCATGGGTGCTCCTGGAGGAGATGCTGGTGCACTTCGGTCGAGCCGCACCAATGCTCGGTCTGCTGGGCGGACACCGCCATTGAAAGCGCAGTGGCGTACAGGGCAAGTAGAGCTTTTCTCATGGTCATTCAGGAAGGTGTGGATGTTGTTGGTCCCTCTCCGTGGCCCCTAAGATAGGAGCGCGGTGAACATGGTCCCTGGTGACCTGGGACACCGAGGGCATCCCAGAGGTGTATATCCATTGGGATCCCGCAGGGTCCGCGTCCCAAGGGTTACCAATGGTCCAAAGGCCACAAGCGAAGGTCGGTCCTGTATATCCAGCCCGCGGATCGGCCGAAAAAATGTCCGCTTCAGCGACCCACCACCAGCTTCACCGTGCGGTCCGCGACCGCATTGGTGGCGCGCAGCAGGTAGAGACCTTCGGAAAGACCGAGGGACCGGGCGCTGAATTCGATGCCCATGCCGCCTTGAGGGGCATGCGCGCCCTGGTGTACCACCGCCCCGCGCAGGTCCGTGATCGTGACCATGGTGGCCTGGTCCCGCATGCCCGGTGCCCACAGCGTGAAGTGGTCGTTGGTGGGATTGGGGAAAAGCGCCAGGCCGGTGCCCTGCTCCAGTTCCTCCATACCCACCGGACCGCCGATGTAGATATCGTCGATGTAGAGATGGTTGGAGAATTCGCTGGAGATGAAACGGAACTTGAAGCGCACGTTGCTGGTGAGCAGGCTACCGGGCAGGTTGATGCTGCGGAAGCCCCACTGGCCGGGCCCCATGCTGTTGCCGTTGGTGATCAGGTTCTGGTTGGTGAGCGTGGCGCGCGACTGCCAGGTGCGGCCGCAGTCCGTGGAGGAGAAGACCTCCAGGCTCTCGGTCACATCCGCCAGGTCGGAGGCCATGGTGGAGTAGGAGTAGTGGAAGTTGAGCACGCCCGCCCCCAGGCCGCTCAGGTTCAGCGGCGGGGACACCATCTCATCGTAGTCGCGGTGGTTGCCGGGGTTGATGATGTTGAAGGGGTTGCGATCGCCGCTGTTGAGCCTGGCGCAGGCGCTGCCCGAATGGCCCGCGCCATTGAAGCGGTCCCACTTCGTGTGGTTCAGGTCGTGGTTGTAGGCCAGGTAAGGGTGCAGGGTGTTGCTCACCTCAAAGCTCTCCATGTAGGGCACCTGCCAGCCGTCGCCCGCGTTGCTGATGAGGACGGCGTTCTCGTCCACCTTGGTGGTGGTGCCATGGGCGTTGCCCACCACCAGGGTCACCTTCTTCCACCCGGGGCTGTCGTAGGTCACGGTGGGGTTCCGCTCGGTGCTGGTGGCCGGTGTGCCGCCCTCGAAGGTCCAGTTCCAGGTGGTTGCGAAGGCCTTGTGCGAGTTGTCCATGAAACGCACCTGGGCGCCGGTGCAGGAAAGGGCGTTGTATGGCACGGAGGGGTTGGTGAGGCTGCTGCCGACGAGGGCGTAAAAGTCCGCCTCGGGCGGGCAGGTGGCCTGGTGCCCTTCGGCCACGCCGGTAAGCATCAGGTTCTGCTCGGTCCACAGGTTGTTGCGTTGGGCGGTGGTGGCGAAGAGCGTGGCGCGCATGCGCTCGGCCTGGCCCTCGGTGAACATGCGCGAGCAGTACGAGTAGTCCATGTAATTCTGGTAGTTCTCGTAGATCTCCGGATCGCACACCTTGCTTGCCTCGGCGTTGGGGCAATTCGTGAAGCCTTTGGTGATCGGGGTGTCCTCCACGCCATCATCGCCGCACACCTGCCCAGGGGTGTTGTTGTCCCCCCAGACGTGTTGCAGGTTCAGGTAGTGCCCCACCTCGTGCGTGAGGGTGCGTGACGTGCCGATGGAACTGGTGCCGATGCTGCCCGTGTAGTTCTGCAACATCATGATGCCGTCGAATATCTGCAGGAAGCCTTCCGCACTGGCAGGCAGGTAGGCGTATCCTGCCGCACCACCGATGAGGATGCGCGCCACCCACACGTTCAGATACCTGTCGCGTGGCCATTGGTTGGTCTTGGAACTGCTCTCGCCCAGGAAGGTCTGCACCGTGCGGATGCGGTCGATGCCGTTGTGGCAATTGCCATAGGGGTCCTTCGTGGGCAGGGCGAACTCGATGCGGCAATCGGCCGCAATGCCTTGGAAGGCGGGTATCACCTGGCTGATGTCCGGGTTCAGCTTGCGGAAGTCCCGGTTGAGGACCACCATCTGATCGAGGATCTGCTCGTTGCTGATGTTCTCGGCACCGCCCTGGTGCAGGATGTGGAAAACGATGGGGATGGTGATGATCACCTCATCGTCGCGCAGGGTGGCGTTGTTCAGCATCAGCTCGCGGATCTCCGCCTCGCTGGCCGCCTCGATCTCGGCGATCCAGGGATATTGCTTCAGCAGTTCCTGTCGGATCTCGCTCGTGTGGCAGAGATGGGTCGCTTCCTGCGCTTTCGCGGCCAAGGCGGCGGTGACGGCCAGTGCGGCCAGGAGTACACGTGACATCATGTTGGACAGGTTTCGTTCGGTACGCGCGTCAAGGGGCCGCAAGGTAGCCATGTGAAGGGAAGCCGGATGGCCCATGCTGCCACCGGTAACAGGAACACGGGCAACGGCGGATCGTTCAGGGCGATCGGGTCAGTGGCCGCTGGCGTCCAGCACCCCCAGAATGGTGTCGCAAGCCTGCCGCACCTCCTGTTCGGAGATGGTGAGCGGCGGAGCTATGCGGAAGGCCTCCGGGCAGGAGAGGAACCAGAAGGCGAGCACGCCTTGGTACAGGCAGGCATGCACGGTGCGCTGTACCCGATCGGCATCGCCGAGGTCCATGGCCAGCATCAGGCCCTCGCCGCGCACTTCTCGGATGGCCGGGTGCTTCAGCCTTTCCTTGAAGAGCGCGCCCATGCGCCGGGCGTTTTCCGCCAAACGCTCCTCCTCCAGCACCTCCAGCGCGGCCAGCCCTGCTACGCAGACCAAGGGGTGCCCGCCGAAAGTGGTGATGTGCCCCAGGACCGGGTCGTGCGTGAGCAGGTCCATCCGCTCGCGCGAGGCGACGAACGCGCCCATGGGCAGGCCGCCGCCCAGGGCCTTGCCCAGCACCAGGATGTCCGGCACCACGCCGCTGTGCTCGAAGGCGAAGCGTTTTCCCGTGCGCCCGAAGCCGGTCTGCACTTCATCGAACACGAGCAGGGCACCGGTGGCATCGCATCGTTCCCGCAGGGCCCGCAGCCAATGCGCATCGGGGACACGAACGCCCGCATCTCCTTGGATGGGTTCCACCACCACGGCCGCGGTGCCAGGACCGATCAGTGCCAAGCCCGTATGGCCATTGAATGGGATCTGCCGCACATCTGGCAGCAGCGGGCGGTTGCGGTACTTCTTGGTCTCGTTGTCCGTGAGGCTGAGCGAACCGTGCGTGCTCCCGTGATAGCTGCGGCGGCAGCCGATGAGTCCGGTGCGGCCGGTGACCCGCTTGGCCAGCTTCAGGGCGGCCTCAATGGCCTCGGTACCGCTGTTCACGAAGTAGACCGCATCAAGCCCTTCAGGCAGCAGGCCGGTGAGCCGGTCCGCGAAGCGCACCTGCGGCTCCAGGTGGAACTCGCCATAGGGGATCACATGCAGGTAGCACTCGCCTTGTTCGCGGATCGCCGCCATCACCCGGGGATGCCGGTGGCCGGTGTTGTTCACCGCCAGGCCCGCCACCAGGTCCAGGTAGCGTTTCCCGTCGCGCGCCGTCAGCCAGCAGCCCTCCGCATGGACTATATCCAAGCCCAACGGATGTGGGCTGGTGCCGGCCAGACCGTGCGGGTGCGCGAATGGGGAGAAAGCCATGTGGGGACGAAGTTCGCCCCGGGCAGCCTAACAGCGATGGTCAGCGCTTGTGCGGAGGTGGTCCTCTGCGCTCCTCCGGGCCAGGTCCGCCGCGCTCGCGGAAGCGGTGCAGCACTTCGCGGTTGAAATCGCGTTCGGCACGGTGCAGTTCCAGTGTGCGCGTGGCGCCGATGGCCTTGATGAACCGCTCCTGGTAGGTGCGTTCGAGATCCACCTCCTGCTGCCGGGTCTGAAGCCCTTTGGCGAGCGCGTCCTTCGCCTGCTGCTCGGTGGGTTTGTCGCCGAGTTTCTCGTGCGTCTCGCGCATCTGTTCTCGCAACGCATGGCGTGCGTCATCGAACTCGTTGTAAAGCGGCCAGAATTGCTGCGCCTCCTCCACGCTGAAGCCGAGCTTGGTGGTGAGGTAGGCGGTCCTCTGGGCCTTGATCTCCTTGAGGCGCTCCGGGCTGGGCGGTGGCGGCGGACCGCCGGGTTGTGCGGTCACCGATGCCGAAGCGGTCAGCAACGCCGCGATCGCGAGGAAGTGGATGAAGGTTCTCATGGTCGTTCGGTCAAGAGGTCAAGGGGCAGGTCAGTGGACAGCAGGTAATAGGCGATCTCGTCGTCGCTCCAGCCGACCGCCGCTTCCGCCATCAGGTCCTGGGGGTCATCGAACAGGTACCAGGCGTCCTCGATCCAGAGGTCCTGGTCGAATACTTCCTCATCCTGCGGTTCCGCCACATCACCATGGGCTGTTCCATCCGGCGACCAGGTGCGCAGCAGCAACAGGACCATCGCCGTGGCGATGCCGATGCCCGAGATGCGCCAGCCAGCACTTTGGAAGAGACGCGGCCAAGCCGATGATCGACCGCGTTCCACCACGGTGGCCTGCACCTGATGCGGGAAGCGCTCGAAGAAACCCTCCGGCACACGGAAGGGGTCGCGTCCATGCAATCGATGCAGCGTGGGCGCACGTCCTTCGAGGTCCTCGTGTTCGCGGTGGTCGTCCATGGGCATATCGGGTCTATGACGCGTCCCCGCTCATTTGGTTCGATCGGTGGTCACCCATTCCTCCACCTTCTTCATGGCGATGTGATAGCTGCTCTTCAGTGCGCCCACGCTAGTGCCGGTGATGGCGCTCATCTCCTCGTACTTCATCGCCTGGAAGTACCTCATGGTGAACACCGCGCGTTGCTTGTCGGGCAGGCGCATCACTGCGCGCTGGAGGCGTCTTTCGATCTCCTCACCGCTGAAATGTTCATCATGGTCCAGCGTGGCCGTGAGGCGTTCCAGCACCGCTTCCTGGTCCACGAAGAGGCCGCGGCGCAGACGGCGCAGGTGGTCCAGGCATTCGTTGTGGGCGATGCGGTAGATCCAGCTGAAGAGTTGCGCGTCTCCCCGGAAGCCGTCCAGCCCGTTCCAGGCCTTGATGAAGGTGTTCTGCAGCACGTCCTTGGCCTCGTCATGGTCGGTGACCATGCGGCGGATGAACGCATAGAGCCGCTGCTGGTGGCGCTTCACCAGCAGGTTGAAGCCGTAGTGCCGCGATCCCTCGGCGCGCAGCAGGTCCAGCAGTTCCTTGTCGGAGGCTTCTTCCATGTATCCTCCAGCGGCCCCAGGCTCACTTGCGGGCGATGGCCCGCCTGGCGGCGGCCACCACGTCGGGCACGTCCAGCTTGTACTTGCGCAGCAGGTCTTCCGGTGTGCCGCTTTCGCCAAAAGTGTCCTGCACGGCCACGTATTCCAGTGGTGTGGGCGCGTGCATCGCCAGTGATTGCGCGATGGCGTCGCCCAGCCCACCGTGCCGGTTGTGTTCCTCGCAGCTCACCGCGCAACGGGTCTTGCGCACAGAGGCCAGGATGGCGGCCTCATCCAGCGGCTTGATGGTGTGCACGTTGATCACCTCCGCACGGATACCCTCCCCGGCCAGTTCCTCGGCGGCGCGCAGCGCGTTCCACACCAGGTGGCCGCATGCGAAGAGACTCACATCGGCGCCTTCCACCAGCAGTTGTGCCTTGCCGATCTCGAAGGGCATGTCCTGGGGGATGAACACAGGCCACTTGGGCCGGCCGAAACGCAGGTAGACGGGACCTTCATGCGCGGCGATGGCCAGCGTGGCCTGTCGCGTCTGGTCGTGGTCGCAGGGTACCACCACGGTCATGCCTGGCAGCATGCGCATCAGCCCGATGTCCTCCAGGATCTGGTGCGTGGCGCCGTCTTCGCCCAGGGTGAGGCCCGCGTGGCTGGCGCAGATCTTCACGTTCTTGCCGGCGTAGGCGATGCTCTGGCGGATCTGGTCGTACACGCGGCCGGTGCTGAAATTGGCGAAGGTGCCGGTGAAGGGGATCTTGCCGCCGATGGTGAGTCCCGCCGCGATGCCCATCATGTTGGCTTCGGCCACCCCCACTTGGATGAAGCGATCGGGGAACTCCTTCTCGAAGGCGTCCATCTTCAGCGAGCCGGTGAGGTCGGCGCACAGGGCCACCACATCGGGGTTGGTGCGGCCCAGTTCGAGCAGGCCGGCGCCGAAGCCGCTGCGGGTGTCCTTCTTGTCGCGTACGGGGTAGGTGCTCATGGTGTGGGGTATGGTCAGAAGGAAAGGGTGGCGGATCGTCCGCTTTCGATGAGGATCTCCTTGGTAAGGCTCAGTTCGGTGCGCTTGGCGTTGCGGCTGCGGTAGGTCACCTGGTACTTGCCGGGCAACAGGCGCAATTGCATGCGGGTGACCGTGGCGTCCAGATCGGCCACCCACTCCAAGTGGTCATCGCGCTTCACGAAAATGGCGCCGTGGCCCGGGGTGGCGGCCAGCACATTCAATACGCCGGGGCGCGGCACGGCGATCTCCGTCACTTTGCCCTGTTCGATGCGCACATCGGGAATGGCGAGGCGCGGCAGGGTAAGCACCTCCAGGTCATACAGGCCGGTCCTGTACAACTGCTCGGCGCCGAGCTCCTGCACATGCAGGGTGGACATGTCGCCCTTGCGCCGCACGATGGTCTGGATCACGTGCGCGTCCGCAGGGCCTGAACCCACCTTGAAGCGCAGCGTTCCCCGGCCGGCCGGCAGGGTAATGGTGTTGTGTTGGCCGGGTTTCAGGCGAACTTCGCCTGACTCGCTCGGCGGAAGCGTGTGGGCCACCACGCGGTAGGTGAGCACCGGATCGAGCATCAGGGTGTCCGGTTGGCCGCGATCGTTCAGGGTGTGCACGATGTGGTAGCGTATCTGGCCCGTGCGCTGGTCGTAGAGCGTCACCGGCACATCGGTCTCCAAGGGCTTGCCTTCGTCGGTGAGCAGGTCGATCTGGGCGGTGGTGGTGTTGAGGGCCTGCGAGAGGACGATCTTCAGCACGTGCTCAAAGAGTTCCGGTGTGTCGGCGTCGAAGAAGTTGCCGATGCAGCGAAGCGTGTACTTCTCCGCTTCCTCCAGGCCCACACCGATGACGAAGGGTTTCAACGTGATCCCCTTGGATTGCAGTGCGCGGCTCACGGCACAGGGGTCCTCGTCGCAGGCCTCGATGCCATCGGTGATGAGGATGATGACGTTGCGGATGGCGCGTTCCCCGCGTTTGGGCTGCGATCCAGCCGGTGTGGTGGCCGCCGGGAAGTCGTCGGCCGAACGCTCCAAGGAGCGGGCGATGGGGGTGGTGCCCACGGCGCGCAGGCCTTTCATCAGGGTGCGCATGGCCGGGGCGCTGTTGGCCGAGAAGGGCACTTCCAAAGTGGTGTCGTCGCAATCCTGCTTGCCGCCGGAGATGGGACTGCGGTTGCCGTAGACGCGAAGCGCCAGCTCCAGATCGGGCTTGCCTTCCAATTCGTCCAGTGATCGCAGCATCAGGTCCTTGGCCACCTCCAACCGGGTCTTGTTCCCCCAGAAGGCGTTCATACTGTTGCTGGCATCGAATACGAAGAGCATGCGCGTGAGCGGCGGCTGGGAGTCGCCATCCTGCCTCGGCTGCGCGAATAGGAGCGTGCTCACGAAGGTGAGCAGGACCGGGAAGAGGAAACGTTTGGTGCTGCCCATGCGGCGGCGGTCTTTCCTGTCAACGCGGAAAAGCGTGCCGATCGCGTGCATGGCGCTCAATAGTCGCCAAGGGTCTCTTCCAATTGCGCCAGGGCCTTGGCCGCCTGTTCATCATTGGGGGCCACGCCATGCCACTTGTGCGTGCCCATCATGAAGTCCACGCCCTGGCCCATTTCCGTGCGCATCAGCACCACCACGGGCTTGCCCTTGCCGGTTCGGCCTTTGGCTTCTTCCAGCCCCTTGATCACGGCCGCTGGATCGTTCCCGTGGGGCAGGTCCACCACATCCCAGCCGAAGGCGAGCCACTTGGCTTTCAGATCGCCCAGCGGCATCACCTGGTCCACATCGCCGTCGATCTGGCGGTTGTTCCAGTCCACGGTGCTGATCAGGTTGTCCACTTTGTGCGCGGCGGCGCTCATGGCGGCTTCCCAGATCTGGCCTTCCTGCAGTTCGCCGTCGCCATGCAGGCTGTAGACCAGGTGGTCGTCGTCGTTGAGCTTCTTCGCCATGGCGGCACCGATGGCCACGCTGAGGCCCTGGCCGAGCGACCCGCTGGCCATGCGCACCCCGGGCAGTCCCTCATGCGTGGTGGGGTGGCCCTGCAAACGCGAATCGATCTTGCGGAAGGTGGCGAGTTCGCCCACGGGGAAATATCCGCTGCGGGCCAGAACGCTGTACCATACCGGGCTGATGTGGCCGTTGCTCAGGAAGAAGAGGTCCTGCCCCCGGCCGTCCATGGTCCAGTTCTTCGGATCGTGCCGCAGGATGTGGAAGTACAACACGGTGAAGAATTCGGTACAGCCGAGGGAGCCGCCGGGATGGCCGCTTTGCACGGCATGCACCATGCGGATGATGTCGCGGCGCACCTGGTCGGTGATGCGCTTCAGGTGGTCGAGGTCGGCCATGGTGGCGGAGGCGGAAGGGGAGGGGACGGCCATGCGGGGAATGCCGGTCATCGGCTTGCCGCGAAAGTAGCCGGGGGGCTCCGCAGCGGCCGGGGATCGTGGATAACTGCTGAAAAGTGGAGCGCTTACGGCAGCTCCTGCGCAATGGCCTCCACGAATCGCTCCACCTCGCGCTCCGTGTTGAAATAATGCACTGACGCGCGCACCACCTTGTCCAAACCGCGTTCCTCCAGGTCGAGTCGCGCGATCTCCTTGCGCCCCACGGTGACGTTGATCCGCTGCGCGGCCAGTCGCTTCATGATCGCCATGGCGTCCTGCCCATCCACGGTGAAGGTGACGATGCCGCTCTTGCGCAAGCCGGGGTCGCGCGTTGCCACGCCGGGCAGGGTGTCAAGCCCTACGCGCAACGATGCCGCCAGCCCCTGCACCCGCTGCGCGATGGCGCCAAGTCCCCAATGCAGGGCATGGTCCACCGCTTCGGCCAGGCCGATCACGTTCGCGAAGCTTTTCTCCCAGGTCTCGAAGCGCCGGGCATCATCGCGCCATCGGAAGGTGTCACGGCCGGTCCAGGTGGCCGACCAGTGTTCGATGAAGACCGGCTCCAACCGGTCCATGATCGCATGCCGCACATACAGGAAGCCCGTGCCGCGAGGTCCGCGCAGGAATTTACGCCCGGTGGCGCTGAGGATGTCGCAACCGATGGCCCGCACGTCCAGCGGCATCTGCCCTGCGCTCTGGCAGGCGTCCAGCAGGTATAGGGCTTCGCTGCCACGCACGATGGCGCCCACTTCTTCCGCCGGGTTGATCAGACCGTTGCTGCTGGGCACATGGGTGAGCGCAACCAGCTTCACGCGATCGTCCATCATGCGGCGCAGCGCGTGCACATCGATCTGGCCTTGTTCATCGTCGGGCACCAATTCCACGGAACAGCCCGTGCGCTGCTTCACCAGCAGGAAGGCGAGCCAGTTGCTCACATACTCGGCATGGCCGGTGAGGATCCGGTCGCCGGGCTTCAAGGGCAATGCGTGGAAGGCCAGGTCCCACGAGCGGCTGGCGTTCTCGGTGATGGCTACTTCGTCGCGCGAGCAGTTCAACAGGGTGGCGATGGCATCGTAAGCGTGTTCCCACTTGCGCATCGCTTCGGCCGCCGCCTCGTAGCCACCGATGCGCGCTTCCAGGTCCAGGTGCGCCTTCACCGCTTCCACTACGGGGGTGGGCATCAAACTGCTGCCGGCATTGTTGAAATGGAGCACCTGGGCACAGCCTGGTGTGAGTGCGCGCGCCTGGGTAACGTCGATCGCCATGCTTCCAAGAATGATCTGGCGAAAGTATCCCAGCGGCGATCGGCCTACTTTCGCCGCCGTTTTTCAAGCATCACGCGAGATCCACCATGGCCCTGAAATGCGGCATCGTAGGCCTGCCCAATGTGGGCAAGAGCACCTTGTTCAACTGCCTGAGCAACGCCAAGGCACAGGCGGCGAACTTTCCCTTCTGCACCATCGAGCCCAATGTGGGCGTGATCACCGTGCCCGATGAGCGCCTGAACAAACTGGCCGGGTTGGTGAAGCCGCAGAAGGTGGTGCCCACCACGGTGGAGATCGTGGACATCGCCGGGCTGGTGAAGGGGGCCAGCAAAGGAGAGGGTTTGGGCAACCAGTTCCTGGGCAACATCCGTGAATGCGACGCCATCCTGCATGTGCTGCGCTGTTTTGACGATCCGAATGTGGTGCATGTGGACGGCAGCGTGGATCCGGTGCGTGACAAGGAGGTCATCGACATCGAACTACAATTGAAGGACCTGGAAACGGTGGAGGCGCGGATCAAGAAGGTGGAGAAGCAGGCGCAGATCGGCGAGAAGGAGGCCAGGCGGCGCTTCGAGCTGCTGAGCCGGATCCGGGAACATTTGCTCAAGGGCGAGAGCGCCCGTGCCGCCATCGATGCGAACACCGATCCGGCGCTCCTCAATGAGTTCCAGTTGCTCACCACCAAGCCGGTGCTCTACGTGTGCAATGTGGACGACAAGAGCGCCAACACCGGCAACGCCTATGTGGATGCCGTGAAGAAAGCCGTGGCCAACGAGAACGCCGAGGTGATGATGGTGACGGCCGCCACCGAGGCCGAGATCGCCACGCTGGAGACACCGGAGGAACGCGAGATGTTCCTGGCCGACATGGGCCTCGCCGAGCCCGGCGTGAACAAGCTGATCCGTGCGGCCTACAAGCTGCTGCGCTTGCAGACCTATTTCACCGCGGGTGAGAAGGAGGTGCGCGCCTGGACCATCCACGTGGGCGATACGGGGCCCCAGGCCGCAGGCGTCATCCACAGTGATTTCGAGAAGGGATACATCCGGGCCGAAGTGATCGCCTTCGACGACTTCGTGAAGTACGGCAGTGAGTCCGCATGCCGTGCGGCCGGCAAGCTGCGCACCGAAGGCAAGGATTATGTGGTGCAGGACGGCGACGTCATGCACTTCCTGTTCAACGTCTGATCGGTCTCAGTGATCGAGCACTTTCATGCGCGCCATGGCGTTGAACATGGCCCTGGGTTCCACCTCCACGCGTTGCCCATCCACCCATAGCGCGGAAACAACGCCCACGATCCGGCTGTAGAGCCAGATGACGATCTCGTCCAGAGGATCGCCGCTGCCGTAGGTGAGGAAGATGTGGAGATGCTCGTTGTAGCCCACCACGTTGCCCCGGTGCGCGCCGGGCGAGGTGAGCGTGGCGTTGGAGCCCGGAATGCGGAAGCGCTCCCCGCGCTCCAACCAGCGGAAGTGCGATCCGAAGAGCCGGTATTTCAGGTCCTTGTCATGTGTGGTCAGTTGGATCTCCAGGTCCACGGCGCTCAGTGGCGGCGTCTTGTCCCGGTCCACATGCAACTCATGGCCGGTGCGCAGCAGATGCTCTTCCACCCGTCGCAAGCGGTCCAACATGTCGCGGTACACCTCGTTCAGCAGGACGTCGAGTTCCGCATTCTTCAGATGCGCGAAGCGATCGGGGTGGTAGTGCTTGTGGAAGAGGTGCCGCTTCTGGCGGATCGTTTCCGCGTCAAGGTCCTCCACGGGCACCTTGAACAGATCGCTCGCCCAATCGAGGTCGTGGGTGGAAGGGCCGTCCATGGCATGTGAAGATAACCGGTGGCAGCGGTCGGTCGGCGGCCCGGCGTGGCGCTTAGTTTCGCACGCCCTTCGAGGACCATGCCATGCGACCGAGCTCCGATATATCCATCATCCCCATCACCTGTCTGCTGCTGATGAACACCGCTTGCACTTCACCTGGATCCGGCACCACCGCCGCGGACATCGAATTCGACCGCTTCGTGAACACCGGTCTGCCGTATAACGCGCCGGACTTCAACTGGATCCGTCAGGAGTACTTCAAACCCGCCATCGAGGAGGGCATGCGCCGCCAGAAGGAGGAAGTGGAGGCCATCGCCACCAACGCCGAGGCGCCCACCTTCGCCAACACCATCGAGGCGCTGGAGAAGAGCGGACGCCTGCTGGACCGCGCCAGTTCGGTGATGTACCAGCTCGTTTCCGCGCGCACCAACGGGGAGCTGCAGAAGATCCGCGCTGAGCTCTCGCCCAAGCTCGCCGCACATGCCGACGCCATCGCCATGGACGAGCGGCTCTTCGCACGGATCAAAGCACTGCACGACCAGCGCGAGCAACTGGGCCTGGACTCCGTGGAGAAGCGTCTCATCGAGCGCCGTTACACCGGTTTTGCGCGTGGTGGTGCGCTGCTCGATGAGGCCGGAAAGAAGCGCCTCAAGGCCATCAACGAGGAACTCTCCAAACTCTCCACAGCGTTCAGCGACAACGTGCTGGCCGAGACCAACAGCGGCGCCGTGGTGGTGGACGATGTGAAGCGCCTCGAAGGGTTGGGCGAAGCGGAGATCGCCGCCGCTGCGGACGCCGCCAAGTCCAAGGACATGGAAGGCAAGTGGCTGATAACCCTCAGCAACACCACGCAGCAGCCCGTGCTGGCGAGCCTGAAGGACCGTGTGCTGCGCGAACAGGTCTACAAAGCCTCCATCGCACGCGGGTCACAGGGCAACGCCCACGACAACCTGAAAGGTGTGGCCCGCCAGGCCAAGCTCCGCGCTGAGCGCGCCAGGCTGCTGGGCTACGAGGATCACGCGGCCTATGTGCTCGCCGATGAGATGGCAGGCACCCCGAAGGCCGCGCTGGACCTGATCACCGGCATGGTGCCCGCCGCGGTGAAGAACGCACAGGCGGAAGCCGCCAAGTTGCAGGCGATGATGGACAGGGAGTACGCCAGATCCGCCACGAACCGTCAGGCCCCGCGCCTGATGCCCTGGGATTGGGACTACTACGCCGAGCAGGTGCGCAAGGCGGAATACGAGCTGGACGAAGCCGCCATCAAGCCCTACCTGGTACTGGACAGCGTATTGAAGAACGGAGTGTTCCATTCCGCCGAAGTGCTCTTCGGCATCACCTTCCGGGAGCGTGCCGACATCCCCGTGTACCACCCCGATGTGCGGACCTGGGAGATCTTCGATGCCGACGGCATGGGCATCGGCCTTTTCTATGGCGACTTCTTCGCCCGCGACAGCAAACAGGGTGGCGCATGGATGAGCGGCTTCGTGGACCAGAGCTTCCTGCTCGACGAGCTGCCGGTGATCACCAACACCTGCAACTACGCCAAGCCGCCCGCTGGCGAGCCCGCGCTCATTTCCTGGGATGATGTGCGCACGCTATTCCACGAGTTCGGCCACGGCGTGCATGGCATGCTCAGCCGCGTGAAGCACCCTTACTTCAGCGGGACCAACGTGCCACGCGACTTCGTGGAGTTCCCCAGCCAGTTCCAGGAGAACTTCATGCTGGAGCCCACCGTTTTCGCCAGCTACGCCCGTCACTACAAGACCAACGAGCCGATGCCCCAGGCGCTCGCTGGGAAGCTGCTGGCCAGCACACGCTTCAACCAAGGCTACGCCACCACCGAGTACCTGGCCGCAGCCCTGCTCGACCTGGAGTGGCACATGCTGCCCGCCGATGCCCCCGAGGTGGCGGACCCATTGGCCTTCGAAGCCGAGGCATTGATGAAGCACGGCATCGCGCTGGACGTGGTGCCGCCACGTTACCGCACACCCTACTTCAGCCACATCTGGGGCGGCGGTTACAGCGCTGGTTACTACGCCTACCTGTGGAGCGAGGTACTGGAGGCCGATGCCTACGCCTGGATGCAGGAGAACGGCGGCATGACGCGCGACAATGGTCTGCACTATTGGGGGCTCATCCTCGCCAACGGCGGCAGCCGCGATGGCAAGGAGCTCTACCGCGCCTTGACCGGCCGTGAGCCGCGTGTGGAACCTTTGCTCGCGAAGCGGGGTCTTCGCTGAACCCTGTGTCCCAGCGGAGTACGGGCGTTCCTACCCGTTTCCGTCGGGCTTTATGTGTTGTCCATCGAAATTATTCGGATCCCGGTCGTTTTACCGGTCGCTTGGTCGATCCCGGAGCAGGGAACCCGCGTTGCAAGGCACGCTCGCGGGCTATTTTGGCCCGGCACGCAGCACCACCATAAAGCACGCGCATGCGATCATTCTTACTCTTTCTTGTTCTGGCGATCGGTCTGGGACTGGGTTCAAATGCCCAGGGACCGGGACAGGTGGCGCAACACATCCAAGCCTTGCAGGGTGCGGGCAAACCCTTCCCTTCCGCCTCGCTGTTCGAGATGGAGCAGCCTACGCCATCGTCGGACCTGCTCTGGCAGTCGGCCTTGACACGTGCCGATGTGCTGCGCCTGGATGCCGCACGGATACCACTCCTGACCGCGATGGCCGGCACCACCGTGGCCATGGAACTGCCATCGCAGGAGGGCACCTTGATCCTGGACCTGGAGCGTGTGGACATCGTGACGGACGAATTCAAGGTGGTGACCAGCAGTGGCGAGGAGATCCATGGAGCACCGGGCCTGCACTACCGGGGCATGATCCGCGGCCGTGCCGGGTCATTGGCGGCGATCAGCGTTTTCGGTGATGAGGTCATGGGTCTATTGGCCGATGAGCAAGGCCAATTGGTGCTGGGCCGTCTGGAAAACGACATCCAAGGCCGCCATGTGCTTTACCGTGACAGCGACCTGCTGGGTACGCACGGCGCTGTTTGCGCCACCCCGGACGGCGGCCCTGACTACACGCCCGCGCAAGTGCGCTCCGAGGGTGTGCCCAAGACCCTGCGCTGTGTAAGGTTCTATTGGGAGGTGAACCACGATATCTTCCTGAACAAGGGCAATGTGGCCAACGCCACGAACTATGTGACGGGTCTGTTCAACCAGACGGCCATCCTTTTCGCGAACGATGGCATCGACGTGGTGCTCAATGAGGTCTTCGTGTGGACCACGCCCAGTCCATACAATGCCAACAGCTCCAGCGGCCGTCTGAATCAATTCGGCGACTACCGCACCAGTTTCAACGGCGACCTGGCCCACCTGCTGGACCTGGCCGGTTATGGCGGCGTGGCCTGGTTGAACACCCTCTGCAACGGTCAAGCGCGTTATCGCATGGCCTACAGCGGAATCAACAGCAGCTACCAGAATGTGCCCACCTACAGCTGGAGTGTGGAGGTGGTGACGCACGAGCAGGGCCACAACATGGGATCGAAGCACACCCACGCCTGCGCCTGGAACGGGAACAACACGGCCATCGATGGCTGCGGACAAGTAGCGGGCTATCCGGAAGGTGGCTGCCCCACCGGACCGATACCACCCTCGAATGTCGGTGGCACCATCATGAGTTACTGCCACCTGACGTCCAGCACGATCAAATTCGCCAACGGTTTCGGTCCGCAACCCACCGCGGTCATCGTCAACGCGGTGAACGGCGGCAATTGCCTGCCCACCTGCGGTTCTTCCTGCGGGCCGCCCCCTGGTCTTACAGCATCGAACATCGGCACCACCACGGCCACCCTCGTGTGGGCCAACACCGGTGCGGATACCTATTCCATCCGCCGCAGGCTCTCGCCCAGTGGGTCATGGACCACCACCAACGGTCTCGCATCACCGACCCACGCCTATACGGGGCTCGCCACAGGCACCACCTACGATGTGCAGGTGCGCTCGGTGTGTTCGGGGCAGAATTCCGCGTGGACAACCTCCTACACCTTCACTACCCTGGTGCCCTGCCCGGACGCGCTGGAGCCCAACAATACCATCGGTGCCGCGGCGCCCGTCGCGCTCCCGGCCTCCATCAACGCACAGATCGCCAGTTCCTCCGACGTGGACTACTACAGCTTTACGCTGGACCAGACCGCCAATATCGTGATGTCGCTCAGCAACCTGCCGGCCGACTACGACCTGCGCCTGCTGAACGCTGGTGGAGGGCAACTGGCGATCTCGCAGAATGGCGGCACCACCAGCGAGTCCATCAACTACGCCAATGCGCCGTCAGGTACCTACTACGCGCATGTCTATGGCTATCAGAATGCCAGCAGCAATACCCAGTGCTACCTGCTAACGGTGAACACCACAGGAGCCCAAGGTTGCGGAGTGCCCAACGGTCTCAATGCCTCGAACATCCTGTACAATGGCGCCACGATCGGATGGTCGCCCATGCAGGCCGCCACGGGCTACGACCTGCAATGGCGTGCGGTGGGCGCGCCCGCATGGACGGACGTGTCCAACATCACGGGCACCAGCCATATGCTCACGGGCCTCGCCTGGTCCACCTTGTATGAATGCCGCGTACGAACGCGCTGTGCCGGTGGCAACTCGCTCTACGGCGCGCCGATCCAATTCACCACTTTGGATCCGCCATGCGAAGTGGTGCCCAAGGTGAACGTGCGTCCCAAAGCGCTCCTCGATGGCCCTTACCAAGGCTCCGGCCTGATGTCCGACGGCTTGCGGACCCAGGGCCTCATTCCCTTGCAGGAGCCGTACAGTGCCATGGGTTGGACGATATCGGGCGCCACCTCCATCAGTGCGGGTGTGCTAGCCACCACAGGGGTGAACGCCATCGTGGATTGGGTGGTGGTGGAGTTGCGGTCCAACACGTCGCCGTGGGGAGTGCTGGAACGCAAGGCCGCCCTTTTGCAACGTGATGGGGATGTGGTCGGTCTCGATGGCACGTCCCCCGTGGGCTTCTGCGTGAACCCCGGCACTTACCGTGTGGCCATCCGCCACCGCAACCACTTGGGCGCCATGACCGGTCAGGGATATGCTTTGTCCGCCAACGCCGTCACGGTCGACCTCACCCAATCCGCCACCACCACCTGGGGAACCAGTGCCCGCAAGACCTCTGGATCGGTGATGCTGCTCTGGGCAGGCAATGCCCTCACGGACCAGATCCTGCGCTATACCGGTCAGTTCAACGACCGGGACATCATTCTCCAGCTCATCGGGGGAACAGTGCCTTCCAACACGGTGAGTGGCTATCACCTCGCTGATATCACCATGGACGGGCTGGTGAAGTACACCGGCCCCGGCAACGACCGCGACCCCATCCTGAGCAATGTGGGCGGCTCGCTGCCCACGAATACCTTGGTGGAGCAGATGCCGTGAGGCGTACACATGTGCATGCTGGCGGCCTTCGTCCGGTCAAGGGCGAAGGCCGCTTTCTTTCCCGCGATCGTGGTGGCGAGGTACCGCATCCGTGGCTGGCGCCTGTTGAAAACTCCCCCTCCCTGTTCATAACCCCCGCCCGCCCGCTCCGGTAACCTCGGCGTAACTTCGTCCACCCGCTGAAAGCCCCGCCGTTGCTGGGATTCCGGTGGATGACACGGACAAGGCATTCCCCGCCGCCCAGTGCCCGAACTGACTTCGGGACCCGGGCCGCACCCTATCGATCGATGAGCGAGACCACCTACAGCGAAGAGCATATCCGGTCACTGGACTGGAAGGAGCACATCCGCCTGCGCCCCGGCATGTACATCGGCAAGCTGGGCGACGGCAGCAGCTATGACGATGGCATCTACATCCTGCTGAAGGAAGTGTTGGACAATTGCATCGATGAATTCGTGATGGGCCACGGCAAGAAGGTCGAGGTGTCCATACAGGACAAGCGCGTGGAGGTCCGCGATTTCGGCCGTGGCGTGCCGCTGGGCAAGGTGGTGGACGTGGTGAGCAAGATCAACACCGGAGCCAAGTACGACAGCAAGGCCTTCAAGAAGAGCGTGGGCCTCAATGGCGTGGGCACCAAGGCCGTGAACGCGTTGAGCCACTATTTCAAGATCGAGAGCGTGCGCGACGGCCAATTGAAGCGCGCCGAGTTCGACCGTGGTGTGCTGCGCAAGGACGAGAAGCTGCAGAAGACCGAAGAGCGCAACGGCACGCGTGTGGTCTTCGAGCCGGACCCCGACATGTTCCGGCATTTCCAGTTCCGCGACCAGCACATCGAGCGGCTCCTCTGGAACTATTGCTACCTGAACACGGGCCTCACCATCTGGTTCAATGGCCGCAAGTTCCACAGCGAGAACGGACTGCTGGACCTGCTGAAAGAGAAGATGGACGGCGAGCCACTCTACCCGATCATCCACCTGAAAGGCGACGACATCGAGGTGGCCATCACCCATGCCAACCACTACGGCGAGGAATACTACAGCTTTGTGAACGGGCAGCACACCACCCAGGGTGGCACCCACCAGGGCGCCTTCAGAGAAGCCGTGGCCAAGACCATCAAGGACTTCTTCAAGAAGGACTGGGAGGCCGGTGACGTGCGCACGGGTATCGTGGCGGCCGTAAGCGTGAAGGTCATAGAGCCGGTGTTCGAGAGCCAGACCAAGACCAAGCTGGGCAGCCTGGAGATCGAACCCAACGGCCAGAGCATGCGCGCCTTCGTGGGCGACTTCATCGGCCGCGAGCTGGACAACTACCTCCACAAGAACCCGCCGATCGCGGAGGTGCTCCAGGCGCGCATCCTGCAGAACGAGCGCGAGCGCAAGGAGCTTAGTGGCATCCGCAAGCTGGCCCGCGAACGCGCCAAGAAGGCCAGCCTGCACAACCGCAAGCTGCGCGACTGCCGCATCCACTTCAACGACCCCAAGCCCCATCCGAAGAAGGGCGATACCACGCTCTTCATCACCGAGGGCGACAGCGCCAGTGGCAGCATCACCAAGAGCCGCGATGTGGAGACGCAGGCCGTCTTCAGCCTGAAAGGCAAACCGCTCAACTGCTACGGCCTCACCAAGAAGGTGGTGTATGAGAACGAGGAGTTCAACCTGGTCCAGGCCGCGCTCAACATCGAGGACGGCATGGACGGCCTGCGCTACAACAAGATCGTCATCGCCACCGACGCCGACGTGGACGGCATGCACATCCGCCTGCTGCTGATGACCTTCTTCCTGCAGTTCTTCCCGGACCTGGTGAAGAACGACCACCTCTACATCCTGCAGACACCGCTGTTCCGCGTGCGCAACAAGAAGGAGACGATCTATTGCTACAGTGACGAGGAGCGGCAACGGGCCATCCTGAAATTGGGGAAGGGCGCCGAGATCACGCGATTCAAGGGCCTGGGCGAGATCAGCCCGGACGAATTCAAGCACTTCATCGGTGAGGACATACGCCTGGAGCCGGTGATGATCACCAAGGAGGCCGTGGTGCATGACCTGCTCGATTTCTACATGGGCAAGAACACACCCAAGCGTCAGGAATTCATCATCGGCAACCTGCGTGTGGAGAAGGACCTGGTGGAGGAGATGAAGATCGATCCCGTGAAGGTGATCGCGCGCAAGCTGGACGAAGTGGAGGAGGAGGCATGAGGCAGGACACACGCATCAACGAGGGAAGCATGCGGATATGTGCCCATGTGGGCATGTGCGCATGGGGGCTTCGTGGTCTGGTATTGTTGTTCATGCTCGCATGTTCGCATGCCCACATGGGCACAACTCTGCACGCCCAGGACACCGGCACGCTGCGGCTGCTGATCGATCCTGGCGACAACTTCCAGTTCGTGGTGGACCGCCGGTTCCGCATGCAGCAACGAGAAGTGACGCTGAGTGGCGGCCCGCACCACTTCGCCATCTGGGCGCCCACGCGCACCATCGTCGACACCACTTTGCAGGTGGTCCCCGGACGCACCACCGACTTCGTTTTGCGCCTGCCTTACAGCCAGGAGTATCTCACGTTCCGCGGTGAACTGGACGCCCACGTCCAGAAACGGCGCTGGGCACGCACCTGGCCCGTGGCGATCAATGTGGGCGCCGTGGCCTGGACGATCGTGTCCTACAACGGCTATCGCCAGGCACACCGCCAGCTGGAGACCGACCTGGCCACCTACGAGAACAGTGTGGTGCCTGCTGATATCACGGTGCTCAAGGAGGAGATCATACCTGCCCACAAACGGGATTTCCGCCAGGCGCGCGACATGGCCATCGCCTCGGCGGGCGTGACGGTGCTGAGTGCCGGCTTCACCTGGTGGCGGTTCAAGCGCACGGCACAATGGCCACAGCCCGTATTCGAGGACAAGGAGCGCATCCGTTTCGAGGGACTCGCCTATTTGCCCGGCAGGCAGGGGGGGCATTGGGCCACCGCCATCACCATTCCCCTGGCACGATGAGGACCGCTGTCACCCTTTTGATGATCGCCCTGCTGGGCACGGGCTGTGTGAAGGACGAGTTGAAGGACCTCACCTACAACCCCTTCGACCCGGCCTATGATGGCCCGCCACTCTTCAGCCTGCACAGCACCACCGTAGAGGAGATCCTCACTCCGGAAGGCCTGGACCGCCGGCTCACGCAGCGCATCCGCATGGACCGGAACCTGCTGCTGCGCAACACCACATTCACGCTGGAATGCGTACGCATCACAGGCGGCAGCGGTACGGTTAACGTACCCTCCAACGAACTCCTGGACGGGTACTTCGACCTGGTCACCAATTTTTCCCAGCAGGGCACCGAGTATTGCTGGGAGATACGTTTGACGAATCTCGGCAGCATTGGCGCACGCAACGACGTGTGCGGCACATAGGATCGGGCCCATGAGTGAAGAAATGGATGAGCTGGCCAGCGGGGCCGGGAATGGAGCGGACGACGGCAAGGGCATTCCCGGGGCCGGCGCGAGCAACACGTTCTCGGTGAGCGGCATGTACAAGGACTGGTTCCTGGATTACGCCAGCTATGTGATCCTGGAACGTGCGGTGCCCGCGCTGAACGACGGCTTGAAGCCCGTGCAGCGCCGCATCCTGCACGCCATGAAGGAGCTGGATGATGGCCGCTACAACAAGGTGGCCAACATCATCGGTCACACCATGCAGTACCACCCGCACGGCGACGCCAGCATCGGCGATGCGCTGGTGCAACTGGGCCAGAAGGACCTGCTGATCGACTGCCAGGGCAACTGGGGCAACACCCTCACGGGCGACAGCGCCGCCGCACCGCGCTACATCGAGGCACGCCTAAGCAAATTCGGCAGCGAGGTGGTCTTCAACCCCAAGACCACCGAGTGGCAGTTGAGCTACGATGGCCGCAACAAGGAACCCGTACACCTGCCCGTGAAGTTCCCGCTGTTGCTGGCACAGGGTGGCGAAGGCATCGCCGTGGGCCTCAGTTGCAAGGTGCTGCCCCACAATTTCAACGAGCTGATCGATGCCAGCATCGCCGTGCTGCGCAAGCGCTCCTTCGACCTGGTGCCCGACTTTCCCACGGGCGGCATGGCCGACACGAGCAACTACAACGAGGGCGAGCGTGGCGGGCGCATCCGTTGCCGGGCGCGCATCCGCAAGGAGGACAACAAGACCCTGGTGATCACCGAGATCCCCTTCGGCACCACCACCACCAGCCTCATCGAGAGCATCATCAAGGCCAACGAGAAGGGCAAGATCAAGGTGCGGCACATCGAGGACAACACCGCCGAGCACGCCGAGATCGTCATCCACCTGGCCGCCGGCGTGAGTCCGGATACCAGCATCGACGCCCTTTACGCCTTCACCGACTGCGAGGTGAGCATAGCGCCCAACGCCGTGGTGATCGAAGCCGCCGGCAATGGTCTGCAGGAGCGTCCGCGCTTCGTGGGCGTGAAGGAGCTTCTGCGCATCAGCACGGAGAACACGCTTCGCTTGCTGGAGCTGGAGTTGAAGATCCAACTGGGCGAGTTGGAGGAGCAATGGCACTTCGCCTCGCTGGAGCGCATCTTCATCGAGAAGAAGGTCTACCGCAAGATCGAGGAGGCTGAGACCTGGGAGCAGGTGATCGAGTTCATCGACAAGGGCCTCAAGCCCCATGTGAAGGAGCTCAAGCGGCCGGTGACGCAGGACGACATCGTGCGCCTCACCGAGATCCGCATCAAGCGCATCAGCAGGTACGACGGCTTCAAGGCCGATGAGCACATCAAGCAACTCGACACGCGCATCCTCGAGACCAAGGACAAACTGGCCCACCTGACGGACCATGCCGTGGATTGGTTCAAGGAACTGAAGCGCAAGTACGGCGCTGGCCGCGAGCGGAAGACCGAGGTCCGCACCTTCGATACCATCGTGGCCACCAAGGTGGCCGTGGCCAACCGCAAGCTGTACGTGGACAAGGCCGAGGGATTCGCCGGATGGAGCCTGCGCAACCATGAGCTGGTGGGCGAGTGTTCCGATCTGGACGACATCATCGTGTTCCGGGAAGATGGCACCATGCTCGTGACCAAAGTGGCGGACAAGAAGTTCATCGGGAAAGGCATCCTGCACGTGGGCGTTTGGAAGAAGAACGACGAGCGCACCATCTACCACATGATCTACCAGGATGGCCCCAAGGGTGCCTTCTACATGAAGCGCTTCGCCGTCACGGGTATCACGCGCGACAAGGAGTACGACCTCACCAATGGCACCAAAGGCAGCCGGGTGGAGTATTTCACCGCCAACCCCGATGGCGCCGCCGAGGTGGTGCAGGTGACGCTGCGTGCGCGACCCAATCTGCGCAAGAACAAGTTCGACGTGGACTTCGCCAAGCTGGCCGTGAAAGGCCGGGGCAGCAAGGGCAATCTGCTTACGCGCCACATGGTGCAGAAGATCACCCAGAAGGAACGCGGTGCCAGCACGCTAGGCGCCATCCCCATCTGGTTCGATGAGACCGTGCGCCGCCTCAACGACACCGGGCATGGCCGATACCTGGGCCGCTTCGCCGGCGAGGACCGTATCCTCTGCATCACCAGGAGCGGCACCTATCAGCTGTTCCCTTTCGTCCTCACCACGCATTTCCCGGACGATACGATCACCGTGGTGAAATGGAACCCCAAGGAGGTGGTCACCGCCGTCTATTGGGAAGGGGAGAAGCAGCAGTTCAATGTGAAGCGTTTCCTGGTGGAACCCGCCCGCGATCCAGTGGGCTTCATCACGGACCACCCGGACAGTAAATTGACCGTGCACAGCCTGATGCCCGAACCGGTGCTGCATGTGGCCTATGACAAGCGAAGCACCAGCCGCGAGGACGAGGAGGTGGACCTGGCCGCCTTCATCGGTGTGAAGGGCGTGAAGGCACTGGGCAACCGCCTCACGCCGCACAAGGTGAAGGAACTGACGCTCTCCACGCCGGTCTTCATCCCCATGACGCCGGAGTTGGAAGAGGTGCAGGGCATGCTCATCACCGAAGAGGAGATCGGCAACTTGGAGGCGCCCGAAGAGGAAGGCCTGGAGGAGAGCCCGATGAAGCAGTTCCGCCGTCAGCAGGCCGCGGACGAAGTGGAACGCTCACCGGAGGACCCGATGATCGGCTACGAGCCGGGGAAACAGATCACGCTGGGGTTGGATTGAGGGTTCGTGTGGGGTCACACCCTCACGACCCCAACTTCCCCATCAGGTACTTGTGCACCTTGCCCACGCGTTCCACCTGCCCCTTGGCGGCGAAGCGCTCGTAGAAGCCCTCGTCCCGGAAATCGCGCACGCTTTCGGCCCAGGCGGCACTGAGGCGTTGCGTCCAGCGGGCCTCACGGGTACTGTCGTCGCCCCGGTCCCGTGCGGCCAGGTCGGCGCACACCCGTATCAGCGCCTTCAGTGTCACGGGCTTGGTCACGTGGTAGCGGGGGTCGCCCCAGGCATGGCCGAAGGCGGCCTTCGCGGCCCGCAGGAATTCCTGGATGATGCGATAGCGCCTTTCCACCGCGGCGGCGTTCACCTTCTCGCCCTTGTCCAGACCCCGGGCCACCCAGCGGTGCACCTCGTTGAAGAGCTCCGCCTGCATGATCCACTTCTCCTGTTTGCTGCGGTTGCCCAGGCGATTGATGCGGTAGCGCAGCGGGCTGTCCGGCTCGTTGTACAGCCTTTCGATCACCTTCGCCGCCAGCCGCTTGTCGGGCTTCTCCCAACTGACGCGCTCGTACAGGTCGATCAGGTGGCTCTTGTTGATGCGCGTGGGTGTGCTGTTGATGATGACGAACATCTCCGTGGCGAAGTCCTCGCTCTCCCCATCGAAGATGATGCAGGGCACGTGGATGGTGCGGGCCTCGTCCGGATGCGAACGCAGGTAGAACTCCAGTGCGGCCAGGCGGTGCTGCCCGTCGATGATGAGATACTTCTCGCGCGGTTCCTTCAGGTCGCCCACGTTGCTGAGGTTGCCCAGCGGGCTGAACTCGAGGATGTCGCTGCTGAAGAGGAGCACTGTTCCCGGGATCGGTGGCTGCGCCACGGCCGTCTCGTAGAAGTTGCGTATCGCTTTGATCTTGCCCTGCGACATGCTGCGTTGGAAAGCCGAGTCGCTGCGTTCGATCCGCTGGATGAAACCGGCCACCTCGTCGCCCTTGCCCGCCTCGTCCGCACTGATGGGCTTTTCGCCCTCGGCATAGAAACGGCTGATGAAGCGCACACGCCGCAGGATGTCCTCGGCGGGGTAGGACACGAAGTAGAAACGCGCGTCCTTCTGGCGGATCTGGGTGGCGATCATGGCGGTGGCGCCCGGCTTTTGTGGCGGGCGTTGAAAGTTAGGTGCTCCAAGGGATCCGCCACGCGGTCCCGGCCTGCGACTTATCCCGCTTTCACCAACCGGGCATGGGCGATCCGCCCATGGCGCACCACCCGAAGCAGGTAGGTGCCATCAGGTTGGCCGGAAAGGTCCAGCCAAAGGGGCCGGGCGGTATCCGCCGCTGTTGAGCCCTGGTCGATCGACCTGCCCATGGCATCCAGAATTTCGTAGGTCAGCGGGCCCTCGCCGGTCATTTCCACCCAGAAACCTGTGGCAAAGGGGTTGGGCGCCACCAACAGCCCCAGGGGTGCGGTCAGGTCCTCCAGCCCGGTGCAAAGTTCCACCTCCACATGTATGGTGGCGGTGCCTGCGCAGAAGCCTTCAGGTTCCGAGGTGAGTGTCACCGTCCACAGACCTTCGCCCCAGAATGCGGGATCGAAGAGGGCCATGGAGCCGAAGCCCGATGCGGCGCCCCCCCATATTCCCGGCGGGTTCCCCGTAAGCGTCACCGGTCCGCCGTCCAGGCAAACCAGTCCCACCGGGTCGATCACCACCGTGGCATCGAAGAGCACCTGCAACGTGGCGGGGCCGCTCTGCAGCACGCAGCCTGCGGGATCCGTGTAGGTATAGCCCACGGGATACTCGCCCGGGGCCGTGGAACCGGGATCGAATACGCCATTCTCATCCAGGGGGGCCTGCCAGGTACCGCCGGCCGGGAAACCGCTGAAGGTGACCGGCTCACCACTGCGGCAGAAGATCCAGGACGCCGAAGGTCCTTGCACCGTGGCGGCATCCGCCAGTATGACCTCCATTTGGGCGGTGTTGGAGCAACCCTCCGGGGCTTCATAGAAGTAGGCGAGCACATGGGTGCCGGCACCGGCGAGGGTTGGGTAGAAGACCTCTTCGATCACCCCGGTACCGCTCCACAGGCCGCCAGCCGGTTCGGCCACCAGGGCGATGGG